>JBAZOF010000355.1:0-2508 GCA_041648855.1 Sulfuritalea sp. | reverse complement strand
TCTGTCACGGGCGCCGGGAGATCAGGTGCGCGCCAACCCGGCGTCGCGACCGGCTCGCGCAAGCGCAGCAATTGCGGCACGAACTCCGCGAGGCCTTCCTGTCGGGCAGGCTGCAGGGCAGACTTCAGTCTGCCTTCGTCGGCGCCGGCTGCCGCTCGCACGAACTCCGCCTCGACGGCCGGCCACAGCCGCGCCAGCGGCGAAGCGGCGCGCGGCGCGACGAGCGCTCCTTCTTCGTCGCGCCGCGCGACTCCGACCAGATGCAGGCGGCGCACCGCACGCGTGGCAGCGACGTAAAGCACGCGGGCATCCTCATTGCGGCTGCGTTCCTTCTCCATGCGCTGCAGGAAGTCATACACCGTCGGCTCGCCGGCCGCCTTGCCGCGTCGCTGATTCACCGGCGCGGCGATCAGGCGTTCGCCCGAGGCGAGCGGAAAGCTGTCCCAGGCCAAGAGCGGCATGTCGCGCCCCGCCGTCTCGCGATCGAGGCCGGGCAGGATTACGGTGTCGAACTCCAGCCCCTTGGCCTTGTGGATGGTCATCAGCTGCAGCCGGCCGTCGGCCTGCGCATCGGGCGCCGCGTAGAGGCGACCCATGTCGTCTTCGAGGCTGTCGAGCACGAAGCGCCCGGCCGCGTCCAGCGCGTCGAGCCGATTGAAATAGGCCTGCGCGTCGGCGGCCTCGGTCGCACCGCCCAGGCACGCCGGCCCGCCGAGCTTCTTCCAGGCGTCCTCGACCCAGCGCCGGCGCCGCTGCCGGCCCTGCCCGGCCAGCGCCTCGGCCAGCACCTCGCGCACATGGACGAGCCGCATGCGACCATCGGCCGACAGGCGCCCAGTGCGTTCGGCATCGTTCATCAGCGACCAGATCGTGGCATCGTGATCGTCGCCGGCCAGCGCGTGGAGGTCGGCCAGACAGAGGCCGCACCACGGCGCGCGCAGGACGGCCAGCCAATGCACGCGGTCGGCGCGATGATGCAGGGCGCGGGTCAGCGAGAGCAGGTCCTGCACCGCCTGACGCCCTGCCAGCGGCTCGATTTCGACGGCCGAGAAACGCCAGGCGGCGCCATGGCGGCGGATCGCGGCGACCAGTGCGGCGAGATGATCGCGGGCGCGCACCAGCACGGCAATGCTGCGCGCCGGATCCTCGCGCCATTCGGCTTCGATCAGCGCGATGACCTGTTGCGCCTCGGCACGGGCGCCCGTGGCCCCATCTCCCTTCTCCGCCAGCACCGGATGCACCATGACGCCGGACTGCGGCAGCGCATCGCGCGTGGCGACGAACTCGCGATAGCGAATCTCGCCGCGCAGCGGATCGTCGATGGCCGGGAACACCGCCGGGAAGCTGGCGTTGATCCAGTCCACCACGGCCGGACAGGAGCGGTTGTTGCGCGACAGGCGCAGCGGAGTCAGGCGCAGCGCGCCGATGCCGTTCTCGGCGACGCGCAGGAAGAGCCCGACGTCGGCCTTGCGGAAGCGGTAGATCGACTGCATCGGGTCGCCCACCGCGAACAGCGTGCGACCGTCATCGGGCTGCCATCCGGCGGTCAGCCGTTCGAGCAATTCGATCTGCGCCGGACTGGTGTCCTGGAACTCATCGACCAGCAAATGGCGGATGCGGTAGTCGAGGCGCAGGCCCAGCTCCGACGGATCGAGCTCGTCGCCCAAGGCGGCTGCGGCGCGCGCGGCGAGCTCGCCGAAATCGACCTCGCCGGCCTCGCGGAACACCAGCCACAGTTCTGCGGCGGCAAGCTTCATCAGGCGTGCCAGCGCGCGCACCACGGCATCGTTGTCGTGATCGGGCGCCGGCAGTTCGCGCAGGCGCTGCAGGGCGGCTACCGGTCCGGCATCGAGCGCGGCCAGGCGTTCCAGCATGGCGTCCTTCTGCGCCTTGAATTCCTTGCCGGGAGGGAAGCCGTTCTTGACGGTCACGGTCCTGCGCGCTTCGTCCTTCTGCGTCAGCAGCAATTCGGCCAGCGCCCGCCAGCGCGGCAGTTGCTCGGGGGTCGCTTGCAAGGCTTCCGTCCAGTCGCTCAGCGAGTTTGCCAAATTCGCACCGCCCAAATTGTCCGCGGCGAAGCGCGCCAGCGGCATCCACTGCCCTTGCCATGCATCGTCGAGCACGTCGGCGACCAACGCCAGTTCCTCGCCGACCATTTCCTCGAGCGCCTCGCCGATCGCCGACTCGGGATGGTCGGGGCTGGCGCTCATTTCCCAAAGCGGGCGCCACTGCTCGCGCCGCGCCAGCATCTCGGCCAGCAGCCGCGCCAGCCGCGTGACGTCGTTGTCGAGATGCGCCAGGGCGGTCGCCACCGCCTCGGCATGTTCGCGCTCGTCTTCACCCTTGCCTTCGAGATGGTCGAGCGCCCGCCGCGCAGCCTCTTCGTAATGCCGTTTGGCTTCCTCGGCCACCGCGGGCTGTGCGCCGAAGCGCGACAGCAGCGGCATCTGCCGCGCCAGGCCTGCGCACAGCGCGTCGATGGTGGTCAGGCGCAGCCGCCCCGGCTGG
>JBAZOF010000354.1:0-2520 GCA_041648855.1 Sulfuritalea sp. | reverse complement strand
CAGGAATATAGCCACCGACGCGTTCGCCGCTGGTGAAGAAGATCGCCGGCGTGCCATTGATGCGCAATTTGCGGCCCAACTGCGCAGACTTGTCGAGGCCGGCCATATCGCACTTGGCGGGCACGGCAGGCGGCGCCTTGCCGGCCGTCATCCAGTCGGTCCAGGCTTTCGACTTGTCCGGCGCGCACCAGATCGCCTTTGACTTCTCGTAGGAATCATCGCCCAGCACCGGATAGAGGAAGGTGTAGACCGTCACGTCCTTCAGCGTCAGGATGTCTTTCGCCAGCTTCTTGCAATAACCGCAGTTGGGGTCTTCAAAGGTCACCATGATGTTCTTGCCCGAACCGCGCACCTGCTTCACGGCCAGGTCGAGCGGCAGGGAATTGAATTGGCGCTCCGCGGTGATGTTCTTTCCCGTTTTTGTTTCCAGCAGATTGCCGAACAACAGGTAGGTGGCCTTGTCGTCCGAGTAGAAAACCTGGCCATCCACGGTAACTTCCCAGATGCCCGTAATGGGCGCCCTGACGATTTTTTCGACCTTGCCGAGTTTGGCCTCGACGGCCTTCTTGATATCTGCCTCGTCGGCGATAGCGCCGAAGGACACACAGGCCAGAACGGCGGCAAACAGGGGTAGTTTCATGAGTTCTCCAGGAAATTCAGGACGCCAGTGCGTAGCGGACCAGCAGGCTCTTTACGACCGGCAAAGCATTGGTGAGGTTCAATCCGAAGTTGCGCAGACGGGCCACGGGGCCCTCGGCGGGGCGGAAAAGGTCGTGCAGACTATCAGTCACCGTCTGCAAAGTCACTACCTCTTCCTTGCGCGCCCGTTCGTAGCCGCGCAACAGGCCCAGATCGCCGCAATCGACATGACCGGGCTTGTCGCACAGAAGGGCCGAAAGGGTCAGGGCGTCCTGAAAGCCCAGATTGATGCCGTGGCCGGAAAGCGGGTGGATGGTATGCGCGGCATCGCCGATCAGCGCCAGTCGCGGCGCCACCGCCTGCGGCGCGCGCATCAGGCGCAACGGAAAGCCGACGGGCGGCGTGATCAGCTCCAGCGCGCCCAAACGGTCCCCGCCGGCCTCGGCGACACGAGCGCATAGCGCGGCGTGGTCGAGCGCCAGCAATTCGCGTCCATGATCCGAGCCGGTGGACCAGACGATCGAGATGCAGTTGCCCGGCAAGGGCAGCCAGGCCAGGACTCCGTCCCGGCGGAACCACTGAAACGCCGTGCCTCGATGCGGGTTTTCGACAGCGAAGTTAGCGACCACTCCAAGTTGGTCGTAAGGGTCGAAGCGCACCGCGATGCCTGCCGCGGAGCGGGTCCAGGACTCGGCGCCGTCCGCGGCAACGATCAGCCGTGCCGAAAGGCTGCGGCCATCGTCGAGGGTCAGTTGCGCGACATCGGGCCCGATGGCCAATGCTTGCGGTCGTGCCGGACAGAGCAGCCGCAGGTTGCCCTGGCGCTTGACCGTCTCCCAAAGTTCGCGCTGCATCAGCGAGGATTCGAGGATCCAGGCCAGCTCCGACACTCCGCTGCCATAGGCGCTGAAATCCAGCCGCCCACCTGCGTCGCCGTGAATCTCCATGGCCCGCACGGCTTCCATGCGCGCCGTATCGAGATGCCGCCAGGCGCCCACCTCATCGAGGAAACGGGCATTTGCCGGGCTGATCGCGTAAATCCGCGAATCCCACCCCTGCGGGAAGGCCGGGGGGGTTCCTTCGACCAATGCCACAGACAAAGTCGAGCGACGCAAAGCCGCTGCCAGAGCCAAGCCCGCCAAGCCACCACCCACAATCACGACATCGAAGTCCATGGCCGGATTGTCGCTTACCCGGGCCAGCCTTGACAAGGCAAGCGTGCGACGAGGATAATTCCGCCCCTTTGCACGGTGATGTAGCTCAGTCGGTTAGAGCATCGGATTCATAATCCGGGGGTCGGTGGTTCAAGTCCACTCATCACCACCAGTATTCAAGCGGCTCCCAGCGATGGGAGCCGTTTTCTTTTCCGGGGCATTCAAGCTTGGAGCGGCTCGGCTACGGCTGTCGTGCCCTAGCCGCGTCACTGACTTCGAAGCGCGCCTAGGGCTGGCCGAGTTCGGCTTGAACCGCAGCAAAGAAGCTTTCGAAGAAGCGTTCGTCGCGAACCGTCTGTCCGCTGGACTTGACTTGATGCTCGGCCGTGGATGATCGGGATACCGTGATCGGTGCCACTATCGGCAGGCCGACGGCGGTGGATTCGCTCGATTTCTTGACTTCGAAGCTCTCCTCCACAGCCGTAACGAAAAGATTCGTGCCCTGAGTCCGCTGGACACAATTGACGATCACCTGGAGCACGCTGTGGGATTGCTTCTCGCCGGGAAACTGCTTGTTCCCGTCCATCGACAAGGCGCTCGAGTCAAGACTGCGGACCACATAGCCTTGCCCAAGGAGGACCAAACGCGCCGCTTCGCAGACTTGGGCGGCCGGCACCTTGAAAACACGCCTGTAGCGCGGATCGGGTTCAAAGGATTCGCCGCGATG
>JBAZOF010000353.1:0-2564 GCA_041648855.1 Sulfuritalea sp. | reverse complement strand
GAGGGTGGCGCAAAGCTCGATGGATTGGCCGCGGCCTACCCGAAGCATGACGCGGCGCTGGGCCGCATCGTCACCGTGGAAAGCCGCATCGAGCATTGCGCGAAAAGCGTGCTGAACGAGGATATCCGCCAGGGCACGCCGGCCAACAACAAGATCGCCGTGTATTTCAAGTCGCTCAGCGCCGGCACGCCGATCCGGGTGGACATCGGCGACGGCAAGGTGATGGAGGCCTATCGCCGCGGCGAGAAGCTCTTCTACGTGAAGACCGGCCAGCTCAATTTCGCCTGCGCCTCCTGTCATGTGCCCGGCAGCATCATGGGCCACAAGCTGCGCGGCGAGACGCCGACCACGCCCTTCGCCGACGCTGCGCACTATCCGACCTATCGCACGCCGGTCGGCGCCCTGGAATCCATCCAGGAGCGTTTCGCCCGCTGCCTCGGCCAGATGCGCACGATGCAGATCAAGCCCGGCGATCCGGCTTTCATGGATCTCGAAGTCTTCATGACCGTGCTGTCCAACGGCTACCCGGTCTCGGTTCCCTCGGCACGTTAGCCCGGGCATTTTCTTGGAGTGAAATTGTGGATCAATTACGCAGGTTGGTTTTGAAAGGGAGTGGCGCCGGCGGGGTACTCGCAGTCGCCCTGGCGGCGGGACTGCTGCGCCCGACCCGGGTGTTCGCCGCCGACTGGAACAAGGCGGCGTTTGAGTCGAAGGCCATGGCGGATGCGCTGAAGAACATCGGGGCAGCGGGCGCGGCGGAAAGTGCCGAGATCCTCATCAAGGCGCCGGATATCGCGGAGAACGGCGCCGTCGTGCCAATCGAGGTGACGAGCCGCATCGCGGGCGCGGAATCCCTCGCGCTGCTGGCCGAAAAAAATCCATTTCCCCTGATGGCCTATATCGATCTCACGAACGGCGCCGAGGCTTACATCAATACCCGTTTCAAGATGGGCCAGACCTCCGTGATCAAGGTCGTGGTGAAGGCGGGAGGCAAGAGCTACATCGCCAGCCGCGAGATCAAGGTGACCATCGGCGGCTGCGGCGGCTGAACAGACAAGGAGCATCAAATGGCAGAACCCATGAAAATCCGCACCAAGCTGGTGGACGGATCCGCGCAAATCGTCGTGCTGATGATCCACCCGATGGAAACCGGTCAGCGCAAGGATCCGCGCACCGGCCAGGCCTATCCGGCCCATTTCATACAGAACGTGACCGCCACGGTGAATGACAAGCCGGTGCTGGTGGCGCAACTGGGTCCGGCGATTTCCAAGAACCCGCTGCTCGGCTTTCGCGTCAAGGGCGCCAAGTCCGGCGACAGGCTGGCGATCAGCTGGGAAGACAACAAGGGCGAGCACGCGCGCGCCGAAGCAACGATCGCCTGACCTGCACATAGTCAAATCCATGAAACCAAGACACCAGAAAATTGTCGCGACCGTCATCGGCGCGCTCTGCATGGCCGGCGTTGCGCTTGCTGCCGGCCCGGCCAAAACCGCCAAATCCAAACCCGCCGCCGACCAGCGCGCATCGCTCGTCCTGCTCGACGACGAACGCCATCTCGTGCTGCAGGAAATGCGCAATTTCCTTGCGGTGCTGCAGACCATAACCGATGCGCTGCCGCGCGAGGACATGAAGGAAATTGCTCGCGCGGCCCGTACCATGGGTAGCGGCGCTGCCAACGAAATTCCTCCCGTCACCGTGGCCAAGCTGCCGGAAGAGTTCAAGCTTCTCGCCGGCGGCGTGCATACCAGCTTCGACCTGATCGCCCTCGACGCGGAAAGCCTGGGCGATCCCAGGCACACCCTGTCGCAGGTCGCCGAGATGCTGCAGAAATGCAATGCCTGCCACGGTATCTATCAGGTCAAGGTGGGCACGGAAGCCCGGACGAAAAGCAAAAAACTGAACTGACGAATAGTCTTTCGCCACAGGAGATCATCATGCAAGCCCGACGTCTCGCCTTTGTTGTTGCCATAGTGTCCAGCCTTGCTGCTGTGCCGTTGTCCCTTCCGACTGCGGCCTTTGCCGCCGATGCAGCGACCATGCAGCCCAGGGAAGGTTGGTACAAGGCATTGGTCGATTTCGAGTTCATGCGCCAGAACGTGGACATTCCCCTGAAGAAGGGCGTGATGATCATCGACTCGCGGCCGGCAGCGCGTCAGTACGATCCCGGGCACATCCCGGGGGCGGTGAACATCCCCGACAGCAAGTTCGACAAGCAGGTCGCAATGCTCCCCGCCGACAAGGCTGCCCTGCTGCTGTTCTATTGCGGCGGCGTGGATTGCATGCTGAGCCACAACTCAGCGGCCAAGGCCGAAAAGCTCGGCTACACCAACATCAAGGTGTACCCGTTCGGCATGCCCGACTGGAAGGCCAAGGGCGGGCCGGTCTCGGTGTCCGCGGCGCACATCAAGAAGCTGATCGACGACAAGGCCGCCTACATGCTGGTCGATGCGCGGCCCAAACGCGTGGCCGACAAGGGCATGATCCCGACCGCGATCAACATCTCCGACACCGAGTTCGACAAGAACGTCGACAAGCTGCCCGCCGACAAGGCCACCCTGCTGATC
>JBAZOF010000352.1:0-2567 GCA_041648855.1 Sulfuritalea sp. | reverse complement strand
TCTTCAGCGTCGGGAAGATGGCCTCGACCATCTTCACCGAGCCGCAGGCGTAGATTTCGTGGCCCTTGAGGTCGGGGAAATCTTCCAGGATGGCTTCGTGCACCAGGCCGGTACGGCCGCTCCAGTTGTCTTCGGGCGCGGCATCGGAGAGCACCGGGATGAAATGGAAGTTCGCGTGATCCCGCGCCCATCTTTGCGGCAGGTCCGGCAGATAGAGGTCGGCCAGCTGGCGCACGCCCCAGTAGAGATAGATGGGGCGCTTGAGGCCGCGATGGAAGGCGTCCTCGACCATGCTCTTGACCGGCGCGAAACCGGTCGCGCCGGCAACGAACACGATCGGACGCTCCGATTCGCGCAATGAGAAATCACCCAGCGGGCCTTCGAACTGCACGGCATCGTCTTCCTTCATGTGCTCGAACACATGGGTGGTATAGCGGCCACCCGGCATCAGGCGAATCTGCAGTTCGATCAGGTCGGGCTGATGGGGCGGATTGGCGAAGGAGAAGGCGCGGCGCTGGCCGTCGTCGAGGATGATGTTGATGTACTGCCCGGCCTTGAACGAAACCTGTTGCCCGTGAGGCAGCTTGAGCATGACGCGCATGACGTCGTGGGTCAGCTTTTCCATGTTCACCACGTGGGCGGTGTACTGGCGAATCGCGGAGGGAGCAGCCGACGATTCGTATTCGATCTCGACGTCGCCCAGCGCGGTGGCGCAGCACAGCAGGACCTTGCCCGCCGCGAGTTCCTCGGCAGACAACGCGCTCGCCTGGTACAGGCCGGGATCGACGCTACCGCTAAGCACCTTGCATTTGCACTGGCCGCAGCCGCCGTTACGGCATTCGTAAGGCAGGTTGATGTCATGGCGCAGGCCGGCATCGAGCAGGGTTTCGTCGAAGCGGATGGCGACGGTCCTGTGGTCGGGGTGGAAGGTGACGACGGCTTCGGCCGGGGCCGCACCCGTGCGCTTGGGCGGCAGCCAGGGGGCGAGGAACAGCAGAGTGGACAACCCAATGATGCCGAACCACAGATACAGCGGATTGACGACATAGACCAGCGCCAGCACCGGCATCTGGAACCAGTCGAAGGCGATATTGGTCGGCACTACCAGCATGTCGGCCTCGCCGCCCTGGCTCACCACCGGCTTGACCAGCGCCAGCACGACGAACATCAGGGTGAAGGCAATCGCGATCTCGCGCGGCGGGTTGATGTGGGCGCGCGGCACGCGCTGCACATGCACCCAGGCGATGACGCCGGCAATCAGCGGCGCGCCGAGGTGGATGAAGGCGAGCAGGGTGAACAGCCGGCTGGTGACGTTTTCCTGGTAGATGAAGTTGCGGATCAGGGTGCCGTTGAACATCGGCAGCACGTCGAACCATTCGGCGATTGCGACGACGACGAACTGCGCCAGCTTGTCCCATACCAGCATGAAGCCGTTGAGGCCTGAGGCGTACACCAGCCAGATCAGGGCGATGCCGGTGGCCCAGGAGAACCAGCGGAAGCCGCGGTAGCGGTCATAGGCGAAGTGCCGCATCATGTGCAGCAGCATGGTGAGGATCATGCCGTCGGTGGCGTAGCGATGGATGCTGCGCATGATGCCGCCTGCCCACCACTGGTCATGCGTGATGCGCTCCACCGATTCATAGGCATCATGCACCGCGGTATCGGCGAAGATGTAGAGATAAAGGCCGGTGCCGATCAGCAGCCAGAACTGCCAGAAGCTGATCGTGCCCAGGTGATAGAAGGGGTTGATCTTTTCGCCGAAGGCGTGGTTGAACAGGTTCTCCGCGCGCATGAAGAACCAGCGCACGAGTTTTTGAAGGAGAGTCAGCATGGTCTTTATCCGCGCAGAAGGATTGGGGATTAACGTGGAATACACTCGTTGCGATGAACCAAGTATTCCGTCTCTGTCGAGCGTAGCGAGCTAAAAGTCACCCCCGCCCGGGCGGGCGTTGGGGGGTGGGGGAGTTCAATTCGCATTTGTTTTTGCATTTACTGGAAAAACAGACCGCCCTTGTCCGGATTGAAGTCGATCACCAGCACCTGCGCCGGCTTCAGCGTGACTTGCGCTTCCTTGACATGGTTGAAGCCGGGATTGACCAGGTTGTCGTTCATCTTGATGGCGAGCTGGTAAGTGCCGGCCTTGACCTCGAAGCGCTTGTAGACCGTCGAGACGCCGTCTTTCGAAAGCCCCGTGGGATGCATCACGGTTTCGAACATCGGCTTGCCGTCCAGCTCGAGCTGCAGCTTGATGTCGGAACGCCCGCGCGGGCAGTCCAGCGGTGCGCGCATGTTGGGCGGCATCTTGGCCAGCTCTTCGTCGGTGCGCTTGCGGCACTCGCGACCGCCGAGGTGACTCATCGAGAGCTTGATCAGAGCTGCATCGTCGGGGATCTGCTTGTAGGTGGGCGCGGTGGAGAAGTAGCCGATAAAGGCGGCAAAGGCGCCATAAAGGATGATCTGGCCGACGATGGCGGCGGGTTTAGCCATGATGTGGTGTTCTCCGATGATATGCGGGGGGTCTGCTGCTGGCGACCGTCTGTGTTTCGAGTTGGGTTCTGAATTGATTC
>JBAZOF010000351.1:0-2578 GCA_041648855.1 Sulfuritalea sp. | reverse complement strand
GACATCGATGCCTGCGTCTTCGACGCCTACGGCACGCTGTTCGACTTCAACAGCGCGGCGAGCGCCGCCCGGGACGAACTGGGCGATGACTGGCAGCGCCTCTCCGATCTGTGGCGGCTGAAGCAACTCCAATACACATGGCTGCGCGGGCTGGCGCAGCATCACGCCGACTTCTGGCAAGTCACCGGCGACGCGCTGGATTTCGCCCTCGCCACCTTGCGCATCGAACGCGCGGGCCTGCGCGAGCGCCTGATGAAACTTTACCTTGAGCTCAAGACCTATCCCGAAGTGCCGGCCATGCTGCATGAGTTGAAGGGCCGCGGCATGAAGCTCGCCATCCTCTCCAACGGCACGCCGGCGATGCTCGCCGCGGTGGTCGGCAACTCCGCACTGGAAGGGGTATTCGATGCGGTGCTGTCGGTCGAGGAAGTCGGCGTGTACAAGCCGCATCCCGCCGTCTATGGCCTCGCCGCCGAGCGCCTCGGGATCGCGCCGTCGCGCATCTGCTTCCTGTCGTCGAACGGCTGGGACGCATACTCGGCCAAGGCCTTCGGCTTCAAGGTGGTCTGGTGCAACCGCTTCGGCCAGAGCCCCGAGCGGATTCCGGCCACGCCGGACGGCGAGATTGTCGATCTTTCGCTGCTGCCGGCCATGCTCCCTCTGTAGATGGTTCGCGCAGAGCTGCGCAGGCAAAGTCCCGAAAAGTCGGCGCTGGCGGCACGGCGGCAATCGCGTTTGGCATCATTTCTTCAAGCTATACTGCAAAAATATTCCCAGGCAAAAAGCTGACTTGAAACCGGAGCACCCAGAGGAGAACACAATGAAATTCAAGACACTCGCCGCCGCATTGTTCACCGCCGGCGTCCTCGTCGCACCCGCTGCCCAGGCCGTGACCGAGATCCAGTGGTGGCATTCGATGGGAGGCGCGCTCGGCGAGGCGCTCAACGGGCTTGCCAACAAGTTCAACGAGAGCCAGAAGGACTACAAGGTCGTCGCCGTATATAAAGGCTCCTACCCGGAGTCGATGACGGCAGCGATCGCCGCTTTCCGTGCCGGCAATGCGCCGCACATGCTGCAGGTGTTCGAGGTCGGCACCGCCACCATGATGGCGGCCAAGGGCGCGATCGTGCCGGTGGCCAAGGTGATGGCGGACGCCAAGGAGCCCTTCGATCCGAAGGCCTACCTGCCGACCGTGGCGGGCTACTACTCGGACATCAAGGGCAACATGCTGTCCCTCCCCTTCAACAGCTCTACCGCGCTTTTCTACATCGACCGGAACAAGTTCAAGGCGGCCGGCCTGCCGCCGGTGCCGCCCAAAACCTGGAAGGAGTTGATCGCAGTAGCGGAGAAGCTGAAGGCTGCCGGGCAGGACTGCGTATATACCTCCGGCTGGCCGTCCTGGGTTCACATCGAAAACTTCAGCGCCTGGCACAACGTGCCGATCGGCACAAAGCAGAACGGCATGGGCGGCGTCGACACCGAGTTCAAGATCAACTCGCCACTGCACGTGCGCCATGTGGCAATGCTTGGCGACATGGTGAAGAAAGGCCTGTTCACTTACGCCGGGCGCACCAACCAGGCCGACTCCAAGTTCCAATCCGGGGAGTGCGCGATGGCAACCATCAGCGCCGGCGCGCTGGCAGGCACCATCAAGGCGGGCAAGACGGACTGGGAACTGAGCTTCCTGCCGTACCACGACGATGTCAAAGGCGCGCCGCAGAACTCGATCATCGGCGGCGCTTCGCTGTGGGTGATGGGCGGCAAGAAGCCGGCCGAGTACAAGGGCGTGGCGAAGTTCATGGCCTTCCTCTCGCAACCCGATATCCAGATGGGATGGCACACCACCACGGGCTACGTGCCGATCACCCTGGCCGCCTATGAACTGACGCGCAAGTCAGGGTTCTACGACAAGAACCCGGGGCGGGACACGGCCGTCAAGCAACTGACCTTGAATGCGCCGACAGAGAACTCCAAAGGCCTGCGTTTCGGCAACTACGTGCAGGGCCGCGAGGTGATCGAGGAGGAGATGGAAGCCGTGTTCGCGGGCAAGAAGGACGCCCAGTCCGCATTGAACGATGCAGTCAAGCGGGGCAACGAGATCCTGCGCAAGTTCCAGGCAGCGAACAAGTAAGCTCGGTCCGCAGGCACGCCGAATGGAAAAGCGCGTAGTCTTCCGCTCGGCGTGGCTGCCCTATGTTCTGCTGGCGCCGCAGCTCGCCATCACCATCATTTTCTTCTTCTGGCCGGCGGGACAGGCCGTCTGGTATTCCTTCCAGTTGCAGGACGCCTTCGGCCTGCACAGCGAATTCGTCGGCTTCGACAACTTCACGACGCTGTTCAGGGATCCGCACTATCTGGAGTCGTTCAAGACCACGGCCGTGTTCAGCGTCGCGGTGGCCGGCCTCGGCATCGCGATCTCGCTGCTGCTCGCGGTGATGGCCGACCGCGTGGTGCGCGGCTCGGTCGCGCTGCTGTACAAGACGGTCCTGATCTGGCCCTACGCCGTCGCGGCGGCGGTGGCCGGCGTGCTGTGGGCGTTCCTCTTCGCGCCGTCGATCGGCATCGTCACCTACATGCT
>JBAZOF010000350.1:0-2587 GCA_041648855.1 Sulfuritalea sp. | reverse complement strand
CTGCTCGATGCCTTCGTGCAGGACGTAAGCAAGGACCGCTACGGCGACTTCGCCGAACTCATGGACTACTGCCGCCGCTCGGCCGACCCGGTCGGGCGCCTGCTGCTGCATCTGTTCGGCCACGCCACGGCGCAGAACCTGTCCCGCTCGGACGCCATCTGCTCCGCGCTGCAGTTGTTCAACCACTGGCAGGATGTCGGCATCGATGCGACCAAGGGCGCCAAGGGCCGGATCTATCTGCCGCAGGACGAGATGGCGCGCTTTGGCGTCAGCGACGACGATATCCTGCGCCGCGCAGTTGGCACCCCGGCCAGCGCCGACTTTAGGCAGCTGCTGCGATTCCAGGTCGAACGCGCGCGCGCGCTGATGCTCGGCGGAGCGCCGCTGGGCTGGGACCTGCCGGGGCGCATCGGCCTCGAAATCCGCGCCATCGTGGCCGGCGGCCTGCGCATTCTGGATAAAATCGAGGCTGCCGATTACGATGTCTTTACCCGACGCCCCATGCTCCAGCCTCTCGATTGGCCACTGATAGCCTGGCGCTCGCTGGTCCGCCCGCTGGACACCCATCGGTAAATTCGCCGTGACCCCAGATCAATACTGCCAGGACCGCGCCGCGCAAAGCGGCTCCAGCTTTTACTACAGCTTCCTGTTTCTCGAACCGCTGCGGCGCCAGGCCATCACGGCGCTGTATGCCTTCTGCCGCGAAGTCGACGACGTAGTCGACGAATGCCCCGATGCCCTTCTGGCGCGCGCCAAACTCGGCTGGTGGCGCAGCGAAGTGGCGGCACTGTATGAAGGCCATCCCACTCATCCGGTGACCCAGGCGCTGGCTGCATCCCTCAAAGGTTTCTATCTGCCGCAAGAGCAATTGCTGGAAATCATCGATGGCATGGAGATGGATCTCGACCAGCTTCGCTACGCGGATTTCAAGGCGCTGCACCTTTATTGCTATCGCGTCGCCAGCGTGGTCGGCCTGCTCGCCGCGGAAATCTTCGGCTACAGCGACCGCCAGACGCTCAAGTACGCCCACGACCTCGGCCTGGCCTTCCAGCTCACCAACATCATCCGCGACGTCGGCGAAGATGCGCGGCGCGGCCGCATCTACCTGCCGCAGGACGAGCTGTCGCGCTTTGGCGTCACGGAAGCCGATCTGCTTCAGGCGCACTACAGCGACAATTTTCACCGGCTCATGGCGTTCCAGGTCGAGCGCGCCCGGACCCTGTACCAGCAGGCCTTTGCCCAGCTTCCCGCCGCCGACCGCAAGGCGCAGCGGGCCGGGCTGATCATGGCCGCCATCTACCGCGCGACGCTCGATGAAATCGAGCGCGATGACTATCGCGTGCTGGATCAACGCATTTCCCTGCCCCCGTTGCGCAAGCTCTGGCTGGCCGGAAAAACATGGATCAGAGCATGAACCTTCCCCCCAGCCCCCTTCCCGCGGAAGGGGGTGACGCTGGTTCAGCCGCTGCCGCGGCTTCCGGGCCGAAACGCGCTCCGCCTTGGGGCGGCCCGGCGGCGGACAAGATTGCCGTCGTCGGCGCCGGCTACGCTGGACTGGCCGCAGCCGTCGAACTGGCCGCCGCCGGCCGGCAGGTCGAAGTGTTCGAGGCTTCGCGCATGCTCGGCGGCCGTGCCCGCGCGGTGCAGATCGAAGGCTTCACCGTCGACAACGGGCAGCACATCCTGATCGGCGCGTACACCGAAACCCTGCGCCTGATGCGTGCGGTTGGTTCCGATCCCGACGTCCAGCTCAAGCGCACGCCGCTGCGCTTCGAATTCCCCGGCGAATTCGTCATGAGCGCTCCGCACCTGCCGGCGCCGCTGCACACGGCTTTCGCCCTGCTCCTCGCCCGAGGGCTCGACTGGGGCGAAAAGTGGGCAGCCATCCGCCTCATGCGGAGTCTGCAGGCCAGTCAATTCCGCATCGAGCCGGACATCACCGTCACGGAGTGGATGGACAGCAACAAAACGCCGTTCCGCCAGCGCCGACTTCTGTGGGAGCCGCTGTGCGTCGCTGCACTGAACACCCCGGCCGACCGCGCCTCGGCCCAGGTTCTCGCCAACGTGCTGCGCGACAGCCTCGGCGGCTCGCGCTCCGCCAGCGACATGCTGCTGCCGCAGGTCGATCTTTCGGCGCTGTTTCCCGAACCTGCAGCCGAGTTCATCGCCCGGCATGGCGGCGCCGTGCAGCTCGGCCGTCGCGTCGGCTCACCCAGGCGTGAAGGGGACGTATGGTGGATCGACGATGCCGGTCCGTTCGCGCAGGTGATTCTCGCCGTGGCGCCCTATCACCTCGGCAATCTCGTGCCGGAACTGGCACCGCAGGTGGACCACTTCGACTGGGAGCCCATCGTCACCAGCTACTTCAGCTACCCGGATTGGGTGCGCCTGCCGCAGCCCATGCTCGGCGTGGATGCCGGGCTCGCGCAATGGCTGTTCGACCGCGGCCAACTTTGCGAGCAATACGGCCTGATCGCTGCCGTCATCAGCGCGCGCGGCCGGCATCTGGATCTGCCGACGGCGGACCTCGGGCGCGGCATTCACCGGGAGATCGCCCGGCTCGTGCCGGATCTGCCGGAGCCACTGT
>JBAZOF010000349.1:0-2589 GCA_041648855.1 Sulfuritalea sp. | reverse complement strand
AAGGCGAACTGGCAGTGGAACAACTGCCGTGAAGAATTTGCTGATCATCGGCGGCACCGGATTCCTGGGCACGGCCATCGTGGGCGAGTTGGCTCGCCGCGTCGCCAGCGCCGACTTTTGCCTGACTCTGCCGACGCGCCGTCGCGACCGGGCCCGGCACCTGCTGGTGCTGCCCACGGCGACCGTGGTCGAGGCCGATGTCCATGATCCGGCGACGCTGGCGCGGCTGATGGCCGGGCAGGACATCGTGATCAGCCTGGTCGGAATATTGAAAGGCGGCGAAGGCGAACCCTATGGTCAAGGCTTCGCCCGCGCCCATGTCGAACTGCCGCAAAAGATTGCCGCTGCGGCGAAGGCGGCCGGTGTGCGCCGGGTGCTGCATGTCTCGGCGCTGAAGGCGGCGGCCGACGCGCCCTCCGGCTATCTGCGTTCCAAGGCCGCCGGCGAGGCGGTGCTGCGGGACGCGGGCCTCGATCTCACGCTGTTTCGTCCCTCGGTGATTTTCGGCCCGGGCGATTCCTTCCTCACGCTGTTCGCGCGGCTGGCGAAGATTGCGCCCTTTTTTCCCCTGGCGGGCGCCGAGGCGCGCTTCCAGCCGGTCTGGGTGGGCGACGTCGCCGCGGCGGTGGCGGACAGCCTGCTGCGTGCGGAAAGCATCGGCGCCGCCTACGATCTGTGCGGCCCGACGCAGTACAGCCTGCGCGAGCTGGTCAGCTACGCGGCCGAGGTCTCCGGCCATCCGCGCGCCGTGGTCGGCCTGCCGGATGCCATCGCCTGGCTGCAGGCCTGGGCCATGGAATTCATTCCCAACGGCCCGATGACGCGCGACAACATCCGTTCGATGCGCGTCGCCAGCGTTTGCGACAGCGGCTGTGCGCTGCCTTTTGGCCGCATTGCGACTCCTCTTGAACTAGTAGCGCCCACGTATCTGCGTGGCTGATATCGCGCAAATGAAAACCTACGCCGTGGGCGGTGCGGTGCGCGACGAGCTGCTCGGCCTGCCGGTCAAGGATCGCGACTGGGTGGTGGTCGGCGCCACGCCGCAGGACATGCTTGACCGCGGCTTCGTTGCGGTCGGGCGCGACTTCCCGGTGTTCCTGCATCCGCAGACGCATGAGGAATACGCGCTGGCCCGCACCGAACGCAAGACGGCGCCGGGCTATACGGGTTTTGCTTTTCATGCCGCGCCCGGGGTGACCCTGGAGCAGGATCTCGTGCGCCGCGACCTGACCATCAATGCGATGGCCAGGGACGAGGCGGGCGCCATCATCGATCCCCACGGCGGGCGGGCCGACCTCGCGGCGCGCCTGTTGCGGCATGTCTCGCCGGCCTTTGCCGAAGACCCGGTGCGCATCCTGCGCGTCGCCCGTCTCGCGGCACGCTTCGCCGATTTCTCGGTTGCCGCGGAAACGCTGGAGCTGATGCGCGGCATGGTGGCCGCCGGTGAAGTCGATGCGCTGGTGTCCGAGCGTGTCTGGCAGGAGCTGGCCCGCGGCCTGATGGAAGCGAAGCCGTCGCGCATGTTCCAGGTGCTGCGCGAATGCGGCGCGCTGGCGCGCCTACTGCCGGAACTCGACGCGCTGTGGGGCGTGCCGCAGCGCGCCGACTATCATCCCGAAGTCGATACCGGCGTGCATGTCATGATGGTCATCGACATGTCGGCGCGGCTCGAAGGCGCTTTGCCGGCGCGCTTTGCCGCGCTGATGCACGATCTGGGCAAGGGCCGCACGCCGGCCGACATCCTGCCGCGCCACTACGGCCATGAAGCGAAGAGCGTCGCGCTGCTCGAAGACATCTGCGAGCGGCTGCGCGTGCCGGTGGATTGCCGCGACGTCGGTCGTCTGGCCGCGCGCTTCCATGGCGACATCCACCGCGTCGCGGAGTTGCGGCCGGAAACCCGGCTGACCGTGCTGGAGCGTTGCGATGCGCTGCGCCGACCGGAGCGCTTCGAGATGATATTGCTCGCCTGCGAGGCGGATTACCGCGGCCGGCTGGGTTGGGACGAACGCGACTACGTGCAGGCGCGTTCCTGGCGGGCCGCGCTGGCGGCGGTGCGCGCCGTCGATGCCGGCGCCATTGCACGGGAAACCGCGGCTCGTGCCGCGGCGGCCAAAGACGAAGCCAAGCCCGACCCGCAGGCCATCGCGCGCAATATCAGCGCGGCGCGCGTGGCCGCCTTGCGGGAACTCAAAGCAGCCGACCGATAAGAGCGGCCACCAGCGACAGGAGCACCGCCGAGGCGAAGGGGAAGACGTAGTCCCTGCCGCGCAGCCGCACGCGCAGGTCGCCCGGCAGCCGACCGAGTTGCAGCAGGCGCGCCAGGCGGGGCTGCAACAAGCCGACAATGAAAACAGCGGCCACCAGAACAATCAACCATTTCAGCATGGATGGTGCGCGGTAAAATTCAAAGACAAGCATTCTAATCAGAGCCGCGCACGATGACGTCCCGATGACACCTTCGCGACTGTCGCCCAAGCGCTCTTACAAGCTGTCGCAATGAATATGCCCCGATTCGAGCATCACGAAGTCCTGGTCCGTACCCCCGCGGGCAAACCGCAGCCGACGCCGCTGCTTTTCATCCACGGAGCG
>JBAZOF010000348.1:0-2600 GCA_041648855.1 Sulfuritalea sp. | reverse complement strand
GGCATGAAGCTGCTCGATGCGGGCATGCAGGCCGCGGAAGGGGCGGCCGTGCGAGGGCAGCACCAGGGTGTCCTCCGGCAGCACGCGAAACTTGTCGATGGAATCGAGGAACAGGCCGAGCGGGTCTGCATGCGGCGTGCTGGCCGTCACCGAAATATTGGTCGAGATGCGCGGCAGCAGCATGTCGCCGGAAATCAGCACGCCCAGTTCCGCGCAATACAGACTCATGTGTTCCGGTGCGTGGCCGTGGCCGACGATGGTGCGCCACTCGTGGTCGCCGATCTTCAGCAGTTGGTCGGGGAACAGGCGGCGGTAGGTGGTCGGAATCGCCGGCACGCCTTTCTTGTAGCCGTTGCCGCGCGCGATCAGGCCGTCGATGCGCGCCTGGTCGAGGCCGTGCCGGCGGAAGAACTCGACCATGAAATTGATCGAGTAGCCGGCGACCTGCTCCACGATCATGTGCGCCGCGAGGTATTCGCCCTGCGCGATCCACAGTCCGGCGCCGGTTTCCTCTTCCAGCCAGGCGGCGAGGCCGAGATGGTCGGGGTGGCAATGGGTGACGATGCAGCGCGTCAGGCGCCGCCCTTCCAGCGCCGACTTCCAGGCCTCCTTGATCGGATCCAGCGCGAAGCCGGTATCGATCGCCGCGTAGCCGTCGCCATCCTCCAGCAGCCACAAGTTGATGTGGTTCAGGGCGAAAGGCAGGGGCATGCACAGCCATTCGATGCCGGGGGCGACGGGCACCGCCGTGCCGGGGGCCGGGGCGGTCTCGTGCAGGTAGGCGATGGGAGCGTTCAGGGGTGCGTTCAAGCGGGGCCTCTTTGCATCGGCGGGGAAAATCTGCTTAACTTGTCAAACGTCGGTCTGCCATCTTATCCAATTTTCGGGGCTTTATGTGCGGTGCAGCATTCGGCGCATCCCGGCCCCACAATCATGAACGAAACCCAAACCATCACCGAACTGGCGCGCGAATTCGGCGTCACCACCCGTGCCATACGGTTTTGGGAGTCCCACGGCCTGGTGTCCCCGGCGCGCGAGGGCGGCAACCGCGTCTACAGCAAGCGCGACCGGACCCGCATCAAGCTGGCCCTGCGCGGCAAGCGGCTCGGGCTCAGCCTGGCCGAAATCAAGGACCTGATCGACATGTACGACACGGCGGAGGACGAGTCCTCCCAACTGCTGTCCTTTCTCGGCGCCCTGGCCCAGCGCCGCGCCGCGCTGGAGCAGCAGCGCGACGACATCGAGGCCGTGCTCAAGGAAATCGTCCGCTTCGAGCGGCAGTGCCGCGAGATGCTGCAGGCCGACGAAGGCGCGGCCGCCGGCAAAACGCGGCACAAAACGCAGTCCCGATAGTTGACGTTGACGTTAACGTCAACTAGCATGCACAAACTGTTTGCAGGAGGTTCGAATGCCGCACACCGCACGTCCAGCCAGAAACGTCTTCGAGCCGCGCAATCCCGAGTGGGAGCCCACGGTGCGCGGCAGCTTCGCCCGGCAGAAGGTGATGACACTGCTCGGCGCCGAAATGGGCGCCCTTGCCCCCGGCCATTGCGAGATTCGCCTGCCCTTCCGTGACGATCTGACCCAGCAGAACGGCTTCTTCCACGCCGGGATCACCAGCACCATCGTCGATAGCGCCGGCGGCTACGCGGGGCTTACCGTGATGCCGAAAGGCGCCGACGTGCTGACCGTCGAGTTCAAGCTCAACCTGCTGGCCCCCGCCGACGGCGAGTATCTGGTCGCCGAAGGCCAGGTGCTGAAGTCCGGCCGCAACCTCGTCATCACCCGCGGCGAGGTGTATGCGATCAAGAACGGCCGTGCGACGCACTGCGCGACGATGCAACAAACCCTCATGACCATGCACGGCAAGGAGAACTGAATGTTAGGAATCAACTTTGACATGGGCGAAGACATCGACATGCTGCGCGATGCCGTCTGGCAATTCGCGCAGAAGGAAATCCTGCCGCGCGCCGCCGCGATCGACCGCGACAATCTCTTTCCCGCGGACCTGTGGAAGAAGTTCGGCGACATGGGCCTGCTCGGCATGACCGCCGACGAGGAATACGGAGGCACGAAAATGGGCTACCTCGCGCACATCGTGGCGATGGAGGAAATCTCGCGCGCCTCGGCCTCGGTCGGGCTTTCCTACGGCGCCCATTCCAACCTCTGCGTGAATCAGATCCGCCGCAACGGCAGCGAGGCGCAGAAGAAGAAATACCTGCCCAAGCTGATCTCGGGCGAGCACGTCGGCGCGCTGGCGATGTCCGAACCGGGAGCCGGTTCCGATGTGGTATCGATGAAGCTGCGCGCCGACCTCAAAGGCGACCGCTACGTGCTCAACGGCTCGAAGATGTGGATCACCAACGGCGGCGACGCCGACACGCTGGTGGTCTATGCCAAGACCAATCCGGATGGCGGCGCCAAGGGCATGACCGCCTTCATCGTCGAAAAGGGTTTTGCGGGCTTCAGCAAGGGCCAGCATCTGGACAAGCTCGGCATGCGCGGCTCCAACACCTACCCGCTGTTCTTCGACGATTGCGAAGTGCCTGTCGAGAACGTCATGGGCGGCGAAGGCAACGGCACCCGCGTGCTGATGTCGG
>JBAZOF010000347.1:0-2608 GCA_041648855.1 Sulfuritalea sp. | reverse complement strand
AATTCGTCAAGGACGGCGAGATTGTCCTCAACGTCGGCATCGAAGCGACACACCAATTGCTGATGGGCAACGAGGAAATCACTTTCCAGGCGCGCTTCGGCGGGCGTGCATTCCCGGTCGTGGTGCCTATTGCGCGGGTTGCCGCGATCTACGCCAGCGAGAACGGCGAGGGCATGGCGTTCGAAGTCACCGAAACGCCGGCAGGCGTCGCTGTCGTCGAGGGCGAAACCCTGGAGGCGACCGACGCGGAAGCTGCCGCCGTATCACCAGCGCCGACTCCCGAGCGCCCCTCCGGCCGGCCTGTCCTCACCCGCGTCAAGTAGCTGCAGCCTGCGGCTCCCGCGTGGCGGGGGCAACTACTTCGATTCCATCACCCAGACGCCGTTCCAGTCATCGCCGGGAGGATTGGCGATGAAATGGTCGCAGCGCTCGATATACATCTTCGCTGCCTTGTCGTGGTCATTGATGGCCAGCACTTCGCCAAATTCGTTCTTGGCGTCTTCCCATTTCTGCTGCCGGTATTTCACCAGCCCGGATTTGAAGTGACGCAGAGCATCCATCATCTGCGGGTAGGATTCTTCCGTGTGGTAATCGAGAATTTCATAAATGGCGACGGGCTTGGTTTTGCCCTTGACCACCACCAGATCCAGTTCGCGGCTGAAGTAGGTCGCCTTCAGGGCCTTGTAGGTGAACTCGCTGACCAGGATGTGGGTGCCGTACTGCTTGCAGGCTGACTCGAGCCGGGCGGCAAGGTTCACGCCGTCGCCGATGATGGTGTAATCCATCCGCTTCTTCGAGCCGATGTTTCCCGACACCACATTGTCGGTATTGAGGCCGATGCCGATGTCGACCGGCATTTTGCCTTCGTTGACGCGTCCCTTGTTCCAGGCCCAAAGTTCGCGGATCATCGCGATCGCCGTCCGTACCGCGCGGTCGGCATCGTCGTCGTGGCCGATCGGTATGCCGAAGGCCGCCATGACGGCGTCGCCGATGAACTTGTCCAGCATGCCTTCCTCGCGCTGGATGCAATCCACCATCAGCGTGAAGTATTCGTTGAGCAGCGCCACCGTGCCCTGGGCGCCGAGTTGCTCGGTGATCGTGGTGAAGCCGCGCACGTCGGAGAACAGGATCGTCGCCATCACGGCTTTGCCGCCGAGGCTCTCGGCGCCGGAAGCCAGCATCTGGTCGGCGATGCCCGGGTCCATGTAGCGCGACATGGTGGACTTGAGCCGCTTCTCGTTGGAAATGTCTTCCAACATCAGCATCGAACCGATGCGCTTCTTCTCCATCGAAAGCAGCGGCAGCGCCGTGAGATTCACCGACAGCTTGTCTTCGCCGACGATCAGCTCGGCTTCCATGATGACTTCGGTGGATTGCGTATCGGCGACGCGCTTCAGCTTTTCCGGAATCCAGGCGTTGTTGCCGGCGAAGAATTCCGCCGCGGGCTTTTGCAGGATCTGTGCCGCATTCACGCGCAGGATGCGCAGCCCGGCGGCGTTGCAGGTGGCGATCTTCTCCGTCTCGTCGAGCGTGATCACCGCATTCGACATCGACTCCAGCATCGCCTCGTTGTAGTTCTTCATGTTCTGCACGTCGGCGAACAGCTTGGCGTTTTCCAGCGCGATCGAAATCTGTGCAGTAAAGGCGCGCAGTCGCGATTCGTCCTCGCCGGTGAAAGGGCCGCCGCGCTTGTTGAGCACCTGCGTGACGCCGATCACCTTGCCATGCTTGTTCACGATCGGCACGCAGAGTATCGAGCGGGTGAAGTAGCCGGTCTTCTTGTCGAAGGCCGGATTGAAGCGCAGATCGGCGTAGGCGTACGGGATGTTGATCGCCTTGCCCTGGGTGAACACCGCGCCGGCGATGCCCAGGTGATTGGGCAGGCGGATCTGCACCGATTCCAGGCCCTGGCCGACCTCGGACCAGAGTTCGCTGGTCTTCTCGTCGTTGAGGAACAGCGTCGAGCGCTCGGCATTGAGCAGGCGCGTGGCTTCGCCCATGACCTTCTGCAGCAGCGAACCGAGCTTGATGTCGGCAGTGACTTCGGAGACGACGTCGATGAACTCCATCTCCTGGCGGCGAATCGCCTGCATGCGTTCGATGAACTGCGCGCTTTGCAGTGCCAGCGTGCCCTGGCTGGTCATGGCTTCGAGCAGGTTCAGGTCATGCTTGGTGAACTTGCCGTTACGCTTGTTGAGCGTCTGCGCGACGCCGATGATCTCGCCCTTTACCGTCTTGATCGGCACGCAGAGGATGTTGCGCGTGGTGAAGCCGGTCTGCTCGTCGATGGAGCGGTTGAAGCGATCGTCGGCGTAGGCGTCGTGGATGATCAGCGCCTCGCCCGCGGTGTAGACGTAGCCGGCGACGCCGCTGGTGTTGAGGATGCGGATCTCGCGCTGGATGTTGCCCTGCGCCACCCGCGAATACAGCTCATTGGTGTCGGGATCGTTGAGGAACAGCGAGCCGCGTTCGGCATTCAATTCGGTGGTGGTCATTTCCACCAGCGCCTGGAGGACCTCGTCGAGCGTGCCATAGCTCGCCATGCGGCGGGTCACTTCGAGCAGCAGTTCGAGATGGCGCAGCCGGCGACGGCTTTCCGGATCGCGTT
>JBAZOF010000346.1:0-2652 GCA_041648855.1 Sulfuritalea sp. | reverse complement strand
TGCGCAGGCTGCTCAGGGCGAACGGCAGCACGCGCAGGGACGTTCGTCCTGAGCCTGTCGAAGGATGGGCGGCTTTTCGCTTCACGTCACCGCCTCCGTTCCGTGCAGGCCGCGCTTCGAGGCCCATGCGGTCAATCCAGCCAGCGCCAGCACCAGGATCGTGAGCATGATCGACAGCGCCGAGCCGAGCGGCCAGTCGCGGTTTTCCAGGAACTGTTCCTTGATCAGGTTGCCGATCAGGATGTCGCCGGTGCCGCCGAGCAGCTCGGGCACGGCGAACATGCCGAGCACGGGGATGAAGACCAGCGCCGAACCGGAAAAGATGCCGGGCAGCGAGAGCGGAAAAGTCACGCGCCAGAAGCGTGTCCAGCCGTTGGCGCCGAGGTCCTGTGCGGCTTCGAGCAGCGCAGGGTCGTGCTTTTCGAGGTTGGTGTAGAGCGGCAGCACCATGAAGGGCAGGTGCGCATAGACCATGCCGACGATCACCGCGAAGGGCGTGTACAGCAGGTTGACCGGGCCCAGCAGCATGATCCAGGCGTAGATGCGCACCAGGAAATTGCTGGCGAAGGGCAGGATCACCAGCAGCACGAGGAAGTCGCGCCGCTGCTTGGGGCTGCGCGCGATCAGCCAGGCCAGCGGGTAGGCGAGCACGATGCAGATCAGCGTGGTCAGCGCGGCGACCAGGAAGGAGCGGGCGAAGATTTCCAGGTAGATGACGTCGCCGAGCAGGAAGCGGTAGGCATCCAGCGACAGCGCGGCGAGGCTGTCGATGGGCGCGAGCCCGCCGAACTCGCCGGTTTCGCGAAAGCCGGCGACGACGACGATCAGCGCCGGGACGAGGAAGAAGGCCAGCAGGAAGATGGTCGGCGGCAGCGTCACCACCCACTTGGTCAGGCCCGACGGCTGCGTTCGCGGTTCGGACATGGGCGCCCTCTGCTCGGTTCCGAACTCAGTTACGCAAATAGACGCCGGCGTCGTGCCGCCAGCAGACGGCGACCGCGTCGCCGACCTCGTGGAACTTGGCGCGGCCGGGCGCGGCGTTGGGCATCAGCGCCTCGATCAGGCAGCCGTTGGCCAGCTCGATCTTGTACAGCGTGACGTCGCCGAGATAGAGCAGTTCACGCACCACGCCCTCGAAGCGGTTCTTCAGGTCGGCCGCTTCGCGATGGCCGAATACGCGGATCAGCTCCGGGCGCAGGGCGAAGACGCCGCGCTCGCCCACCGCGATCGGCCGCGGATCGGTCGCGGCGATTTCGCCGAGGCCGGCGGCGCGCAAGCCCAGCAGCACCTTGCTGGAAGACGTGACCTCGACGTCGAGCAGGTTAATCTTGCCGATGAAGTCGGCGACGAAACGGTTGGCCGGCGCCGAGTAGAGCTTGTCCGGCTCGTCGAGCTGTTCGACGCGGCCGTCCTTCATGACGGCGATGCGGTGCGACAGGGCCAGTGCCTCCTGCTGCGAATGCGTGACGAAAATGAAGGTGATGCCGACTTCGCGCTGCAGGGCAATCAATTCGATCTGCATTTCCACGCGCAGCTTGGCGTCGAGCGCGCCGAGCGGTTCGTCGAGCAGCAGCAGGCGCGGCTTGTTCACCAGGCCGCGGGCCAGCGCGACGCGCTGCTTCTGGCCGCCCGACAGTTCGTGAGGGAAGCTGTCGGCCTTGTCCTCCAGATGCACCAGTGCCAGGGTCTCGCCGACGCGGCGCCGTATCTCCGGCGCCGACTTTCCGGCCATTTCCAGTGGGAAGGCGATGTTGCCGGCCACGGTCATGTGCGGAAACAGCGCATAGCTCTGGAACACGGTATGCAGCGGCCGCTTCTCCGGCGGCACGCCGGCCAGCGATTTGCCGTCGAGCAGGATCTCGCCTTCGTCGGGTTCGTCGAAGCCGGCGATCATGCGCAGGATGGTGGTCTTGCCGCAGCCCGAAGGACCGAGCAGGGTGAAGAACTCGCCGGCCTCGATCGAGATGGAAACGTCCTTCACCGCCTCGAGCGAGCCGAAGCGGCGGGTTACGTTGCGGATTTCGAGCAATGTCATTTTGAGTGCGCCAGTCTGCTACCGGCGCCGGCAAGCGGATGCCTGCCGGGAAAGCAGGCGTTCAGCCGTCGGTGGTGATGGTCTCGATCAACTCATGCAGGACCTTGTCGGCCCTTTCGTTGGGGATCTGGCAGGTGCCGGCATTTTCGTGCCCGCCGCCGCCGTAGAACAGCATCAGCTCGCCGACATTGGTATTCGAGGTGCGATTGATGATCGACTTGCCGACGGCGAACACCGTGTTCTGCTTCTGCACGCCCCACAGGACATGGATGGAGATATTGATCTCGGGAAAGACCGCGTAGATCATGAAGCGATTGACGGCGAAGATCGTTTCCTCGTTGCGCGGATCGAACACCGCGAGGTTCTTGTACAGCGTAGTGCAGCGCCGGATCTGCTCCTTGGCCTTTTCCGCGTGCTCGAAGTAGAGGTCGACCCGCTCCTTGACATCCGGCAGGGCCAGGATCTGGTCGATGCTGTGGTTGCGGCAGTAGGCGATCAGATCCATCATCAGCTGGTAGTTGCTGACGCGGAATTCGCGGAAGCGGCCGAGGCCGGTGCGCGAATCCATGAGGTAGCTGAGCAGCACCCAGTCCTGCGGGTCGAGGATCTCCTGGCGC
>JBAZOF010000345.1:0-2666 GCA_041648855.1 Sulfuritalea sp. | reverse complement strand
GCGCGCCGCGATCGAGGAACACATCGCCAAGCCGATGGGGCTGTCGGTCGAGGAAGCGGCGGCCGGCATGTACCGCGTCGCCTGCAACAACATGGCCCAGGGCGTGCGCGAGGTGACCATCAAGCGAGGCTTCGATCCGCGCGAATTTCCCTTCATTCCCGCCGGCGGCGCCGGCCCGATCCACTCCTGCCTGATCTGCAGCGAACTGGAAATCCCCCTGCAGATCGTGCCGCGCGAATCCTCGGTGCTGTGCGCTTTCGGCATGCTGATGAGCGAACTCAAGCACGACTTCGTGCGCACCTTCGTCTCCCGCTTCGAAGCCATCGACTGGGCCCGGCTCACGGCCATGATCGACGAGATGTCGGCGGACGGCACACGCCAGCTGGTCGAGGAGCGCATCGCCGAGGAGCGCCGGCGTTACGAGGTCAGGTTCGACTGCCGCTACATCAAGCAGTACCACGAGGTGTCCTTCAGTGTGCCGCGCGAACTGATCGACAGCCGCGACACGGTCGGCATCGCCCGCGCCTTCAACGACGAGCACAACCGGCTCTATGGCTATTCGCTGGAGGCCGAACAGACGCCGATCGAAATCATCAACGTCCGCGTCCAGGCCATCGGCATCACCGACAAGCCGACCTACCGCCAGGAAGCCTGGGGCGGCGCGGATGCCTCCGGCGCACTGAAAGGCAAGCGCAGCATGTACATCCCCGAAACCAAGACCTTCCGCGAAACTCCCGTTTATGACGGCCACCGCATGCGCTACGGCAACCGCATCACCGGCCCGGCCATGATCGAACAGGAAACCACGGCGATCTTCGTCAGCGATTCCTACGACTGCGCGGTCGATGCGCTGGGCTCCTTCGTCATCTGGCAGAAAGGCCGCGAGGATCTCGCCAAGGCCTGCTTCAAGGACAAACAGGAGGCACTGGCATGAGCACCAAGATCGATCCCATCCTCCTGTCGGTCTATGCGCGGACCTTCAAGTCGATCACCGACGAGATGAGCATTTCGATGGAGCAGACCACGCGCTCGCCGATCCTCTGCGAGGCCAAGGACTACGTCACCGGCCTCTACGACGCCGACGGCAACATGCTGGAGCAGACCGAGAACCTGCCCATCCTGGCCTTCTCGTTGGCGCCGGTGTGCAAGTACATCAAGGAATATTTCGGCGACGAGATCTATCCCGGCGACGTGATCTTCCACAACGACGTGTTCAGCCTGGGCAACCAGAACAACGACGTAGCCGCCTTCAAGCCGGTTTTCTTCGAGGACAAGCTGGTGGCCTGGACGGCGGTCAAGGGCCACCAGGCCGACATCGGCGGCAACGTCGCCGGCGGCTACAACCCGAATGCGGTCGAGGTCTGGCAGGAAGCCCTGCGCATCCCGCCGGTCAAGGTGGTCGAGCGCGGCAAACTGCGCAAGGACGTCTGGAACCTGATCTTCGCCAACGTGCGCCTGGACATCGTGCAGCACGACATGAAGGCCGAGATGGGCGCCTGCACGGTCGGCGAGCGTCGCCTGCTGGAACTGCTGAAGAAGTACGGCGTCGAGAGCTACGAGAGCCACAAGCAGGCATTGTTCGAGGCCACACGCAAGATGATGGAAGCCGAGATCGCCAAGATTCCCAACGGCAATTACTCGGGCGAAGGCTACGTGTATTACGACGGCCGTTTCGTCGGCTCGAAATACACCATCCGCGTGGACATCGAGGTCAAGGACAAGCACATCAAATTCGACTACTCGCGCACCGACCCGCAGACCAACGGCTTCGTGAACGGCACCTTCACCTCCAGCGCCTCGGCCACCATCCTGACCCTGTTGCAGATGGTGAATCCCGACATCCCGCACAACGAGGGCATGGTGCAGCCGATCGAAATCATCATCCCGAGCGGCACCATCCTCAATGCCGCCTATCCGAAAGCCACCACCTTCGGCAACCACCTCTGCCCGCCCAACGCCGACGCCATCCAGCGCGCACTGGCCCCGGTGATGCCCGATCGCGTGACCGCCGGCTGGAACAATCTGCTGGCCTCGCTGACCACCGGCATCGACCCGAAGAACAACGAGAAGTACGTCGACATCGGCTTCATGGGCCTCAAGGGTGGCTCCGGCGCCATGCTCGGCACCGACGGCTACGACCACATCGGCATGATCGACGCTTCGGGCGGCGTGCTCGACCAGGACTACGAGATGTTCGAGCAGCAGACGCCGCACACCCTGATCAAGCACGAACTGCTGACCGATTCGGCCGGCGCCGGCCAATGGCGCGGCGGGCTTGGCGTCGAGACCATATTCAAGATCGGCTCCGACGACACGCAACTGGTGACCTTCGGCGACGGCGATTTCGAACCGGCCTTCGGCCTCTTCGGCGGCGGTGAAGGCGGCCTCAACTTCATCCGCCTGCATTACCCCGACGGCCAGACCGTGGTGCCGAAGAACAAGGACCTGATCACCGGCGTGCCCAAGGGCACCACCTACCACCAGGTCGCCAGCGGCGGCGGCGGCTACGGCGACCCGAAGAAGCGTGACCGCAAGCTGCTTGCCGAAGAGATCAGGAACGGCGTGATCACCTCCGAAGCCGCAAAGCGCGACTACGGCTACGAGGCAAGCTGAAGCAATGAATTTCGAACCGACCGAAGACCAGCAGCAGATCCGCGACACCTTCG
>JBAZOF010000344.1:0-2669 GCA_041648855.1 Sulfuritalea sp. | reverse complement strand
CACTGCACATGCAACAGCGCGGGCAACAGAGGAGCAGGCCCGCATGACAGAGGGGGATCGCTTTCGTTGGATGGATGGCGCACAGACGGAAAAAGTTGAGGCATTTGCGGAATAGGCCCCGCCGATTTCCAGTCTGATATGGACAGCCAAGCAGGTCTGCTTCGAGAATAGAACAAAACAGAAAAACGAACATCGTTTCGAGGAATCGACTCTTTGTCCGCGTCACCCAGTCTACATCCACTGCTCGGGTTCACCAGTCCTGGCGTTCCAGTGATGTCGCCATGGCTCCGTGCATCTGCATCACCACCCCGTCTAAATGCCCTTTCCTTCCGATGAACGAAAAACCCGCCCCCGCCACCTCCCCTTGTGAATACACCGCGGCGTTCCTGCTCCTGCGGCTTTTCCTCGGCCTGCGCGCCCTGCTGGCCGGCTTGGAGAAGTTCGAATCGGGCGGGCGCTACACCTTCGAGGCTTATTACCAAAACATGTCGCGGATGGCCACGGGCATCACCGGCGCGTCGTTCCTGCCGCTGTGGGCCACGAAGCCCTTCGCGCTGTCGCTGGGCTACATCCTGCTGGCCTCGGCGTCACGCTGCTGCTCGGCCTCAAGACCCGCGCATCCCTGGTTTTGATGGGACTCGTCTACGTGGGCCTCTCCTTCGGCCTGATGGTCGTGCAGGAGACCGAAGGCGTGGCTTGGCTGGCCATCCATGTGGCCTTGGTCGCCGGCGCGCTCGTTCTCGTGCGTCACAACCGCTTCGCCCTGTGGCCGGACAAAAATGACTGAGTCCTCCATCCCGTCGCCCCCGGCCTTCACCCGCCGGGATTTCCTCTCCACCAGCCTGAAGCTCGGCGCGGCGGCCATCATGGCCCCGCATGTCCTGCGCGCCGCCACCGACGGCTCGGCCCAGCTCAACGTCGCCCTGATCGGCTGCGGCGCCCAGGGCCGCGTGCTGCTCAACGCCGCGCTCAAGATCCCCGGCCTCCGCTTCCAGGCCGTCTGCGACATCTGGCCCTACAACCGCAACTACGGCGCCAATCTCCTCAAAAAGTTCGGGCACGACCCGAAGCCCTTCGAGGACTACCGCGAGATGCTCTCCGCCGTCCCCGATCTCGACGCCGTCATCGTGGCGACGCCGGACTTCATGCACGCCGAGCACACCAACGCGTGCCTGCGCGCCGGCAAGAACGTCTATTGCGAGAAGCTGATGGCCAACACCGTCGAGAACGCGCGCTCGATGGTCCGCACCGCCCGTGAGACCGGCAAGCTCCTGCAGATCGGCCACCAACGCCGCAGCAACCCCCGCTACCTCCACGCCCTCGGCAAAGTGGTCCAGGAAGGCAAACTGCTCGGCCGCCTCACCAATTGCAGCGGCCAGTGGAACCGCGCCGTCAGCGCCGACCTCGGCTGGCCCGAGAAGTATGCGCTCCCCGAGACCGTCCTGCAGAAATACGGCTTCGCCAACATGCACGAGTTCATGAACTGGCGCTGGTTCAAGAAATACGCCGGCGGCCCGATCTCCGACCTCGGCGCGCACCAGATCGACATCTTCAACTGGTTCCTCGGCGTCAACCCGACCTCGGTCATCGCCAGCGGCGGCGCCGACTACTACACCACGCACGAGTGGTATGACAACGTCTTCGCCATTTATGAATTCAACACCCCGGCCGGACCGGTGCGCAGCCAGTATCAGGTGCTCACGACCACCAGCGCCGGCGGCGGCTATCACGAATACTTCATGGGCGACGAGGGAGCCCTGAAGATGTCGGAGAATCCGAAATACACGAAACTCTACCGCGAGGCCCGCGCCCCCGAGTGGGACCAGTGGGTCGACCGGGGCTTCGTCAGCCGGCCCGGCGCCGGCGAGGAAGGCGCCGCAGCCCCCGCCAAACCCTGGGAAAAGGAAAACAAGCCCAAGTTCACCATGGCCGCCCCGCGCGCCTCGGTCGTCGACGTGCGCGAGACCGCCGCGCTCTCCGCCTGGAACATCCCCGTCACCCTCGACAAGGTCATCCACCAGCCCCACCTCGAGAACTTCTTCGATTCGATCCGCGGCAAGGCGAAACTCAACTGTCCGGCCGAGGTCGCCTTCGCCTCCGCCGTCACCGTCCTGCGTGTCAACGAAGCCGTCGCCGCCCGCCAGACCCTCGGTTTCAAGCCCGAAGACTTCGTCGCCTGAACTTCCACCTCGCGCGATAATTCCGCTCGTCATGAAATTCCGCCTATTCCCCCTTTGCTTGCTCTCCGTGAGCGCCGTCCTCGCCAACGCCGGAGACCAAGTTCCCCTCAAGCTCGACCTGCCCAAGCCGCTCTTCATCGGCACGCCGCGACCGATCAGCCTGCCCAACCTGGAACCGGCCTCGACCAAGAAAGCCGATTTGCTCGTGCCCGCCGGCACCACACTGCTCTCGAGGGGCAAGCCCGTGACGGCCAGCGACACCTTCCCCGTGATCGGGGAACTCGCATTCCTCACGGATGGGGACAAGAGCGGGGTGGACGGTTCCTATGTCGAGTTCGGACCCGGAGTGCAGTGGGTCCAGGTCGATCTCGGCGCCCCGGCCAAAGTCGCCGCGGTCGCCGTGTGGCACTTTCATTCGCAGGCCCGCGTCTACCACGATGTCGTGGTCCAGGTCTCCGATGACCCGGCGTTCAAGACCGGCGTGGGGAC
>JBAZOF010000343.1:0-2672 GCA_041648855.1 Sulfuritalea sp. | reverse complement strand
ATCGGCTAAGCCCACGACGCCGAGGAACTGCCCGTCGGCCTGAATGAGCATGGTGCTTTTGCCTTCCGTCTGGAGGCGCTCAGTGTGCTGCCGAATGGCTTCGGGGATGGATTCGCCGTCAAACAGTTTGGCGTTGCCGATGGCTATCTCTTTCCCATCGACTTCGGCGCGCAACCCTTTTCCGGTAACGGCTTCGACTTTGCCGGCCTCGCTCCAGATCAAACCGCGCCGCCTTGCCTCCGTCACTACCGCTTGCGCCAGGGGGTGGGCACTCCGGCTTTCCACGGCGGCGGCCACGGTCAGCAGACCTGCCTCGTCTGCGTTGATGGCGACGACATCGGTCACCCTGGGCTTGCCGACGGTCAAGGTGCCGGTCTTGTCGAAAGCGATCGCCGTGAGCACGCCGAGATTTTCCAGATGCGCGCCACCCTTGATGAGCACGCCACCGCGCGCGGCGCGCGCGATGCCGGACAACACCGCCGACGGGGTAGCGATGGCAAGCGCGCAGGGCGAAGCCGCCACCAGCACCGCCATGGCGCGGTAAAAGGCTTCGGCGAAGGGAAAACCGAACAGCGGCGGAAGCACGATGAGTGCACCGACACCCACCAGCACGACGGGCACGAAAATTCGCTCGAAGCGGTCGGTAAAGCGTTGCGTGGGCGATTTCTGCGTCTGCGCCTCGGCCACCAGATCCATCATGCGTGCCAGCGTGCTTTCGCGTGCCAGCTTGGTCACCTCGACGATGAGGGCACCCTCGCCGTTGACGGTAGCGGCGAAAACCTTGTCGCCCGCCTGTTTGTCCACCGGCATGGATTCGCCGGTTACCGGAGACTGGTCCACCGCCGAGTTGCCGGTCGCCACCTGACCATCGGCGGGGATGCGCTGACCGGGTTTGACGATCACCCGGTCGCCGCGCTGCAAGTCTTCGACACGCACCTCGATCTCCACGCCATCTCGCTGCACGATGGCGGTCTTGGGGGCCAGTTCCGCCAGCGCCTCGATGGCCTTGCGCGCCCGGTCCATGGCCATGTGTTCCAAGGCATGGCCCAGGCTGAACAGGAACAGCAGCAGCGCACCTTCTTCCCACGCACCTAGCGCCGCCGCCCCGGCCGCCGCGACGATCATCAGGGTGTCGATGTCGAAGCGCCGGCTGCGCAAACTCTGCCAGGCATCGCGCAGGGTGTAGAAGCCGCCTGCCCCGTATGCACCCAGCAACAAGCCGAGCGCCAAGCTGCGCGGTGCGTCGGCGCGACCTGCAAGCCAGCCGGCCAGCAAGAGCAGGCCGGCTACGCAGCTGAAAATAAGCTCGCGATGCTCGGCCAGCCACCCGACCTCATGGTCTTCCTCGCGCACGGCATAGCCGAGCGCCTGGATGCGCCCGACGATTGCCGAACGCTGGATTTTCTCGCTGTCGAATTCCAGGCGCAGGCGTTCGGCGGGATAGCTCACCGAAGCTTCCAGCACGCCGTCCGTGCGTTGCAGGGCATGCTCGATCACGGTGGCGCAGGTCGGGCAGTCCATACCGTCGATGCGCAGGTTCTCGTGGCGAAAGCGGGCCCCGATCTTCGCGCCGGCCGCTTGCGTCAGATCACGCACCCGGCTCACGCTGAATCGCTGCGGGTCGTAGTGCAGGCAAAGGCGGGCGCTGCCGTCCTCGTGGACCACGTGTGCCATTCCTAACCCTTCGGCCCGCAGCAATCTGGTCAATCGCCCCACGCAGGCGTCGCGCTCATCGGCGACATCCGGCAAGATCAGGGGCAAGTCCAGTTTAAGTTTCTCGGCCATGATGAGCTTTCTGGCTGACTATCAGCGGTAGCCGGACAATTTGTGAAGGACAAAGGTCGCGATATCCGGTGGCATTTCCGCAGACAGCGACTTGAACAAATCGATAATGCGATTGGCGTCAAACGCACCATCCTCAAACAACAGCGGGGTTTGCGTCTTCCCGGCAAAAGGGTTTCCTTCATCCACTGCGTAGTGACGGTATCCCTTTTCCGCGTCCCAGGTAATCGACCGCTCATCGCGATACTTGTCATACGCCAACTGAAAGGCGACCGGGTGGTCCCGATCGTCGAACCAGACCACCAGGTCGAGGTCGTGGCAGAAAAACCAGCGGCGCTTTCTTTCGCCGGGCACCTGCTTGTTGGAAGGGAACTCCGTCAACATGATCTTCTCGCGCTCACGCGCTATCAAAGCGCCTTGGTGTTCCGTTCAGCGGCCAAGCGTTCGGCATCACTATTGTTCCAATTTCGGCTTGGCGACACCGCCGGCCGCTTCGAGCACCTGGATCAAATCTGCGGCGTGGTGTTGATGGACGAATGCCTTGATCTCTTTCATTGCGGTTCTCCATCGTTCGTTCGGTGGCCTGAGATCGCTCACTCGAACCGGAAGTTGACGTGCGTACCCTCGGCGGTCACGCAGTGCCCCGCCGGAGCGCTGCCGGACCGCCATACGGTGGGGCAACGCAAGGTCGCGCCATTCTCGGCGCGCAACACGGGCTCGGCCGAATACACGTAGTGGTCCGTATCCATGCCTGAAAAAATCCGGTCCCAATGCTTGCGATCAATCCCGTAGCGTCGCTTCAATTCCGCAAGGCTCTGATTGCGCTCAATAGCAAAGCCACGCGCTTCAAAACGTGTTCCGCGAAATTCCAGGACCATCGTCGAGCCTTC
>JBAZOF010000342.1:0-2697 GCA_041648855.1 Sulfuritalea sp. | reverse complement strand
GATCACTCGCGGCAGGGCGCGCGGCGCCTGGACGATGGCGGCGCCCGAGCTGCGGCCGAAGGCATCGGTGCCTTCCAGCTCGACTGCAAAGTTGAGGCTCTTGTTCAGTACGCGCGGGAAAGGGTGGGAGGGATCGAGCCCGATCGGGGTCAGCACCGGCATGACTTCGCTGAGGAAGTACTCGCGGATCCAGGTGCGCTGCTTTTCGCTCCACAGGCTGCGCCGAAAGAAGGCGATGCCTTCCTTTTCCAGTTCCGGGAGTATCACTCCATTGAGCAGCGCATATTGTTCGGCGATCAGCTGATGCGCCTGCTCCGTGACGCGGCGGAAGACGTCCAGCGGCGACATGCCGTCGGCGCCGGCGGCATGGCTGCCCAGCTTCAGCTGCTCCTTGAGGCCGGCGACGCGGATCTCGAAGAACTCGTCCAGATTGGAGGAAACGATGCACAGGAAGCGCAACCGCTCCAGCAATGGCACCCGGCCGTCGGCGGCCTGGGCGAGAACGCGGCGGTTGAAGGCGAGCAGGGATAGTTCGCGATTGATGAATTGTTCGGGGGGGAATCGGCGCAAGGGCTGCATGAGGGCTTTCAGGTCATTCGGAGCGAATAATTATGTGTCAATTTTATTGCTGGATCATGACACGAATCAAAGCCGGAGCAGGAGGTAGAATCCGACGATGGCCTACGAACTGATCGCCGCCGTCGATCTCGGCTCCAACAGCTTTCGCCTCCAGGTGGGGCGGATTGTAGCCAACCAGATCTACCCCCTCGATGGACTCAAGGAGTCGGTAAGACTGGCTGCGGGCCTGACTGCAGACAAGCGGCTCGACGCTGCGGCCCAGCATCGAGGCCTGGCGGCGCTGTCGCGTTTTGCCGAACGCCTGCGTGATTTCGATCAGGGGGCCGTGCGTGCGGTGGCGACCAATACCCTGCGCGTGGCGAAGAATGCCGCGCAGTTCCTGGAAAAAGCCGAGGCTGCGCTGGGTTTTCCCATCGAAGTGATTGCGGGGCGCGAAGAAGCCCGCCTGATCTATCTCGGCGTCGCCCACACCCTGGCCAATCCGCAGACGCGGCAATTGGTCGTCGATATCGGCGGCGGCTCGACCGAATTCGTCATCGGCCAGAACATCGACCCGATCCATCTCGAATCGCTCTACATGGGCTGCGTCAGCTTCAGCCTGCGCTTCTTTCCGGAAGGGCGCGTCGACAAGCGCTCGTTCAAGGAAGCCGAGCTTGCGGCGCGGCGCGAGTTGCAGACCATCGTCCACGCCTATCGCGAAACGGGATGGGACGAGGCCATCGGCTCGTCCGGTACGGCCAAGGCGATTGTCGATTTGCTGGAGTTGAACGGTTTTTCCGATCACGGCCTTACCCGCGAGGGGCTGGAGAAGCTGCGCAACGAACTCCTGCATGCGGGCGATGCCTCGCGCCTGAAGCTGCAGGGCCTGCGCGCAGACCGGATTCCGGTGCTGCCCGGGGGCCTGGCGATCATGTCTGCGATATTCAAGGAGTTTGGTCTCGAGCGCATGGCCTTTTCGGAAGGCGCCCTGCGTCTCGGCGTGCTCTACGACCAGTTGGGCCGCTATCACCATGACGACCTGCGCGAGGCCACGGTGAATCGCTTCATGCAGCGCTACGAAGTAGACCGCAGGCAGGCGGCGCGCGTTGCCCATACGGCGCTCGGCCTGCTCAATCAGCTGGATCCCGCGAGCCAGGCGACGGGGCATCCGGACGCGCAATTCCTGGTCTGGGCCGCGCGCCTGCACGAGGTCGGAATTTCCGTGGCGCACTCCAGTTATCACAAGCACAGCGCCTACATCCTCGCCAACGCCGACATGCCGGGATTTTCCCGGCGCGACCAGGCGCGGCTGTCGCGCCTGGTGCTGTCCCATCGCGGCAAACTGGAGCGCGCCCAGCCCTTGCGCGGAGAAGCCCCGGAATGGACGCTGATCTTCTGCCTGCGAACCGCCGTCCTGCTGCATCGTGCGCGCGACGACCAGCCTTTGCCACCGCGTACCGCAGGTCTCACCCGCAGCGGCTTCCAGATAAGGCTCGGCGCCGAAGATCTGGATGCCCTGCCGCTGACGGCTGCGGCGCTGGAGGACGAGGCGCAGCAATGGTCCGTCATCGGCAGCGAATTGCGGATTCATCGCGATGCCTGATGTCGCGGCACATGGCGTGGCTATAATCAAAATCCTCTCATACTGCCGGCGCAAGCACCTGCCTGATGTCCGTCGCGCGCATTGAAGTAATCGTTCGCGAAGGCGGACGCGTCGTCAGGCTTTCCGGGCGCTGGACGCTGGCGACCACCTCGCAAGAGGTTGCGGGCCTGATGGAGGAGTTGAGCCGCGTCGCGGATCCGGCCAGCAGTTGGGACTGCCTGGACCTGGAAGCGATCGACAGCGCCGGCGCCATCCTGGTCTGGCGTGCCTGGGGCCGGGCCATGCCGGCCGATTTGTCGATCAAGCCGGAGCACTGGCGCGTCTTCGAGCGCATCGATGCCGCCGATCATGAGCCGCGAGCGGCCCTGGTGCCGCTGTCGCCCTTGCATGGCGTGATGGTGATCGGCACGGCTGCGATCGGCGTCGGCCGCCATCTGGTCGATTTTGTCGTCCTGATCGGCCAGTTCGGATTGAATCTCGTGCATGTCCTGCGCACCCCGGCCGACCTGCCGAGCCGGGAGCTTTCGGCCAATCTT
>JBAZOF010000341.1:0-2713 GCA_041648855.1 Sulfuritalea sp. | reverse complement strand
CTGCACCTTGCCGAAAATCGCGGCGAAGGCCACGCCCAGCCCCAGCAGCAGGATCGGCGTCGCCCACGGATAGTGCTTCATGGCGTGGGTGAGAATCATGAACTCGCTGGCGAAGACGCCGAAGGGCGGCATGCCGAGGATGGCCAGCGTCCCCAGCATCAGCCCCCAACCGATCAGGGGATTGATGCGGATCAGGCCGCGGATGTTCTCGATCAGTTGCGTACCGGTCTTCTGTGTCGCATGGCCGACAGCGAAGAAGATCGCCGACTTGGTCAGCGAGTGCATGGTCATGTGCAGCAGGCCGGCAAAATTGGCCACCGGGCCGCCCATGCCGAAGGCGAAGGTGATGAGGCCCATGTGCTCGATGGACGAGTAGGCGAACATGCGCTTGACGTCCTTCTGCCGCGACAGGAAGAAGGCCGCGACCAGCAGCGTGAACAGGCCGAAGCCCATCATCAGATTGCCGGCGAAAGCGCCGGGGATGGCGCCATCGGCCAACACCTTGCAGCGCAGGATGGCGTAGAGCGCCACGTTCAGGAGCAGGCCGGAGAGCACCGCCGACACCGGGGTCGGGCCTTCGGCATGGGCGTCGGGCAGCCAGTTGTGCAGCGGCGCCAAGCCCACCTTGGTACCGTAGCCGACCAGCAGGAAGATGAAGGACAGGGCCATGATGGTCGGCTCGAGCTGGCCTTTCACATCGATCAGGTGGGTCCATAGCAGCGCGTTGCCGCTCTCTCCCAGCACCCGCTCGGCGGCGAAGTAGAGCAGGATGGTGCCGAACAGGGCCTGGGCAATACCGACGCCGCAGAGGATGAAATACTTCCACGCCGCTTCGAGGCTGGCCGGGGTGCGGTAGAGCGAGACCAGCAGCACGGTCGTCAGCGTTGCCGCTTCCATGGCTACCCAGAGGATGCCGAGGTTGTTGGTGGTCAGCGCCATCAGCATGGTGAACATGAAGAGCTGGTACATGCTCTTGTAGAGCCGCAAACGTGGCTTGGTGAGCCGGCCGTGCTCGGCCTCGTTCTTCATGTAGGGCCCGGAGAAAATGCTGGTCGTCAGGCCGACAAAGGCAGTCAGCGCGACGAAAAATACGTTCAGCGAGTCGATGAAGAACTGCTCGCCGAAGGCGAAGCGGGGGCCGTTGGCGACGATCTCGGCGGTCAGGCCGGCCGCGGCGAGGAAGGTGCCGAGACTGGCGATGACGTTCAGGTTGGGCGCCCAGGCGCGCTCGCCGACCACCGTCAGCAGTGCGCCGCTGACGAGGGGTATGGCGAGCATCAAGACGAAGAAATCCATCAGTTGTCCTTCAGGCGTTCCATGTGATGGATGTCCAGGCTGTCGAACTGGTCCCGAATCTGGAAGAAGAACACGCCGAGGATGATGACCCCGACCAGCACGTCCAGCGCGATGCCGAGTTCCACCACCATCGGCATGCCGTAGGTGGCGCTGGTGGCAGCGAGGAAGAGGCCGTTTTCCATCGACAGGAAACCCACCACCTGGGTGATGGCCTTCTGCCGCGTGATCATCATCAGGAAGGCCAGCATCACCACCGCCAGGGCGATGCCGAGCGTGCCACGCGTGATGGTATGGGACAACTCGGAGATCGGCAGCGCGACATTGAAGGCGACCATGACGAGGACGATTCCCGCCAGCATCGTGGTCGGAATGTTGATCAGCGCCTCGACCTCGCCCTTGACATTGAGCTTGCGTACCAGCCGATGCAGGATCCAGGGCAGCAGCAGCACCTTGAGCGCCAGCGTCAGGCCGGCCGAGTAATACAGGTGAGGCTGGCTAGTGGTCACCGCCGCCACCAGCGTCGCCAGGCAAAGAGTCAGTCCCTGCAGGGCGAACAAGTTGATCAGCGCCAGCACCCGCCGCTGCGCGAGCATGGCGAAAGCCAGCAGCAGGATCACCGAGGCGAACAGATTGATCAGTTGCGCCGAAAATGGAATTGCCGAACTCATACCTTGCTTTCCAGCAGCAGGCGCACCAACAACCCCAGCACCGCCAACATGAAGGCGGTGCCGAGAAACTCAGGCGCGCGGAAAATGCGCATCTTGGCGTTGATGGTCTCGATGACGGCAAGCAGAAAGCCGCCAATGGCGAGTTTCAGCAACAGCAGCGGGATCGCCGCCAGCAGGGCCGGAAAGCTTTCACCGGCAGCAATGCCCCAGGGGAAAAAAAGTGCGAGGCCGAGGCAGGAATAGGCATACAGCTTGAGGCTTGCCGCCCACTCGATCAGCGCCAGATGGCGACCCGAATATTCGAGAATCATCGCCTCATGGATCATCGTCAGCTCGAGATGGGTGGCCGGGTTGTCCACCGGCACGCGGGCATTCTCGGCGAGAGAGACGAAGGTGAAGGCGATTCCGGCAAAGGCCAGGCTCGGATAGATCACCAGATCGCGATGGGCCAGCGTGTCGACGATCGTGGCGACCGAGGTCGATTGGGCGGTCATGGCGAGAGTGAAAATCACCATCAGCAGCGCCGGCTCGGCCAGAAAGCCAACCAGCATTTCGCGGCGGCCGCCGAGACTGCCGAAGGAGGTGCCGACATCCATGGCGGCCAGCGAAATGAAAATACGCGCCAGGCCGAACACGCCGACCAGCGCCAGGGCATCGGCGGCTGGCGCCAACGGCAGATCGGTCGACAGGCTGGGAATGATGGCGCAGGCCAGCACCATGCAGCCAAAAACGACAAAGGGTGCGACACG
>JBAZOF010000340.1:0-2715 GCA_041648855.1 Sulfuritalea sp. | reverse complement strand
ATCATGCGCATTGGCTCGCTGGACATCCCGCGGAAGCGCCAATCCCATACAAGTTCGTCACGTGCGGGGAAATAGACGGTCACGCGGGCATCCGACGGACCGAGGATGCGCAGGACTTCCTCCTTGTTCATCCCGGCGCGGATAGTGGCCAGATGCCGCTCGTCGAGCACGTTCTCTATGGATTGCACTTTCCCATTTGGACCGAGCCGGACCATGAAAGTGTGGAAGCCGGCTGGACCCCGCGGGTAGGCCAACTGCCGCGAGCCATCAGGGTCTTGCCATTGCATTGCCGGTTGGCCCATCGTCACCTGCACGTCGTCAAGGCTCGCCTCACCTGGCTTGAGACCGCGACCGTCATAGGACGCGCAAGCGGCAACAAGCAGTGAAGACAAAAGCAGCAGTGCTCTACGCAACATGATGAGCTCCCGTTTGGGATTCAAAAGAAATTACGACAGCACATCAGCTCGCGAGTTCAGCACTGCCGTCGCGCTAAAGATCCAGCTGCAACGTCGCCAGGCGCGCATAGAGCCCGCCCTGATTGCGCAAGTCGTCAGGGGTGCCGATCTCGACGATGCGTCCCCGCTCCATCACCACGATCCGGTCGGCCTTCTGCACAGTCGCCAGCCGGTGGGCGATGATCAGCGTGGTGCGCCCTTCCATCGCGGCGTTGAGGCCCTTCTGCACCAGGATTTCCGATTCCGCATCGAGGGCGCTGGTGGCCTCGTCGAGCAGCAGCAGGGGCGCGCCTTTCAGGATCGCGCGCGCAATGGCGATGCGCTGGCGCTGGCCGCCTGACAGGCGCGTGCCGCGTTCGCCGAGGAAGGTCTGGTAGCCCTCGGGCAACCGGTCGATGAACTCGTCGACCAGCGCCGCCCTCGCCGCCTGCATGACTTCCGCATCGCTCGCGTCGGCGCGGCCGTAGCGGATGTTCTCCAGCGCGTTGGCGGAAAATATCACCGGGTCCTGCGGCACGATCGCGATGCCGCCACGCAGATCGTGCAGGCTCAGTTGGCGGATGTCCTGCCCGTTGAGCCGGATGCCGCCTTCCGACACTTCGTAGTAGCGCAGCAGCAGCTGGAACATGCTGGTCTTGCCCGCGCCCGATGGGCCGACCAGGGCGACGCTCTCGCCCGGCGCGATGTCCAGGCATATGTCGTCCAGCGCGCGCGTTTGCGGCCGCGCCGGATAGCTGAAGCTCACATGATCGAAGCGAATCGCCGCCTGTGCCGGATGCGCGGGCGTCTCGGGCTTCGCCACCTCGCGGATGGCGGATTCGGCGTGCAGCAGCTCCAGCAGTCGCTCGGTCGCCCCGGCTGCGCGCATCACGTCGCCCCATACTTCCGCCATGGTCCCTACCCCGCCAGCCACCAGCGCCGCATAGAGCACGAAGGACGCCAGTTGGCCACCGGTCAGGATGCCGTCATGCACCTGACGCGCGCCGATCCACAGCACGAAAATGATGGTGCCCATGACCGCCGTGATGATCAGCACCGTCAGCGCCGCGCGCACCCGGGTGCGCCGGATCGCGGTGATGAAGCTCCGTTCCGTGCGCCCGGCGAAGCGCCCGGTTTCATGCTGCTCCTGGGTATAGGCCTGCACCGTCGGCATCGCGTTGAGAATCTCGCCCGCCAGGGCCGAGGCGTCGGCGATCCGGTCCTGGGATTCCCGCGAGAGTTTCTTCACCTTGCGGCCGATGGCGATGATCGGCAGGATCAACAAAGCCATCAGGCCCAGGTTCAGCGAGAACAGATAGAAGCTGGTCACGGCCAGCATGACCATGCCGCCGATGAACTGAAACAGGCTGCGCAGGCCCATCGAAATCGAACTGCCGACCACGGTCTGGATCAGCGTCGTGTCACCCGTCAGCCGCGACAGCACCTCACCGGTCTGCAGGGTCTCGAAGAACTGCGGCGACTGCGCCAGCACCCGCGAATAGACGGCATTGCGCAAGTCGGCCGTGACCCGCTCGCCGACCCAAGACACCGTATAGAAGCGCGCCGCTACGGCAAGTGCCCAGAATGCCGCGAGCCCGAACAGGGCGATGAAATGCCCGTTCAGACTCAATGCGCCCAGCAGGCCGCCGGTAGCGCGCTCGCGAGCCCCGAAGCCGAAATCGATCAAGTCGCGGAAGGCCAGCGGCACCAGCAGAATCGTCGCGGAGCCGATGCACAGCAGGACAAAGGCAAGCGCGATTCGCGCCCGGTAAGGCCGCAGGAAGGGCAACAGGCCTTTGAGGGGTGACAGGCGGCGGGGGCTTATAGGCGGAGTCGGGGTTTCTTGGGGCATGCGCAATTATCGTTTGTCGCGAGGCGCCCTGCACTCCCCCTTTCAATTATCTGCCGGGGTTGTGCCCCCTCGCGCCCAAGTCGAAGCGCGAGGGGTTGATGCCATACGCTACTGCCAGTTTGCGGCGATAACCGGGGCGAGGCTGTCCTGGTAGATCGGCGGCAATGTGGTCTGTCCGGCCCCGGGCGGAGCGAAGGCAGCCATGGCCTGCACCAGATTCTCGACCTGGCTGTCGAGCAGCAGTTTGCCGTCGGCGGTTCTGAACTGCTCGACGTGGTGCTGCCCGCCGAGATACCAGTTCTGCACGGTCAGCTTGTCCGCCGTACCGATGATGCTCGCCTCAAGATTGTTGCCCAGATGCCGCAACCAGATCTGGTCGGCGCTGATCCCGGCCAGAAATTCGGCCACGTCGGTGTTTCCCGCTGTGAT
>JBAZOF010000339.1:0-2731 GCA_041648855.1 Sulfuritalea sp. | reverse complement strand
CGACTCGAAGGACAAACCAAGGAAACCGGCGCACATATTCTGGCCAGCCGTGATACCGTTTCCATGTTCGGCGGCGAAGTGAAGACGGGCGCGCTGCATTGTTTGACGGTCAAGGGACGTGCCGCGCCGGTGGAGGCCTTCGAGGTTTTCGACATTGGGTGAGAATGCCATGTCATTCAGATATTTTTGCATCAGCCTGGTTTTTCTGGGTTGCAGCCAGGCCTGGGCGGCGGAAGTGGCCCTGGTCATGTCGGTGCACGGCAAGGTGACGCGGCTTGCCGAGGTGCCGGGGCCTGTTGCGGTCGAAGCCTTCGTCAAGCTCAAGGAGGGCGATCGGCTCAGCCTCGACAACGACAGCCGATTGCAGGTGGTGTATTTCGAAAACGGCCGCCGGGAAACCTGGTCCGGCCCCGGTCGCCTCGAAATGGCTCCACGGGAAGGAAAGGCCAGCGGCCTGCCGGCTCCGGAAGTGAAGACGCTGCCGCTGGTGATGGCCAAACAACTCGCCCGCACGCCGGCTCTCGACAGCCAGGGCCGTGCCGGCGTGACCCGGCTGCGCTCGGTGCCGAGCCCCGATGCCTTGACCAAGCTGGAAGACAGCTACCGGGAACTCAAGAGCCGGGCCGGCGGCGACGATCTGGCGCCGGAGATGTACCTGCTGTCGGGCCTGTACGAGATGCGGGAACTCAGCCGCGTGGAAAGGGTCTTGGGCGACCTGCAACAGGATCAGCCGAAGAATCCCGAGGCCGCGCTGCTGATCTCGCTGTACAGGAAGGCCGTGAGGAATGCACGCGAAAGCCAGAAGAAGTAGTCGCGGCCGAATGCTTGGCACGGGAAGTCGTCGCCTGAATGGCAGCCTGGATGGCGCGGCAATGTGCGGTTGCAACAGAACCCTACCGGCTTTCCGGTATTTTCAATTTTTGCGATGCGGAATATCCTGCGGCATCTGACAATTTGTCCGATCGAATCGCCCAACGCATATCGCAATCCCTCGCCGATCACGGCTTGCAGGGACTGCGGCTTTCGTTTCACCGGACAGCATTGAATTAGTGGAATATTGGCAAAGTCGGTTTTTTGGGAGGCATCGATGATCAAGCTATTCAAGTATGTGTTCGCAGCCGGTGTTCTGGCGGCCAGCGGGGCGGCATCGGCAACGGATTGTCCGACGGCCATCAGCTCCTTCAATTCATGTAGCGGCACGCCGGCGCAGATCGCCAGCTGTCAGGCGAGCATCAAGGGCTCGCACCCGGAGTGCTTCGGCGCAGCGGGCGGCACGGCGGCTTCCACCAAGGCTGTCCAGGCGACATCGCTCGAGCAGATTCTGGCGATTTCGGCCAACATCAGCCGCCCCTTGACTCTGACGGCGCCTCCTGGCGTCGTGGTTTCGGATTCGGGCTCGCGCAAGGGCGTGGCGGCCGGCAATCCGGCGGGCAAGTGGAATGCCTGGGTCAGCGTTTCCGAGACCGACATCGACTACGATCGCGGAACCTATTTTTTGCTTGGCGCCAACAGGACCAACAAGTTCGATAGCCGGATTCAGACCGTGGTTCTGGGCGGAGATTACCGTTGGACGCCTGATCTCGTGTTCGGTTTCTCGATCGCGGCTGACAGCGGTTCGGGTTCCGCATCCTCCTACACGATCGCCGCACCCGACGCCGCCAAGTCGGTGAGCACCAGCGGCACCAGCTACGCACCGTATTTCGGCTGGCAGATCAACAAGGATTGGGCGCTGGATGGAACCATCGGCATGGGCAACGGCGAGAGCACCACGGCGGGTACGGTCAAGAGCGATTCGAAGCGCGTCTTCTACGGCGCCAACCTGACCCATTCGCGTTGGTACGGGAACTGGCAGGTGAACGGCAAGGGCAGCTATCTGGTCGGCCGGGAAGACAATGACGACGCCAGGAACAGCGGGGCGGTCGTGGCCAATTCCAAGGTGAGCAACGAGATCGCGCAGGCCCGCTTCGGAGTCCAGGCAGCCTATTGGATGAACGGCGTCATGCCCTATGCCGGTTTGGCTTACTCGCGCGACTTCCGTGTCAGCACGGCGAGTGCCGACGAGTTGTATGGCACCGAGATCGGCGAGAGCGCCTATGTCTGGTCGCTGGGTGTGAATTTCATTTCCATCAGGAACGCCATGACGGCTGGCATTGGTTTCGAGCAGGAGACCGGGCGTGACCGCTCCAAGAACAGGAAGCTGATGGCGAATATCAACGTTCGCTTCTGATGTTGCCGGGGGCTTCCCCGATCAAGGCCGCGCTCCTGGGCGCGGCCTTTTTGTTTGCGGCTCTGTCCGGATGCAGCACGACCGGCTCCTTTCGTGACGCGCGCGCGATCGCGGCCTGGGCCGCGGAGCGGGGCTTTTCCGAAACAGCCGTGGCGGCCGGCAAGTTCAGTCTTGCTGCGTTCGTTCGCAAGCTGTCGGTGTCGAGCGACAGCCTGACGATCTACATCGAAGGCGACGGTGCGCCCTGGGCGTCGCCCTATCATCCGCCGCATGACCCGACGCCGGTCAGACCCGTCTCGCTGGCCCTGGCGGCTGCCGATCCTGCGGCTGCCGTGGTCTATCTGGGGCGTCCCTGCCAATATCTGACGGCAGAAGCCCTGCAAGGCTGTGACAGCGCTTACTGGACCGAACGGCGCTTTGCGCCGGAGGTGATCGCAGCCTATGACGAAGCCATTGACCGGCAAAAGTCGGCGCTCGCTGCACGGCGGCTCAGGCTGATCGGCT
>JBAZOF010000338.1:0-2744 GCA_041648855.1 Sulfuritalea sp. | reverse complement strand
TCATAAGGAACGTCAAATGCAGCCTTGTTATAACCATCAGCGATTTGTTCTTGTGGGGTACGGTCGTCTGCCATTTGCTACCCCCAACGTAATGTAGACGTCACGACGAAATTTCCATATCCGGACAGTTCTACCCAGATATGGCAACAAGTATCCAGATATAGGTATGTCGGCTTGTCCATATCTAGGCCTTTTCTGGAACGATGCGGCGTTCCAGCTTCAGCTTGCGTATGGCCGCTCTGGGTAGCAGCCACAACTTGCGTTTGCCATCCCAGGTGCCTCCTGCAGCCTTGACCTCGCTCCGCAATTCGACTTCCTCGTAGGCGACGCGGACGGCAACCGGCGGCGGCAGCGGCCGCTCGTCGACTATCAGCTCTACCGTGGTAAGACGACGGCCTCGCGCCGCGTCTTCGCGATAGCGGACGCACACCAGCGACGGACCGTAGCGTGTCGCCATGCGCTTGGCGCCGGCCGCGCCCGGCGACAGCTTCTTGAGCACGATCCCGCCGGATGAGGTGTCCTTGCCTGCCGGCAAGGGCGCTTGCTGACGGATGGTTTGGTTGGTGACCACTGCGCTCCTCCCTCATTCTTTTTGTATGCCAAGCCCTTTGCGGCTATCTTGGCAGCATAGCCGCGACTGATGCCGTTGGCAAGCCGGCGCCGGCGCGGTGCGTCCAATGGGGGACTCTTCAGCGCACCTTGATCTCGGTCCACATCCGCGACAGCGTTCGCCGCAGTTTCGGATCGAAGTCCCTCAGCATTTCCAGCCGCTGCAACTCGGCCGGCGGCGGGAAGATGCCGGGGTTGGCGGCGATCTCGGGGCGGATGTATTCGGTCGCGGCGGCATTGGGATTGCCGGCGCCGATCAGGTTGGAGACGTCGGCGGCGTTGCGGCCTTCCAGCATGAAGTCGATGAACTGGTGGGCTAGGTCCGGCCGCCGCCCGGACTTGTGCAGCACGAAGTTGTCCACCGCCAGCACCGCGCCTTCCTTCGGCGTGGCGAAGCCGATGGCGAACGGCCGCTTCGCCGCGGCGGCGTCCTGCTGCGCCCGGTACATGTCGTTCGAGTAGCCGTGGGCGACCCAGATGTTGCCGATGGCCAGGTCCTTGATGTAGGTGCTGTTGGAAAACGCCGCCCACCACGGCTTGGCGCGCAGGATCAGGCGCTTGGCTTCCTCCCACTTGGCGGGGTCGTGTTCCTGCACCGAATGGCCGAGGTAGCGCATCGCCGCCGCCATTAGTTCGCGCTGGCTGTTGAGCACCGTGACGCGGCCCTTGAGCTTCTGCAGGTGCTTCGGCTCGAAGATCAGCGCCCAGCTGTCGGTGGGCAGGCCGAGTTCCTTCATCTTGTCGGCGTTGAAGCCGAGCAGCGTGACGGAGGTGGCATAGGGCACCGAGTAGCGGTTGCCCGGATCGAACCAGGTATCGAGAAATTCGCGCTTGACGTTGCCGTAGTGGGGCAACCTGGCCTTGTCGATCTCGCGCAGGGCGTTGCGCCGCACCAGCGATTCCACGGCATTGCCGGTCGGCACCAGCACGTCGTAGCCGACGGCGCCGGCCTCCAGCTTGGCCAGCATTTCCTCGTTGTCGGAGTAGTAGTCCTGCTTGAGCCGGCATTTGCAGTGGGCCTCGAAGCGCTGCACCGTATCCTCGGAAATGTAGTTGTTCCAGTTGTAGAGGTAGAGCGTGTCGGCCGCGCGCAGCTGCAGGCTCGCCAGCAGCAGTACGGCCGGCAGGACGAGGCCGAAAAGTCGGCGCTGGCGGGGCGGCGATTTCACGAGCGCCCCTTCAGCACGTCGGGCGCGAAGCGGCTGGCGACGAGGATCAGCGTCAGGGTCAGCGCCATCAGCAGCGTGGAAACGGCATTCACCTCGGGCGTCACGGCGACCTTGATCATCGAGTAGATCTGCAGCGGCAGCGTATTCACGCCGACGCCGGCGACGAAGAAGGTGATGACGAAATCGTCGATCGAGAGCGTGAAGGCCATCAGGAAGCCGGCCACCAGCGCCGGCATGATCAGCGGCAGGGTGATGCGGCGGAAGGTGGCCCAGGGCGTGGCGCCGAGGTCGCGCGCCGCCTCGAAAATGCTTTCGTCCATGCCGGCCAGGCGCGCGCGCACGATGACGGCGACGAAGCCGATGCTGAAGGTGATGTGCGCGGCCAGTATCGAGAACAGGCCCAGCGACAGGTCGAGCACCTGGCGGAAGAACAGCAGCAGCGAGACGCCGAGCAGGATTTCCGGCATGGCCACCGGCGTCAGCACCAGGAAGGGCAGCCAGCGCGGGCGGTAGCGATGCATCGAAAGGCCGGCCATGGCGCCGAGCACGGTCGATACGCTGCTGGACACCAGCGCGATCAGCAGCGAATTGGCCGCGGCGTGCAGCATGTCGTCGTCGTGCAACAGCTTGGTGTACCAGCGCGTGGTGAAGCCCACCCACTCCGCGTTGAGCACCGAGTCGTTGAAGGAGAACAGCACCACCACCGCCAGCGGGATGTAGAGGAAGGCGTAGGTGGCGAGCGATGCGGTCCACAGCCAGAATTGGGTCTTTTTCATGGTTGCAGCCTCATGAACCCTTCGACACGCCTGCTGCGCAGGCTGCTCAGGGCGAACGGCAGCACGCGCAGGGACGTTCGTCCTGAGCCTGTCGAAGGATGGGCGGCTTTTCGCTTCACGTCACCGCCTCCGTTCCGTGCAGGCCGCGCTTCGAGGCCCAAGCGGTCAATCCAGCCAGCGCCAGCACCAG
>JBAZOF010000337.1:0-2757 GCA_041648855.1 Sulfuritalea sp. | reverse complement strand
TACTTCGTGCTCGGCGCGCTGGCTTCGGGCCTGCTGCTGTACGGCATGTCGATGATCTACGGCACCACCGGCAGCCTCGAAATCGGCGGCATCGCGCAGGCGCTTTACCACGGTCAGGCGGAAAAGACGGTGCTGATGCTCGGTCTGGTCTTCCTCGTCGCCGGCATCGCCTTCAAGCTGGGGCTGGTCCCGTTCCACATGTGGATTCCCGATGTCTATCACGGCGCGCCGACCGCCGTGACCATGTTCATCGGCTCCGCGCCGAAACTCGCCGCCTTCGCCATGGCGCTGCGCCTGCTGGTCTATGGCCTGTTCGGGCTGGCGGTCGACTGGCAGCAGATGCTGCTGATCATGGCCGTGCTGTCCATCGGTCTCGGCAACCTGGCGGCCATCGCGCAGACCAACATCAAGCGCATGCTGGCCTATTCCGCGATCTCGCACATGGGCTACATGGTGCTCGGCCTGATGTCGGGCGTGGTCGGCGGCCAGGTCGATGCCTTCACCGCGATCAACGCCTACAGCTCGGCGCTGTATTACACCGTCGCCTATGTCCTGATGTCGCTGGGCGCCTTCGGCATGGTGCTGCTGCTGTCGCGTGCCGGCTACGAAGCCGAGAACCTGGAAGACTTCAAGGGGCTGAACCAGCGCAGTCCGTGGTTCGCCGCGATGATGCTGATCATCATGTTCTCGATGGCCGGCATCCCCTTCTTCATCGGTTTCTTCGCCAAGTTCGCCGTGCTGCTGGCTGCCATCAAGGCGGGTTACACGGCGGTGGCGGTGGTTGCCGTGATGTTCTCGCTGGTCGGCGCCTTCTACTACCTGCGGGTGGTCAAGCTGATGTATTTCGATACCCCGGTCGATTCCGCACCGATCAAGGCCGGCTTCGATGTGCGCTTCCTGCTGTCGCTCAACGGCCTCGCCGTTGCCGCCTTCGGGCTGTTCCCCGATGCGGTGATGATGGTCTGCACCACGACGCTGATGCGCTCGCTCTAAGCGCGCGTTCGTGCCGGACTGCCGAGCCGTCATGCCTGGCCCGCATGGCGGCTTTCGCATTTCAGGTGGCCCGTCGATTCAGTACGGCGCTGTTATAAGATAACGCGCTGCGATGCACCTTGAGCATCGCCAATCACCCTGATGGACGCATGGACGATTCCGACCTGATCGAACACACCGTAAGCAGCGAGCCGGTTTTTGACGGCAAGCTGCTGCACGTGCGGCGCGACGCGGTGCGCATGGCGAACGGCCACGAGGCCGTCCGCGAGTGGATCGCCCATCCCGGCGCCGTCGTGGTGCTGGGCTGGCTCGACAACGGCAAGCTGCTGTTCGAGCGCCAGTTCCGCTACCCGCTGCAGCGCATATTCGTCGAGCTGCCTGCCGGGAAGATCGATCCCGATGAGCATCCGCTGGATACCGCCAAGCGCGAGTTGCGCGAGGAGACCGGCCACCAGGCGAAGTTCTGGCGGCATGTGGCGACGATGCATCCGTGCATCGGCTACTCCGACGAGCGCATCGAAATCTTCTGGGCCAGCGGCCTGATCTACGTCGGCCATCAGCGCGACCACGGCGAGTTTCTCGAGGTCATCGAAATGAGCGTGGCCGATTCGATTCTGGCGGTGCGCGATGGCGAGATCACCGATGGCAAGACCATCACCGCCCTGATGTGGGCCGACAAGATCGCGTCCGGCGTCTGGCCTGTTCCCGAATGAACAAGATGAACGAGATCGATCCCGCGCAACCGCACGCCGAACTGGATCTCGATCCCTCCGGCAGCCACACGCTGGAAGCGCTGCATGTCCTTGGCGAGATTTCCAGCACCCTCGCCGACGAGGACGACCTCGACGAACTGCTCGGCCGCTTCCTCGGCACCATGATTCGCCTGGCCAAGGCCGACGCCGGCGTGGTGCGGGTACTGACCAGCGACGGCCAGCACTTGCGCATGGTCGCGTCGCGCGGCCTGCCGCCGGAAGTCGTGGAAAAGGAACGCCTCGTCTCGCGCGACTGCGGCCAGTGCGGGGTTGCCATCGGCCTTAACCGTCCCCTGTTCGAGATCGACCTGAAGGGCTGCGACGAGCGCACCGGCGGCAACTTCTTCAAGACCGGCTGTCAGGCCATGGTGGTGGTGCCGCTGTCGAATGCCGGACGACTGCTCGGCACCTACAACCTGTACCTGCCGGAAGCCTTCGAGTTGCCCGAGGAGGTCGCCTTGCTGTTCCGCTCGATCGGCGAGCATCTGGGCATGGCGCTGGAAAACGCGCGGCTCAAGCGCGAAAACCTGCGCATCGTGCTGACCAGCGAGCGGCAGATGATGGCGGCCGAAATCCACGACTCACTGGCGCAGACGCTGGCCTACATGAAAATGCGCATGGCGATGCTCAACGACGCGATTGCCGACCAGTCGCTGGAACGCACCGCCAAGTATGCCGGCGACGTCGGCCAGGCACTGGACGAAGCCTACGGCCATTTGCGCGAACTGCTGGTGCAGTTTCGCAGCCGCATGGACCCGATGGGCCTGCAGCACGCGCTGCAAGGCCTGGCCTGCGGCTTTCAGGAGCGCACCGGCATCATGCTGCGCTACGACAACCGGCTCACCGACCTGCGCCTCGCGCCGGAGCAGGAGAGCCAGGTGTTTCACATCCTGCAGGAGGCGCTGGCCAACGTCGCCCGCCATTCCGGCGCGACCGAAGCCAGCCTGACGCTGGAGGCGGCCGGCGACTATTACAACGCCACGATCGAAGACAACGGCCGCGGCGGGCAGGG
>JBAZOF010000336.1:0-2764 GCA_041648855.1 Sulfuritalea sp. | reverse complement strand
CCGTTCCAGCCCATGAAGCAGTGCAGACCACCGTGCGCCGCAACCACCTCCAGACCCGGCCGCAACCAGAGGTGGAAGGTATTGCCCAGCACGATGGATGCGCCCATGGCGACCAGTTCGTCCGGCGCCATGGCCTTGACCGTGCCATAGGTGCCGACCGGCATGAAAGTCGGCGTTGGCGCCACGCCGTGGGCCAGCGTCAGCAATCCGCGTCGCGCTGCGCCATCGGCGGCGAGCAGTTCGAAGTTCATTCCGGTGACTTTCTGTGCAGCAACATGGCGTCGCCATAGCTGAAAAAACGATAGCGGGCGGCAATCGCATGACGATAGGCGGCGCGAATATCCTCCAGGCCGCAGAACGCCGAAACCAGCATCAGCAGGGTGGACTTGGGAAGATGGAAATTGGTGACCAGCATGTCTGCCACGCGGAACTCGAAGCCCGGTGTGACGAACAGCGCCGTCTCGCCAGCGCCGACTTTCAAAGCCCCTTCCAGTGCCGCCGACTCCAGTGTGCGCAGGGAAGTGGTGCCTACCGCCACGATGCGCCCGCCACGCGCCCGGGCCGCGACAATGGCATCGGCGGTCGCTTGCGGCACCACGTAGCGCTCGGTATGCATGCGGTGTTCCGCGAGGTCGCTGGTGCGCACCGGCTGGAAGGTTCCGGCGCCCACATGCAGTGTGACATAGGCGATGTCGACACCCATTTCGCGCAACGTCGCCAGCACGTCCTGATCGAAGTGCAAACCCGCAGTGGGTGCCGCGACCGAACCTTTCTCGCGAGCGTAAACCGTCTGGTAGCGCTCCTCGTCCGGTGCGTCGGCGGCGCGCTCGATATAGGGCGGCAGCGGCAGGCGTCCATGACGTTCAATCAGTTCCGCCGCTTCGCCGGAGAACCGCAGGCGGTAGAACTCTCCGGCGCGCCCCAGCACCTCGACATCGAGCGCCTCTTCGAGCCGCAGGCTGCTGCCCGGCTGCGGCGACTTGCTCGCCCGCACCTGCGCCAGCACTTCACTGTGGTCCAGCAAACGCTCGACCAGAATCTCGACCTGCCCCCCGCTCTCCTTGCGCCCCAGCAGGCGGGCATGCAGCACGCGGCTGTCATTCATCACCAGCAGATCGCCGGCACGCAGCCACTGCGACACATCGGCAAATAGGCTATCCGTGCGGCGCTCGCCGTCGACCACCAGCAGCCGGCTCGCCGAACGCCGCGCCAGGGGTGCCTGGGCAATCAGCTCGGCAGGCAATGCGTAGTCGAAATCGGTGAGGGTCAAAGGCATCGGCAGGACAGGGAGGGTGGTCAACGGATTGATTGCCGCAGGTCACGCAGCAGTTGGCCGCATTGCCGGCGGCCGGCGCGAATGGTAGCAGAGTGATCAGCTCGATCCGCCAGCCTCAGCGGACCTGGAATCCGGCGCGTCGACGCTCAATTCGTTGCAGAGACGTCAGCATGCCGCTTGAACACCGCCAGATCGATCAGGATCAACTGGCCGTCCCGCTCCTGGATGAGTCCCTGGGCCAGCAGATCGCGCATCACGCGGCTGACCATTTCGCGCGAGGCGCCGATCATCTTCGCGATGTCCTGTTTGGTGAGTTTGTGCGTCACCACCTTTTGTCCATCCACGGTCTCCGCCGCCTCGAGCAGCAAGCGCGCGACACGCCCGTAGACGTCCAGCAGCGCAAGGCTCTCGATATTGCGATCGGCCAGGCGCAAACGCTTGGTCAGATTGCGCATGATGAACAGCGAAACGTCGGGATTTTCGACCAGGCACTGCTTGAAGTCCGCCTTGCCGATCACCACCACGTCGCTCGACTCGACCGCCAGTACGGTCGCCGAACGTGGATGGTCGTCGAGCACGCCCATTTCGCCAAACAGTTCGCCCGGGCCGAGCATCGAGAGAATGACCTCGCGCCCCTCCTCGTCGCTGATCTGTACCTTCAAAGCGCCTGAAAGGACGAAGTAAATGTTGTCGGTGCGGTCGCCGGCATGCAGCACGACTGTATGCCGCGGAATGTGGCGAAGCATGGCCACGCGCGTCAGCGGCCTGAGGCATTCGTCGTCGAGCATCTCGAAGATCGGCAGCGCCCGCAGGATGGTCAACGAAACTCCAGGATTCGGCGACATCAAAACATATCCTCCGTGAAAACTGAAAATGCACCCGGTGAATCCCTGCACCGGCCACATCGGCACCAAACGCAGCGGCTGCGAGCCCGACGAGCACGGGAGCCAAGTGTAATCCGGAATGGCGCCATTTTCCCTGCCGCGCCTGAATGCCGGTAGTGCCCGGACTGTCTGGCAGGTGTTCTGGTGCCGGGGGGGGAAGTCGAATCCCCATGCCTTGCGGCGGCGGTGTTTGAGACCGCTACGTCTACCGATTCCGTCACCCCGGCCCGGGATGCCGCAGCAAGGGAAACCCTTCTGCGCGAGGCGCGCATTATCCGACAATCTGGAGCGTCCCACAATCACTGTTTCCACCACCCGCACCCGCGGAGCCTTCTGCACCGGCGGCAATTGGTGACCGCCGCCGACACTCGAACGATAGCGCTGACACCTGGCGCCGGAACAGCGGCGCCATTGCCTTGCGATGAAACATTGCCAGACTCAATACGCCTATAATTCCTCGATGGTGCAGAGCAGCATTCCCCACGACGCTTCGAAACCCCGCCTTGCCGCGATCTCCGTGGCAGCCATGGGCGTAGTCTATGGCGACATCGGCACCAGTCCGCTGTACACCATGAAGGAAGTCTTCAACGGGCCGCACGCCGTG
>JBAZOF010000335.1:0-2783 GCA_041648855.1 Sulfuritalea sp. | reverse complement strand
AGCTTGAAGCCGATGCCGGCGACGAGGAAGACCAGACCGAGCACCAGCACCGGCTTTTCCGCCTGACCGTGGTAAAGCGCCTGCGCGATGCCGCCGATTTCGAGGCTGCCGGTGGTGCCGTAGATCATCGACATGCCGTACAGCAGCAGGCCCGAAGCCAGCGCGCCGAGCACGAAGTATTTCATCGCCGCCTCGGTGGCGCGCGTATTGTCGCGATCGATCGCGACCAAGCCGTAGAGCGACAGCGACATCAGTTCGAGGCCGAGATACACGGTCAGGAAGTTGGCCGCCGAAATCATCACCATCATGCCCAGCGTGGCGTAGAGCACCAGGACGTAGAACTCGCCCTTGTCCAGGCCGCGATCGGCCATGTACTGCCGGCTGTACACCAGCATCATGATCACCGCGAGGTAGGTCACGAGTTTGAGGAAGTCGCTCAGATGGTCGTCGACGAACATGTTGCTGAAAGTCAGCGTGGTCTGGCCGTCGAAGGTGACCAGGGTGATCGCGGCACAGCCGATCATGGTGACCGCCGTCAGCATGGCTGCCATCCAGCGGTGGGTGGTGCCGAAGACCAGGTCGACAAACAGTACCAGGAAGGACATCAGCAGGAGAAAAATCTCCGGTGCTGCCGGGTACAGGTCGGGCATCACGAAATTATTCAGCATCGCTTCTCTCGTGTCTCTCGTGTTGCCTGCCCGCGAAGCGGATTCCCAGGCATGCAAAGCACTGTGTGCCGCTCATTTGCGTTCATTGAAGTTTGCTCACCGCAACGTGCTTGAGCAGGTTATCCACCGAGGCGTGCATCACTTCGGTGAAGGGGAATGGGTACAGGCCCATGGCCAGAACGCAGACGGCGAGCAGGCCGAGCACCAGGAATTCGCGGCTGCCGATGTCTTTCAGCTCGGCGACGTGAGCGTTGCCTACCTCGCCGAACACCACGCGCTTGACCATCCACAGGGTATAGGCAGCACCGAGGATCAGCGTCGTGGCCGCGGCAAAGCCGACCCAGAAATTGAACTTGATGGCACCCAGGATCACCATGAACTCGCCGACGAAACCGGAGGTCGCCGGCAGGCCCGAGTTGGCCATCGAAAAGAAGACGAACAGCGCGGCGAACTTGGGCATGGTGTTCACCACGCCGCCGTAATCCGCAATCATGCGCGAATGCATGCGGTCGTACATGACGCCGACGCAGAGGAACATCGCCGCCGAGACGAAGCCGTGGGAGATCATCTGCACCAGGGCGCCTTCGACGCCGATCTGGTTGAAGATGAAGAAACCGAGGGTGACGAAACCCATGTGCGAGATCGACGAATAGGCGATCAGCTTCTTCATGTCGGTCTGCACCAGCGCCACGAAGCCGATGTAGATCACCGCGATCAGCGACAGGACGATGATCAGCGGCGCCAAATGGTGGCTGGCATCGGGCACGATGGGCAGCGAAAACCGCACGAAGCCGTAGGCGCCGAGCTTCAGGGCGATGGCGGCCAGCACCACCGAGCCGCCGGTGGGCGCCTCGACGTGCGCGTCCGGCAACCATGTGTGCACCGGCCACATCGGCACCTTGACCGCAAACGAGACGAGGAAGGCGATGAAGATCAGAATCTGCGGCGCCATGCCGATGCGCAACTGGTGCCAGTCGAGGATGTTGAAGCTGCCGCCGGACTCGAGGAACAGCCAGATCAGGGCAACCAGCATCAGCAGCGAGCCGAGCAGCGTGTAGAGGAAGAACTTGAAGGCCGCATAGACGCGGTTCGGTCCGCCCCAGGCGCCGATGATGATGTACATCGGAATCAGCGACGCCTCGAAGAACACGTAGAACAGCACGCCGTCGAGCGCACTGAAAATTCCGTTCATGAGGCCCGACATGATCAGGAAAGCGCCCATGTACTGGGCCTGCTTGTCTTCGATGACTTCCCAGCCGGCCAGCACCACCAGCACGGTGATGAAGCTGTTGAGCAGGATGAAGGGCATCGAAATGCCGTCAACCCCGAGCAGGTACTGGGTATTGAAGCGCGTGATCCAGGGCGCCTGCTCGACGAACTGCATGCCGCCTTGCGTCACGTCGAAACCGGTGTAGAGCGGGATGGTGACCAGGAAGCCCGCGACGGCAACCGCCAGCGACACCCAGCGCACCAGCGTGCGGCGCTCGGAACCAAGCCAGAACACCGGCACGGCGCCGAGGATCGGGACCCAGATTGCTAGACTCAGGAGTTGCGAATTCATCGGATATTCATTCCATCAGGCCGTGTGCATGAGCGCCCTTGCACTCAGGCCCTGTTGAACCAAAGTGTCATCAGCGCGAAGACGCCGAAGATCATGCTGAAAGCGTACTGGTAGATGCGGCCGGTCTGGAACAGGCGAACCAGCCCGGAAACCCAGCCGACGGCACCGGCCGAACCATTCACCATCACGCCGTCGATCAGTACCTGGTCGCCGCCCTTCCATAGGCCGCGGCCGATCAGGCGCGCACCGCCGGCGAAGAACCAGTCGTTGAAGCGGTCGAAGCCGTATTTTTCTTCGAGGATCGTCGCCAGCACGCCCGACTTCTGCTTGATCACCGCCGGCAGGTCGGGACGCACGATGTAGAGGTACCAGGCCGTCGCCGCACCGGAAATCGCCAGCCAGAACGGCAGCGTGGTCACCCCGTGCATCATCATGCCCAGCACGCCATGGAATTCGTGGGCCATGGTGGCCATGCCCTTGTGGACGCCGGCAATGGTGATCGCGCCGCCGAACCAGTTGCCGTAGAGAATCGTGCCGATCAGCCAGCCGGACGC
>JBAZOF010000334.1:0-2792 GCA_041648855.1 Sulfuritalea sp. | reverse complement strand
GAAGCAGTCGCAATACACCAGGCAGATGCGCGACAGCCCGGCCAGCGCCGCATGCTTGGCGGCGTCGGTGACGGCGACGCAGAGTTCGGCCGAGCGGCCGTCGAGATACAGGGTGCCGATCTGGAATGTCGCTTTGCCCTGCCGCGTGTAGAAATCGCGGAAGGCGACGAAGTTGTTGGCCAGCGGCAGCAGGTCGCGCACATAGCGGGCCAGGCGTTCGAGGTCGCGCACCGCCTCGGCTTCGGGCGGCAGACCGGCGGGCCGCGCGGCCTGCCAGGCGACATAACCGGCGAGCTGGTCCTGTATCGCCAGCCAGTCGGATTCCGAGACGGCGTCGCGGGCGCCGAGCAGCGGCACCACGGCGGCTTCGCGCAAGCAGGCGATGCGCTGGCCCCAAGCCGGATTGATGCCCGAATCGCTGCCGGCACCCAAAGGCACCGTAGCGCCAGCGCCGACTTTTGCCAGCGGCAGGGCGGCGATATCGGCGTGCGCGGAGGAAAGCGCCGCGGCGCCCAATGATTTCAGGGCATCGTCGGACGCATTCATCGCGTCGCCGGCGCGCGTGTCGAAAGCTGCCAGGCGGCAACGGACGAAGAAATCGTCGAGCTTTTCCCTGACGGCGGCGACTGCGGCGCAGGCGGCTTCGGTCGCCTCGCCCAGGGGTTTCACTGCGCTGCCGGCAGCTTCCCAGGCGGCCAGCGCGCGTGCCGAGTATTCCGCCTCGGCGGCGCTGGCGGCGTCGACCGTGACCAGATCCCCGCCCGCGGGCAGCAGCCCCTGCGCGGCGGCGAGGATGGCCTCGTCCTTGATCGCGGCGAGCGGCACGCCGGCGAGTTGCTGCGCCAACAGGGCGGGATCGTTCAGCCGCGCCGCGGCCCAGTCGATGGCCGCCAGAAGTTCCGGGGCGCGAACATGCCCGTCCTTGTCGGTATCGATCAGCGCCAGCGTGCGCGTATCGAACTCGATGCCCTTCACCGGGCAGGACAGCGCGACCCACAGTTTCTGGTCGAGTTCCTTGAGGGCCAGCAGGTCGGTGGCCGTATCGATGCGCACCTGGTCGAAGCCGCCGGCGCGGAAGAACTTGAAGGTGTGGGACATGATCAGGCTCCTTCTCCAACAAAGGGGTTGGTGCGTCTTTCCCTGCCAAAGGTGGACATCGGCCCGTGGCCGGAAATGAATTCGACATCATCGCCCAGCGGCCAGAGCTTGTGCCTGATCGAGTCGATCAGCGCCTGGTGATTGCCGCGCGGAAAATCGGTGCGGCCGATGCTGCCGGCGAACAGGACATCGCCGACGAGGGCGAGTTTGGTCGGAGCGTGGAAGAACACCACATGCCCCGGCGTGTGACCCGGCGTGTAGAGCACCTGCAGGGTTTCCTTGCCGACGGTGACCGTGTCGCCGTCTTCGAGCCAGCGATCCGGCGTGAAGGGCTGCGCCGGCGGGAAGCCGAAGCTGCGGCTTTGCGCCACGAGCTGGTCGATCCAGAAGCTCTCTTCGCGCTGCGGGCCTTCGATCGGCACGCCCAGCATCGTCGCCAGTTCGCCGGCGCCGCCGGCATGGTCGATGTGGCCATGGGTGAGGAGGATCTTCTCGATGGTCACGCCCAGAGTGCCCGCTGCCGCCAGCAGTTTCTGGATGTCGCCGCCCGGGTCGACGAAGGCTCCCTTCATGGTTTCGGTGCACCAGAGCAGGGTGCAGTTCTGTTCGAAGGGAGTGACGGGAATGATGCGGTACTTCATGAACGCTCCTGATCGGCGAGTCCGCGCCGGTAGTGGATGGCTTCGGCCACATGCGCCGAGCTGATCTGCTCGCTGCCGGCCAGATCGGCAACGCTGCGCGCCACTTTCAGGATGCGATGATAAGCCCGCGCGGTGAGCGACAGGCGCGTCATGGCCTGCTTCAGCAGTTGCGCGCCGGCTTCGTCGGGCCGCGCGTGGCGGTCGACTTCGTCGGGGCTGAGCCGTGCGTTGGGCTTGCCCTGGCGTTCGATCTGCACCGCGCGCGCCGCCGTGACCCGATGGCGCACCGTCGCCGAGGATTCGCCGTCGCCGCGGGCGGCAAGGTCGGCTTCGGCGACGGCGGGCACATCGAGCATCAGGTCGATGCGGTCGAGCAGCGGGCCGGACAGTTTGCCGCGGTAGCGGGCGACCTGGTCCGGGGTGCAGCGGCACTTGCCGGCGGGATGGCCGAGCCAGCCGCAGGGGCAGGGATTCATCGCCGCCACCAGTTGAAAGCGCGCCGGGAACTCGGCGCGGCGGGCGGCGCGGGCGATGTTGATCTGTCCTGTTTCGAGCGGCTCGCGCAGCGCTTCGAGCACCCCGCGCTGAAACTCGGGCAGTTCGTCGAGGAACAGCGTGCCGTTGTGCGCCAGCGAAATCTCGCCCGGACGCGGTGTGCCGCCGCCGCCGACCAGCGCGGCACTGGAGGCGGAATGATGCGGGGCGCGAAAGGGGCGCTGGTTCCACTGCGCCAGTTTGAAGCTGCCCGCCAGCGAATGCACGGCAGCGGACTCCAGCGCTTCCGCCGCCGTCATCGGCGGCAAGAGGCCCGGCAGGCGCTGCGCCAGCATCGACTTGCCGGCGCCCGGCGGGCCGCTCATCAGGAGTGAATGCCCACCTGCGGCGGCGACTTCGAGCGCGCGCTTGGCCTGCGCCTGGCCTTTGACTTCGGCCAGATCGGGGTAGTGGGCAAAAGTCGGCGCTGGTGGCACGGCGAAGGGGGCGAGCATCTCGCGGCCGGCGAGGTGGGCGCAGACCTGTAGCAGGTTTTTCGCCGGCAGGATGCTCATGCCT
>JBAZOF010000333.1:0-2804 GCA_041648855.1 Sulfuritalea sp. | reverse complement strand
CGCCCGTCTGGCGCGGGCCTTCAACTGCGCGGGAAATTTCCGCTATCATTGGAATTTCCCGCAGCAGCATTTCCATGGCTAAATACGTTTTCGTTACGGGCGGTGTCGTGTCCAGTCTGGGCAAGGGGATAGCCGCCGCCAGTCTGGGCGCAATCCTTGAATCACGCGGCATCAAGGTCACCCATCTCAAGCTCGACCCCTACATCAACGTCGACCCCGGCACCATGTCGCCGTTTCAGCACGGCGAGGTGTTCGTCACCGAGGATGGCGCCGAGACCGATCTCGACCTGGGTCATTACGAGCGCTTCACCAGCGCCAAGATGGGCAAGCGCAACAACTTCACCACCGGCCAGATCTACGAGTCGGTGATCAAGAAGGAGCGGCGCGGCGAATATCTGGGCAAGACCGTTCAGGTCATTCCGCACATCACCGACGAGATCAAGATTTTCATCAAGCGCGGCGCCGAGGGCGCCGACGTGGCGATCGTCGAGGTCGGCGGCACCGTGGGCGACATCGAGTCGCTGCCCTTCCTCGAAGCCATCCGCCAGATGGGCATCCAGGAAGGCCGCAACAACGCGTGCTACATCCACCTGACGCTGGTGCCATGGATCCCTACCGCAGGGGAGTTGAAGACCAAGCCGACCCAGCATTCGGTCAAGGAACTGCGCGAGATCGGCATCCAGCCGGACATCCTGCTGTGCCGCGCCGACCGCGAGATTCCGGCCGAGGAAAAGCGCAAGATCGCGCTGTTCACCAACGTCCAGACCGAGGCGGTGATTTCCGCCCTCGATGCCGACAGCATCTACAAGATTCCCGGCATGCTGCACGACCAGATGCTCGACGAGATCGTCTGCCACAAGCTGGGCATCCTGGCCCATGCCGCCAACCTGTCGGTATGGAAGAAGCTGGTCGATGCGCTGGAGCATCCGCAGCACGAGGTCAATGTCGCCTTCGTCGGCAAGTACGTCGATCTCACCGAATCCTACAAGTCGCTGACCGAGTCGCTGGTGCATGCAGGCATCCACACCCGCAGCAAGGTGAACATCCAGTACATCGATTCCGAAGACATCGAAAAGAACGGTCCCGGCGTGCTGGCGACCATGGATGCGGTGCTGGTCCCCGGCGGCTTCGGCCGGCGCGGCACCGAGGGCAAGATCGCGGCGATCCGCTACGCGCGGGAGAACAAGGTGCCGTATCTGGGCATCTGCCTCGGCATGCAGCTCGCCACCATCGAGTTCGCCCGCCATGTCGCCGGTTTCGAGGGCGCCAACAGCACCGAGTTCGACGCCGACACGCCGCACCCGGTGGTCGCGCTGATCACCGAGTGGCAGGATCGCGAGGGTCGCGTCGAAAAGCGCGACGCCAGTTCCAATCTCGGCGGCACCATGCGCCTAGGCGCCCAGCGCTGCCCGGTCAAGCCAGGCACGCTGGCTTCGACGATCTACGGCGCCGAGGTGAACGAAAGACATCGTCATCGCTACGAAGTCAACAACACCTACGTTCCCAAGCTCGAAGCCGCCGGCATGGTGATTTCGGCGCGCACACCCACCGAGGATCTTCCCGAGATGATGGAACTGCCGGCCGCAACCCACCCGTGGTTCGTCGGCGTGCAGTTCCACCCCGAATTCACCTCCAATCCGCGCACGGGCCATCCCCTGTTCATCGGCTACGTGCAGGCGGCGCTGGCATACAAGGGCATCAAGTGAAGCTCTGCGATTTTGAGGTCGGCCTCGACCGGCCGCTGTTCCTGATTGCCGGCCCCTGCGTCATCGAGTCGCGCGAGATGGCGCTCGATACCGCCGGCCAGTTGCGCGACATCTGCCGCAAGCTGGGTTTGAACTTCATCTACAAGTCGTCCTACGACAAGGCCAATCGGAGTTCGGGCAAGTCGTTTCGCGGGCTCGGCATGGAGCAGGGGCTGGATATCCTGGCCGACGTCAAGAAGCAGATCGGCGTGCCGGTGCTGACCGACGTTCATGCGGAGCACGAGGTCGCGGCTGTCGCGGCGGTGGTCGACGTGCTGCAGACGCCCGCCTTCCTGTGTCGCCAGACCGACTTCATTCAGGCCTGCGCCGCGTCGGGCAAGCCGGTGAATATCAAGAAGGGCCAGTTCATGGCGCCGGGCGACATGAAACAGGTGGTGCTGAAGGCCAAGGAAGCGAATGGCGGTGCCGACAGCATCATGGTCTGCGAACGAGGCGCTTCGTTCGGCTACAACAATCTGGTGTCCGACATGCGCAGCCTAGCGATCATGCGCGAGACCGGTTGCCCGGTGGTCTTCGATGCCACCCATTCGGTGCAGCTGCCGGGCGGGCAGGGCGACCGTAGCGGCGGTCAGCGCGAGTTCGTGCCGCTGCTGGCGCGGGCCGCGGTGGCGGTCGGCGTCTCCGGCCTGTTCATGGAGACGCATCCCGATCCCGCCAAGGCGCTATCGGATGGTCCCAATGCCTGGCCGTTGCCGGGCATGAGCGCCCTGCTCGAACAACTCATTGAACTGGACGCGCTGGTCAAGCGGCGCGGCATGACGTCATGAGCAAACCTGCCTACATGGTGGTGGACGCGCGCTCCAGCGATCCCGAGCGGATGGCGGAATATCGCCGTTTGGCGCAAATCGCCGTCGAGAAGTTCGGCGGCCGTTATCTGGTTCGCGGATCGCCTTACGAAACTCTCGAAGGCAGCTGGCAGCCGCAGCGCCTGGTGGTCCTCGAATTTCCGGGCATGGACGCCGCCAGGACGTTCTACGATTCTCCGGAATATGTTGCGGCACGCACTGCGCGCGCCGGCGTGTCGGATTTCGATATGCT
>JBAZOF010000332.1:0-2846 GCA_041648855.1 Sulfuritalea sp. | reverse complement strand
GGCATTCTTACTCCCGTGCTCGGCGCGATCCTGATTCGCGCAACGGGAGACATTACCCTCGGCCTGGTGGTGGCCAACTTCGGCGGCGTTTTGATCATCGGTGTATGGGCCTTCCTGACCGGCGGCATCATCTCCATCGCCCTGCCGGGCTTTCTTGCCAACCTTGCCATGCAGAGCACCTTCGGCAATGCTGCGATCCTCCTGGTCACCGGGGCGGCGCTGGCGGCGGCGCTGGTGTTCCTCTATCTGGCGACGGTGATGGGCTGGGTTCCGGCGAGTTTCATTGCCGCGTCGGACGCTCCCGGAGTGATGCTGACTTCGATGCTGGGATCCGCCGGCATGGTGGTCCTGGCGGGGGTTGTCGTGGCACGCGACCGGGCGCGGGTCAAGGCGCATCTGGTCAAGGCGCAGCATGCGGCGGAGCAGTCGAGCCGGGCCAAGGCCGTGTTCCTGCGGTCGATCAGCCATGAGTTTCGCGCGCCGCTCGATGCGATTCTCGGCCTGGCGCAGCGGGTTGGCGCGGACCGGGTCCATCCGCTGAGCGAGGAACAGCAAAAGCAGCTCGGCGGCATCCAGACGGCGGGGCTGTACCTGGGTGATTTGCTGACGCAGGTGCTGGAAATGAGTCGCGCCGAGACGGGCGAACTGTCGCTGAACATCGAGCCCGTGCTCACGGAGCAGGTGATCGCGCCCTGCCTGTCGATCATCGAGCCGGAAGCGCAAAAAAGAGCCATCGCGCTGATCAACGAGTGCGGCAACTATGCTGGATCGGTGGTGTGGGCCGACCGCATCGTGGTCAAGCAGGTGCTGCTGAGCCTGCTGTCGAATGCGGTCAAGTTCAATCGTGTCAGCGGCACCGTGACCATCTCGTGCCAGGCGGCCGGAGCTGCCTACTTGCGTATCGTCGTCGCCGATACCGGCGTCGGCATCGCGAGCGAAAGAAAGCATGAACTGTTCGAACCGTTTTCGCGCCTGGGCCTGGAAGAAGGGACGATCCAGGGCGCCGGCCTCGGGCTCGTGATGTCGAAACGGCTGATCGAAAGGATGCGCGGCCGCATCGGCTTCGAGTCCATCGAAGGCATCGGCAGCAGCTTCTGGGTGGAACTGCCGCTGGCCGACCCGAACACAGCGTCCGGCTGATTCGCATCGCCGTATTGCCGGCCCGCGAAGCGGTATTCCCGACATGCAGAGCACTGCCGGCGCCGACTTCCGGCCAAGCCTCAGCTGCCTCGGTGCAAATCAGCCGAATCTAATATAAAATCCCGACTAATTCACTCGGGTATGGTGTTCCGAGCGATAATCCGGCGCACACGATTCCGTCCCCACTCTTCGACATCTTCAAAGAAGGCCTTTCATGTCCATCAACGAACAAACCATTCAGGCGGCGCTGAGCACCGTGGTCGATGCCAATACCGGCAAGGACCTGGTCAGCAGCCGCAGTGCCAGGAACATCAAGATTACGGGCAATGACGTCGCGCTCGACGTCGAGCTGGGCTACCCGGCGAAGAGCCAGATCGAAGGCTTGCGCAACGCGGTGATCGCGCAGTTGAAGACCATCCCCGGCATCGGCAACATCAGCGCCAACGTGTTTTCGAAAGTGGTCACCCACGCGGTGCAGAAGGGCGTCAAGCTGGTGCCGGGCGTCAAGAACATCATCGCCGTCGCGAGCGGCAAGGGCGGCGTCGGCAAGTCGACCACCGCCGTCAATCTGGCGCTGGCACTGGCTGCCGAAGGCGCCACGGTGGGCCTGCTGGATGCCGACATCTACGGCCCTTCGCTGCCGCAGATGCTGGGCATCGCCACCGGCCGGCCCGAGTCGACCGACGGCAAGGGCCTCGAACCGATGGAGGCGCACGGCATCCAGGCCATGTCGATCGGTTTCCTGATCGATCCCGAGCAACCCATGGTCTGGCGCGGCCCGATGGTGACGCAGGCGCTGACGCAACTGCTGACCGAGACGCGCTGGCGCGACGTGGATTACCTCGTCATCGACATGCCGCCCGGCACCGGCGACATCCAGTTGACCCTGGCGCAGCAGGTGCCGGTCACCGGCGCGATCATCGTCACCACGCCGCAGGACATCGCGCTGCTGGACGCGCGCAAGGGCCTCAAGATGTTCGAGAAGGTCGGTATCCCGATCCTCGGCATCGTCGAGAACATGAGCATCCACATCTGCTCGAAGTGCGGCCACGCCGAACATATCTTCGGTTCCGGCGGCGGCGACAGGATGGCCGCTGACTACGGCGTGGAAATGCTTGGCGCCCTGCCGCTCGACATGGCGATCCGCATGCAGATGGACGGCGGCAAGCCGACCGTCGAGGCCGATCCGGAAGGCCCGGCAACCGTGATCTACAAGACCATCGCGCGCCGCATCGCGGTGAAGATCGCGGAGAAAGCCAAGGACCACAGCAGCAAGTTCCCCAGCATCAAGGTGATGAATACTTAGTCTTGCCGTCGTAGAGGCAGGCTTGCGGCGACTGCGTCGAGCAGCCGCTGCAGGCCGGTTTCGTCGAGATTGGCGTGGAGCGTCAGGCGCAGCCGGCTGGTGCCTTCGGGCACCGTCGGCGGGCGGATGGCGACGGCGATCACTCCGGCCTCTTCCAGCCGTTGCGCCGCGGCCAGCGCGTCTGCCGCGCTGCCGATCACGGCCGGAATGATCTGCGTGCTCGAGTTCAGTGTGTCGTAGTTGCGCAATGCAAGCGCGTCGCGCAAGCGCCGCGAATTCGTCGCCAGCTGCGCCCGCTCGGCATCCATGCCCGGCACCAGATCGAGCGCCGCGTCGACGGCGCCCAGCACCGCTGGTGGCAGCGCCGTGGTGTAGATGAAACCGGGGCAGCGATTCACCA
>JBAZOF010000331.1:0-2859 GCA_041648855.1 Sulfuritalea sp. | reverse complement strand
CCGGCTCGCTGCCCCCCACGGGGGGGCGCATTTCGCCTTGGGACGGCCCGGCGGCGAAATGATCCGCGAGGTATTGCGCATGGGCGATCCGCGGTTGCTGCGCGTGGCGCAGCCGGTGACGGAGTTTGGTACGCCGCAGCTGGCCGCGCTGCTGCAGGACATGCGCGACACCATGGCGCATCTCGATGGTGCCGGACTCGCCGCGCCGCAGATCGGCGTCGATCTGCGCGTGGTCATCTTCGGCGGCATGTCGAATCCCCGTTACCCGGATTCGCCGGCGGTGCCGGATACGGTGCTGATCAATCCGGAGCTGGTGCCGCTGAGCGATGAAGAGGAAGCGGGCTGGGAAGGCTGTCTCTCGGTACCCGGCCTGCGTGGCTGGGTGCCGCGCTGGCAGCGCCTGCGCTACGCCGGATGCGACGAAACAGGCCGGCGTTTCGAGCGCATCGTGGATGGCTTCCATGCGCGGGTCGTGCAGCATGAGTGCGACCATCTCGATGGCATTTTGTATCCGATGCGAATCAGGGACTTTCGCCGCTTCGGCTTCACCGATGTCCTGAATCTTCCCGGCGTGGTCGACGAATAGGCGGTTGATGCCTGCCGCGGCGCGGTTTTTCACCGGGCCGGGCAAGTCCCTTTAGCTCAAATGTCGGCGCTGGCGGGACGGCGCGTCATGCCGAGGTGGGCGTTGCGGCGACTTCCACGCGATTGCGGCCGCCATGCTTGGCCGCATACAGCGCGCCGTCGGCGCGATCCACCGTCTGATCGGGGGACTCGGCGCCGTCGTACTCGCTGACACCGACGCTGAGGGTCACGGCGATGCGCCGGCCATCGACCTCGATCAGCGTCGCCGCAATCCGTTGGCGCAGGGTTTCGGCGATGCGTTCCGCTTCGTTTTGATCGCAGCCTCTCAGGACCAGAAGGAATTCCTCGCCGCCCCAGCGCACCGCGATGTCCGATTCGCGCAGTCCCGCCACCAGCACACGGGCGACGTGCTCGAGCACGCGGTCGCCGGCCAGGTGGCCGTGGCGGTCATTGATTTCCTTGAAGTGGTCGATGTCGGCGAGCAGCATGGAAATCGGTTGCCGCACCCGACGATATTCGGCCAGCAGCTTTTCGATCAGGATGGTGAAGGCGTGGCGGTTGAGCAGGCCGGTGAGTTTGTCGGTCGAAGCCATTTCCTCGATCCGATGCTGGTAGCGCGAGAGCACCAAATGCGTCAGAAACAGCACCACCAGCGTCACGGCCAGACTGATGGCGAGGTTGACATACAGCGTGCGACGGATGCCGGCCAGCGCCGTCTCCTCGTTCTGCTCGACGAACAGGTACCACTTCAGTTCGGGCAGGTAATTGACATTGAGGATGTGGTTGTCGCCATTGGCCACGTACTGATACGACCCGGATTTCTCCTGGAGGATGCGTTCGACCAGCGGCCCCAGCCCAGGGGTGCTGCGCAGGTCCGGAGCACGGTTGGTCTGGTTGCCGAAGACGACAACCTGTCCCTTGGCGTCGACAAAATAGATGGTGCGCTGAAACTGCTGCTGATACTCGGCGATAAGGCGGCGTACCGCATCCACGGTCAGGCCTATCCCCGTCGCGCCGATGTAGTTGCCGGAGAAATCGAAGACCCGGTAATTGATGAAGATGGTCAGCGCGTCGGCATTGGCGAGATCGGGGTCGACGTTGATCTCGTAGTCCTGCTTCATGTCGCGGACGCGGTAATACCAGACATCACGCGGTTCCTTGGGCGAGACGCGCTTGAGCACGCCTTCCCCGGTGTAGTAGATGCCGCTCCTCTCGGAAACGAAAAAGCTGCTGAAGGCGCCGTAGCGCTGCTTCATTTCGCGCAGATAGCGGGCCATCTCGGCGATATTGCGCTCGCCTTTCAGCACCCAATCGCGCAGAAAGGTGTCGTTCGCCATGGTCGAGGAGATCAGCACCGGCCGCACCAGGTCCTTCTGGATTTCTGAGTAGATGTTGCTCGCCGTGAGCGGCAGGTCCTGGCCGATGATGGCGCTGCGGATCGCCTGTTTCGACACGAAATAGCCGAACAGCGTAGTCGCGAAGAAGCCGGCCGTCAGCAACAGGCCCAGGAGCAGCAGCAGGCCGCGCCGGTCGAAGATACGGAATTCATTCATGGGACCGGCATTCTATGGCATCCGCGCCGTATCACCAGCGCCGACTTCTGCGCCGGCCCTGGGGAAAATCGCCGGCGCTGCCTGAGGCAATCAGCTGGCCTTGGCGAGCTTGGCCTTGAGTCGTTGCGCCGTCTTCTCGATGCCGACAATGAATCGGTTGTGCTTGCCGCGGGCAACTTCTTCGACGGCATCGCGCGCGGTAAAGCTGAAGGAAACGGCGCCGCCATTGACTTCGTCGAGCGTGACCGTGATATCCACCCACATGCCCATCAGCGTGGCGCCGACGTGATCCAGTTCGACCCGGGTGCCGACCGAGTCCTTGCCCGGCTCGATGTGCTGCAGCAGCAGATCGCGGCATGCCATCTCGATGTCGTAGAGCAGGTTGGGCGTCGAGTAGACGCGGCAGTCATCGCCCATGAAGCTGATGGTGCGCTCGCGGTCGATATCGACGTGGCGGGTGGCCGTGAGGCCGGCTTTAAGTGTTTCGCTCATGATCTGTCCTCCTGTGATGTGGCTTGTTCTTCAAAAAAAATCGGGCTGACTTCTGTTTGCGGAGACTATTCAGTGACGACTTCTGAGGGAGTCGGCGTAGAGGCGTGCCTCGACGTAGCGCACCAGCGCCCGGGTGCCGCGCGCGCAGTTGCGGAACACGCAGACGCCCTGATCCATCAGGCCGGCGCACATGGCGTCGTAGAGCTGACCGCCGTCGACGATGCCGATC
>JBAZOF010000330.1:0-2864 GCA_041648855.1 Sulfuritalea sp. | reverse complement strand
TGCATCGCCTACCGACCAGGAGACGCTGGAGGTTGTGGCGGATCTGAGCAAGGCGGAGCCGTTCAAGGTCGTGATCGAGGTTCCGGTTTTCCAGTGCAGCGGGTGCGGCAAGGTCAGCATCCGTTCCGCCGAGGAGTCGGGAAGGCTGGCGTTCAAGGCTACGGAACACGCCTATCGCTCGATAGACATTCATCCGACCTGACCAGGGAGGACGATGCGGCATCGGCGTCGCATCGAGTTTCATGACGCCGCAAGACGCCGTACCGCCAGCGCCGACTGTTCCACCATGCATAAAATGAATGAGTCCGGAATTGTCGTTTGGTAAACTGGGCCACCATGCTGAACGGTGGCACCACACTTCAGGAGAGCGTTGCCCTGCAACGCGCGGCGCTCAAGACAATCATCGAGGAGCCGCTGCGTTGCGCGGCGCAGGGCGTTGCGGCCGCCTGGGGCGACCGTGCCGCGCTCAACGCCGAGCTGGCCCGATTGTTCCCCAGCGTGCCCCACTGCCGCTACCTGTATGCCATGAATGTCGATGGCGTGCAGATTTCCGACAGCGTCAGCGCCGCCTGCGTCAACGACGCCGATTTCGGCCGCGACCGCTCGCATCGGCCCTACATGCGCGAATCCCAGCCGGCCACGGGTTTTTTGCTTTCGCGCTCCTACATCACCCTGCGCGACCGGCGCCCCGGGCTTACCGCGATCCAGCTGGTGCGCAACGCCGCGGGAGTCGCGATCGGCTTTCTCGGCGCCGATTTCTACCTCCACGACCTGCCGCTGACGCGCGAGCGCTTCGAGGAGAAGCGGCAGTGGCGGCAACTGCGCGGCGATCCGTCGATCCGCAGCCAGGTCTTCCACCAGACCCGGACCGAGAGCGAGATGGATCGCCAATTGAACACCGTGCTCGGCGTGGTCGAGGAGCTGATGGTCGATCACGGCATGTACCACATCATGCTGCACTTCTCGAGCAGCCGTGCGGTGTATTGGATGCTCGACGATCCCTACCGCTACCGTCTGTTCGATATCCAGGCGCTGGTCGATGCGGACACCTGTCTCGCCTATCCGAAGCACGCCTATCCGGCCGATGCGCTGGTGCCGAAGGAGCGCATCCGCGCCATCCTCGACACGCTGGGCTCGCTGCGTTTCATCGACGAGACGTTCTATCTTCGCACCGGCACGCTCAACCTGTTCAACGGCATGGTCGGCCTGACCTTTTCCTGCGACGGTTCCCACTACATGCCGTGGGACGAGTTCCTCAAGATGGATGTCGCGTTCTGGATGGGGACGGTATAGTCCGCCGAACATGAACACGTTCACTTTCACTCTCGTTCGAGCGCTTTGCACATGTCTGCTGGTGCAGGCCGCGCTCCTGACCGGCGGCTGCGCCACCAATCCGGTGACGAAGAAGTCCGAGCTGAGTTTCGTCTCCGAGCAGCAGGAAATCAGCATGGGGGCCAAGCAATATGCGGCGAACCAGCAGGAGGCGGGCGGCAAGTTTCTCCTCGATCCGGCGCTGACGGCCTATGTCAATGAGGTGGGGCAGAAGCTGGTCAAGGTCAGCGACCGGCCGAACCTGCCCTTCGAGTTCACCGTCATCAACGATTCGGTGCCGAACGCCTGGGCCCTGCCGGGCGGCAAGCTGGCGATCAATCGCGGACTGCTGACGGAGCTGAAGAGCGAGGCCGAACTGGCCGCGGTGCTGGCGCATGAAATCGTGCACGCCGCCGCGCGCCACGGCGCCCGTTCGGTGGAGCGGGGAACGCTGCTGGCCGCCGGGGCGACGATCATCTCGGTGCTGAGCGCCGACAAGAATTATTCCAATCTGGTCGACTTCGCGGCCCAGGGCGGCGCGACGCTGATCCACTTGCGCTTCAGCCGCGAACATGAACTGGAAGCCGATCATTACGGCATGAGCTACATGCTGCGCGCCGGTTACGACCCGAAGGCGGCCGTGGAGTTGCAGGAAACCTTCGTGCGTCTGTCGGGCGAAAAGAAGTCCAACTGGCTGGAAGGCATGTTCGCCACCCATCCCCCTTCGCAGGAGCGCGTCGACGCCAACCGGAAAATGGCCGCAAGCCTGCCTGCCAATCTGTTCCGCGGCGAGGATGTCTACAAGCGCAAGCTGGCCTTCCTGATCAAGTCGAAGCCGGCCTATGCGGCGCATGACGAAGGCCGCAAGGCGCTGGACAAGGAGCCGGCCAAGGCGCTGACGCAGGCCGATCTGGCGATCAAGCTGGAGCCGCGCGAGGCGATGTTCCATGCCCTGCGCGGCGACGCCCTGAGGAAGCTCGGCCGCGCGGCGGAGGCCGAGCACGAGTACGGCGAGGCGATCAAACGCAACGACGACTATTACGCTTTTTATCTGAATCGCGGCATCACGCGCAACCGCCTCGGCAACCGGGCCGGGGCGCAGAGCGACCTCGAGCGTGCCAACGCGCTGCTGCCGACCGCCGCCGCGCATTACGTGCTGGGCAATCTGGCGCAGGGCGCCAACAATCCGGCGAAGGCCATCGAGCACTTCCGTCTGGCGGCCGGTTCGGATTCCGAGGTCGGCAAGCGCGCCGGCGCGTCGCTGGCCCGCCTCGACCTGCCGCGCAACCCGGGCAACTATGTGCAGGTCGAGCCGGTGGCGGACGCCAGCGGCAATTTGGGCCTGCGCGTGACCAATCGCAGCCCGATTGCGCTGCGCAATCTGCGCATCGCGGGCGCGGTACCGGGCAGCAACTTCGTTCGTGAATATTCGCTGTCCGGAACTTTGAAACCCGGTCAGGCGACGGTGGTGGCAATGGGGGTAAAGCTGTCCGACGTCAAGGTCGGTCTCAACCAGGTGCGGGGGCAGGTACGTAGTGCCGATTTGGCCGAAT
>JBAZOF010000329.1:0-2885 GCA_041648855.1 Sulfuritalea sp. | reverse complement strand
TGCTGCAATGTGCCGGGCTCAGGAAAGGACAGCGGACCCGGCTAGGTCGTAGCTGTCGGCCGGAAGCGCATCGGCCAGGAAATTGAGCTTGCCGGTAGCGGCCGCCAAACAGGCAAACCGGCCAGGAAAAACCAGCATCCTTAATTTCCTCTACTCATTCTTCTCGGGTGGCTTTTGCTGCGATATAAGTGACCAGCCCTGCAACGGCCATCAAGCCGAAGGCGATGCCGGCCTGGCTGACACGCTCAGGCGCCAGCAGCAGCAAAGCACCCAGCTCCAGCATCATCACGCCGGACATCAGCTTGAGCAGGCGGCCTTCGCGCTCGCTGAGCTTGCGCGCGCCGAGGCTGCGGGCGAAGACGACGACGATGGCGGCCAGCGGCAGCACGTAGATGACGTTGTAGGCCGCGAGGTAGCCGTAGCGGGCGGCAGGCGACAAATCGGCCAGCGTCAGCAGGCGCGTATAGACCATCGGAAAGCCGGCGGTGCACAGCAATTCGTAGAAGTTCGCCGCGATGGCCAGAAAGGCCGTCGCGGCGATCATCGCCGGCAGGTTTTCGGCGCCGAGGATGCCGCGCGTGCGGCGGAAGATGTCGGGCTTTTTCGATTCGGGAATCGACAGGGTCAGGCCTTTTTCGAACCAGAAATAATCCTTGACGCTGACCGCGCCGACGAACACCGCCAGCGCACCGGCCGCCAGCGTCACCCAGGCCAGATGGCCGAAGAGCTGGAAGACATTGAGCCAGGCCGCCATGAAGGCGAAATACATCAGCCCGGAAATGGCGACGAAGACGCCGCCGATCACCAACATGCGGGTGCAGCTCTTCTGGTGCACCATCATCGAGAGCAGGAACAGCAGCACGAAAAAGGCGCAGGGATTGAAGGCGTCGAGCCCGGCCAGCACCAGCGTCAGCGCCGGCAGCGACAGGCTGGCAGGATCGAGCGCACCGATCAGCGGCAGCTTGATGGCCGCGGCGGCCCGAGGGTTCGAAGGGTTCACGGCGGTCGCTGCGCCCGCAATGGCGCGCGCACGGCAGTCGTCGAGGCGCCGGCGGATGGTCGCCCCGGTGGTCGCGTCATCATCCCAGCCGACATGCATCTCGCCGCAAAACAGCCACGCCGGAACGCTGGCGGCTTCAGCGCCGAGCGCGCCCGCCATGGACTCGTAGCGGCGCACGTTTTCGGGATGGCGCGTCAGCTCCAGCGAGTGCAGGCGAACCCAGGGTCGCGCCTGCGGAATCGCGTCGATGTACGGATGCGCCGCCGTGCAGTGCGGACAGCTCAGCGACCAGAAGAAGTAGAGCTGCACTTCCGGCTTGCCGTCTGCGCCAGTGCGCAGCCAGGTATCCTCGGCGCGGCCGGGCAGCGGCGCGAATGCGAGCAGGCTGGCGAGCAACAGCAAAATGAGCTTGAGCGAAAAATTTACGCCGTCCGCCTTCACGAAATGTCCCGGCCTTCGCCGGCCTCCTCGACCGTTCTTCCGTCGCGAATATGGTAAATCCGCTTGAAGGTCGGAATGATTTTCTCGTCGTGGGTGACGACGATGATGGCGGTCTGGTATTGACTGGCCATCTGGTTGAGGATGCGCACCACGGCCAGCGCCCGCTCACTGTCGAGCGGCGCGGTGGGCTCGTCGGCGAGGATCACCGGCGGCTGGTTGGCCAGCGCGCGGGCGATCGAGACGCGCTGCTGCTCGCCGCCGGAAAGCTCGCTCGGCTGCGCCTTGGCGCGATGCGCGACATCGAGCGCCTGCAGCAGTTCCAGCGCACGCGTCCGGGAAGGTGCGTTGGCGCGTCCCGCCAGCATCGGCAGCAGGGCGACGTTGTCGGTGACGTCGAGGAAGGGAATCAGGTAGGGGGCCTGGAAGATGAAGCCGATGCGGTCGCGGCGCAAGGCGCGCAGGTCCGGCGTTTTCCAGCCACCCTGCGCGCTGTCGTAGATCACCTCGCCGCCCAGCGTCATGCGCCCGCGCGTCGGTTCGATCACCGCGCCGAGGCACTTGAGCAGCGTGGTCTTGCCCGATCCGCTGGGGCCGACCAGGCCGACCACCTCGCCGGGCGCGATGCGCATGTTCACTTCCTTCAGCGCGTCGACCGCGGTGTCGCCCTCGCCGTAGCGCTTGCTGAGGCCTTCGATGTGGATCCCGTCGTCCATCTCAGAGCTTACGAAGAAATCGTAGCGAGCGGGCCGCAGCGGGGTGCGGCCGGAGCGCAGCTACCGGAATGTACGTCTCTGTACATGAGGATAGCCGGGGTTGCCAACTGAGCCGCCCAATCCCCGATCCGGCACGCGCAGTAGATTTATTCATAAGCTCTCAGCCTCCGATCGCCGTGGCCGGATCGACCTTCAGCGCAGCGCGGATGGCCAGCGTGCTGGCCAGCGCGCACACCACCATGACGATGACCAGGGCGCGCATGGCGTCCGCCGTCTCCAGCAGCACATACTTGGGAAAGGCCGGCGCCCACAGCGTGGCGGAAATCTTGCCGACGATGAAGCCGATCAGGCCGAGGCCGAGCGCCTGTTGCAGGATCATGCCGGCGATGGTGCGGTTGCGGGTGCCGATCAGTTTCAGCACCGCGATTTCGCGGATCTTGCCCAGCGTCATGGTGTAGATGATGAAGGCGACAATCGCCGCACTGACGATGGTGAGGATGGCGAGGAACATGCCGATCTGCTTGGCCGAAGTGGCGATCAGCTTGGCGATCAGGATCTCCTCCATCTGCTCGCGGGTGTAGGCCTGCAAATGTTTCCAGCGGCGTATCTCCTGCGCCACGGTTTCCGCCGTGTCGCCAGCGCCGACTTTCACCAGCACCGCATTGACGCTGTGATTGATGGTCTGCGACGCCGTCACCGCGTCGAGCAGGCCGGGCACGCCGGGGCGGTTC
>JBAZOF010000328.1:0-2889 GCA_041648855.1 Sulfuritalea sp. | reverse complement strand
AGATCACCCAGCTCACGGTGCGCGCGGTGGGAGCGTCAGGCCAGGTCGAGACTTTCTTCTGCGAGCCGATCGGGCATGTGCAGGTCAATGGCGATTACGTCGAGAGTTGGCAGCCGATGGCGATGAGCCCGGCCGCGCTGCAGAAGTCGCGCGACATCGCCCGCGCCATCACCGGCAACCTCGGCGGACGGGGCATCTTCGGCGTCGAGCTGTTTGTCAGGGGCGACCAGGTGTGGTTCTCCGAAGTCAGCCCGCGCCCGCACGACACCGGGCTGGTGACGCTGGCGACGCAGCGCCTCTCCGAATTCGAATTGCATGCGCGGGCGATCCTCGGCCTGCCGGTCGACACCTCATTGCGCCGCCCCGGCGCCTCGGCGGTGATCTACGGCGGCCTGGAGGAAAAGGGCATCGCCTTCGAGGGCGTGGCGCACGCGCTGCAGGTGCCCGAATCCGACCTGCGCCTGTTCGGCAAGCCGGAGAGCTTCATCAAGCGCCGCATGGGCGTCGCCGTGGCGAATGCCGACACGACCGACGAAGCGCGGCAGCGCGCCAAGCTGGCCGCGAGCCGTGTCAAACCGGTAAAGGCGTGAGCATCCTCGCCAAGCGGTCAAAAGGGAATGCCGCCCAGGACATGGAGCCGCGCCAGCGGCGAACCGTGGTCACCCCCTTCCCCGGGAAGGGGGCCGGGGGGAAGGCTGAATTGCCTTCCGCGGCGCGCGGCTTCTCCGCGCGCCTGATCCGCTGGCACAAGCGCCACGGCCGCCACGACCTGCCGTGGCAGAACACCACGGACCCCTACCGCGTCTGGCTGTCGGAAATCATGCTGCAGCAGACGCAGGTGGCGACGGTGATTCCCTACTACCTGCGCTTCCTCGAGCACTTTCCGCAGCTCGCCGACCTTGCCGCGGCGCCGGTCGGGGAGGTCATGGCGCTGTGGAGCGGGCTCGGCTACTACGCCAGGGCGCGCAACCTGCACGCCGCGGCGCGCGCCGTGATGGCGCAGCACGGCGGCAAGTTTCCGCACGATCCAGCCGTCATTGCACAACTGCCGGGCATCGGCCGCTCCACCGCCAACTCGATCGCGACCTTCTGCTTCGGCGCCCATGCGCCTATCCTCGACGGCAACGTCAAGCGCGTGCTGTGCCGCGCCTTCGGCATCGAGGGCTTCCCCGGCAGCGGCGCGGTGGAAAAGCGCCTCTGGGCGCTGGCCGCGGAACTGATGCCGGCGCGCCACGGCGCCATCCATAACCAGGCGCAGATGGATCTCGGCGCCATGGTCTGCGCGCGCGGAAAACCGCTCTGCGAAGCCTGCCCGCTGACCGACACCTGCGTCGCCCGCGCGACGGGACGCACCGCGGAACTGCCGCAGGCGAAACCGCGCCGCGAGATTCCGCTGCGCCATGCCACGCTGCTGGTTCTGCTCGATGACAATCGCGTGCTGCTGGAAACCCGGCCGCCCGCCGGCATCTGGGGCGGACTGCTGTCGCTGCCGGAACTGCCTGAAGGCGCCGATGCACAGGAGTGGGCCGAACGGCACTGCGCCTGCCGCGTGATCTCCGTCACCTGCCCGCAAAGCGGAAGCCCAGGTACGCAGGGCGCGCCGCTGCCGACCTTCACACATGCCTTCAGCCATTTCCGCCTGAACATCGCGCCGCTGCTGCTGCAGGTAACTCCGGGGCCCGCCGTCATGGAGCCGGGACGGCAGTGGCTGGAACTGACCGGGATCGAAAGCGCCGCGCTGCCGGCGCCGATCCGGCGCATCCTCGAAGACGTTCAGATGTCTGGCAGCAGGCCTTTGCCTTCCAGATAGCGGTAGATGATTTCGAGGCGGTCGATGCTGTCCTCGAGCTCCAACAGTTTCTGCCTGGCGGCAACCGGGATCGGCAGCACTTCGGCATAGCGCATGCCGAGCCAGCCGGCGTCGAAGAAGCGGTGCGGTGCGGCAGGGGCATGGGGTGCGTCGGCTCCCATCTCGCCGACGATGGCGCGCAGCAGCGGCACCAGCCGCGCGTAATCGCCGGGCACCGGCAGCACGGCCGGCTCGGCGATCAATTCGACCTCGCCGCGCAGCAGACCCGAATCCTCGGTCCAGTGGCGCAGCAAACGAAAGCGCTCGCCGCCCTGCGCGATGATGTTGAGCACGCCCAGCTGCTGCATGTCCCAGTCGGCGATATGCGCCAGCGTGCCCACCGCGTGCGGCTGGGCCGGCTTGCGGCCGGCGCGCGCCACCTCCTCGCCGCTCGCGATCAGGCAGATGCCGAAGGGCGCGGATTCCTTGAGGGCGGCCGTGGCCATTTCCATGTAGCGCTGCTCGAAGATGCGCAGCGGCAGCCGCCCGCCGGGGAACAGCACCGATTGCAGGGGAAACAGGGGAATGATCATGAAGCGCCTTTCAATGCCGCAGGTGCGGCAACGGATGCGGCAAGCAAGCGCGCCGCCACCAGACCGTTGATGGCGCCGAACACCAGCGCCGTGGTGGCGAACAGCGGTACCAGGTAGAACACGCCGTCATGCGGCACCAGCCAGGCGCGGGCCAGCACGAGCTGGCCGCCGATGTGGGCGAAGGCCGCCAGCACGCTGGCCGACACCGGACCGAAGAAACGCGGCGGCAAATGCTGCGCCAGCGCCAGCACGGCGAGGCTGCACAAGGCACCTGCCAGCGCGAGGAAGAAGCCCGGCGCGAGGAACTGGCCGATCACCAGGCTGCCCGCCACCACGCGCAGCAGGCTGACCCAGGCCGCATCGCGCCAGCCGTAGCGCGCCAGCACCACCAGCACGATGATGTTGGCCAGCCCCGGCTTGATGCCCGGCAGCGGGCTCGGCAACGCTGCCTCGGCGACGGTCAGCGCGATCGCCGCCGCCGCGTAGCGCGCGATGCGGTAGTCGTCG
>JBAZOF010000327.1:0-2891 GCA_041648855.1 Sulfuritalea sp. | reverse complement strand
GTCCTCGGAGACGGTGATCGACTATCACCATGGCGTGGCCGACCTGCAGCAGAAGACACTGCGCATGATCGGCGAGCCGAAGCTGCGCTACCGCGAAGACCCGGTGCGCATGCTGCGCGCGGTGCGCCTGTCCGCCAAGCTGGGTCTGACACTGGATCCGGCGGTGCGTGCGCCGATACGCGAGATGGCCGAGTTGATGGAGAACGTTCCGGCGGCGCGCGTGTTCGACGAAATGCTGAAGCTGCTGTTTTCCGGGCATGCGGTCGAGTGCGTCAAGCGCTTGCGCCACGATGGCCTGCATCACGGCCTGCTGCCGCTGCTCGACGTGATCCTGGAGCAGCCATTGGGCGAGAAGTTCGTCATGCTGGCGCTGGCCGGCACCGATGCGCGGGTCAAGGCCGGCAAGTCGCTCTCGCCCGGTTATCTGTTCGCCACCCTGCTGTGGCACGAAGTGCTGGCCGCGTGGGAGGCGCGCAAGGCGCGCGGCGAAGTGCCGATCCCGGCGCTGTACGAGGCGATGGACGATGTGCTCAATGCGCAGGGCGAGAAGCTTGCGATCACGCGTCGCATCGTCGGCGACATCAAGGACATCTGGGCGCTGCAGCCACGCTTCGAGAAGCGCGCCGGCAAATCGCCGTATCGCCTGATCGAATTGCCGCGTTTCCGCGCCGGCTTTGATTTCCTCGTCTTGCGCGCCGAGAGCGGCGAGATCGACAAGGAGCTCGCGGATTGGTGGGATGACTTCCAGGATGCCGACCATGAGGGCCGCGAGGCCATGCTGATACCCGACAGCGGCCCCAAGAAGCGCCGTCGCCGCGTCCGCAGCAAGAAGGCGGCGGGCGGGGGCGACACGGCAGGCAGCTCGCCCAGCGAAGGCTGAAGTGGGCCAGCGTTGCTTCATCGCGCTGGGCGCCAATCTGGGAGACCCGGTGGCAACGGTGAAGGCGGCCGTTCTTGCCCTGCGCGAACTGCCGCAGACCGAATTCATCGCCGCATCCTCGCTGTATCGCACGGCGCCGGTCGGTCTCAAGCATCAGCCCGATTTCATCAATGCCGTGGTCGAACTGATCGCCGTCTCGCCAGCGCCGACTTTTCTCGAATCCCTGTTCGGGATCGAAGCACGCTTCGGTCGCCAGCGCAGCGTAAAAAACGCGCCGCGCACGCTGGATCTCGACCTGCTGCTCTACGGTGACGAGGTCAGCAACGACCCGCAGCTCACGCTGCCGCATCCGCGAATGCATGAGCGCGCGTTCGTGCTGGCGCCGCTGGCCGAGATCGCCCCGCGGCTGACCATCCCCGGTCGCGGCAGCGTGGCCGATCTGCTGCTGCGCTGCGCCGACCAGCAGATCGAGAAGATACTGCCTCAGGTCGCCTGAGCCATGGCCTCGCTGCTGCAGATCCCGGTTGTCTGGCAGACCGCGCTGCTGCTCACGGCGTCGAACGTCTTCATGACCTTCGCCTGGTACGCCCATCTGAAGAATCTCAACGACCGGCCGTGGTGGATTGCCGCCCTGGCCTCGTGGGGCATTGCCTTGTTCGAGTATCTGCTGCAAGTGCCCGCCAACCGCATCGGCCATCATGAGATGTCGCTGGGGCAACTCAAGATTCTGCAGGAAGTGATCACTCTCACCGTATTCGTTCCCTTTGCTCTGTTCTACATGAAGCAACCGCTCAAGCTCGATTTTCTGTGGGCCGGTTTGTGTATCCTAGGCGCCGTTTACTTCATCTTCAGATCACCATGACCTACCTCGCCAGCAACAAGCCGATCACTCTGCCGGAACTGGGCCGCATGAAGCGGGAAGGCGAGAAGATCGCCATGCTTACCTGTTACGACGCCAGTTTCGCCGCCCTGGAGGACCGCTGCGGCGTCGATGTGATGCTCGTCGGCGATTCTCTGGGCAACGTCATCCAGGGCAAGACATCGACACTGCCGGTGACCATGGAGCATATGGTCTATCACACGGCCTGCGTCGCCGCGCTGCCGTCGCGGCCGATGCTGGTCGCCGACCTGCCCTTCGGGGCCTACCACGAGTCGAAGGAGCAGGCCATCCGCAATGCCGGAAAGCTGCTCGCGGCCGGTGCCGAGATGGTCAAGCTGGAAGGCGGCGAGGTAATGACGGAGACCGTGCACTTCCTGGTCGAGCGCGGCGTACCCGTTTGCGCCCACATCGGCCTGACGCCGCAATCGGTGCATGCGCTGGGCGGTTACCGGGTGCAGGGGCGCGGCGAAGAAGGCGCGGCACGCATGAAGCGCGAATCCGTGGCGCTCGAACAGGCCGGCGCCGCCCTGATGGTGCTGGAAATGGTCCCGGCCCAGCTTGCCGGCGAAATCACCCAGTTGCTCAAGGTCTGCGCCACCATAGGCATTGGCGCGGGACTGGCCTGCGACGGGCAGGTGCTGGTGCTGCACGACATGCTCGGCGTCTATCCCGGAAAGAAGGGCCGCTTCGTCAAGGACTTCATGGCCGAGGCGGCCAGCATCGACGGCGCCGTCACGGCCTACGTCAAGGCCGTCAAGGACGGGTCCTTCCCGGGCCCGGAGCACTGCTACTGATGCAGATTCACGAAACGATCGCCGGCCTGCGCGCGGCGCGCGCCGGGGCCGGCCGGGTGGCGCTGGTGCCGACCATGGGCAACCTGCACGAGGGCCATATTGCGCTGATGACCCGGGCGCGCGCCCATGCCGACCAGGTGATTGCCACCATTTTCGTCAATCGCCTGCAGTTTCGTCCCGGCGAGGACTTCGAAAAGTACCCGCGAACCTTCGACGCCGATTGCGAAAAACTGGCGGCCGCCGGCGTCGAGCATCTTTTTGCGCCGGACGAAGCGCAAATGTATCCGCAGCCGCAGACCTACCAGATTGAACCGCCGCCCGAGCAGGCGAATATCCT
>JBAZOF010000326.1:0-2898 GCA_041648855.1 Sulfuritalea sp. | reverse complement strand
CAGCCCTCGGGAAATACCCTACGAAAGATATAGCTCGGTCCCCCACGGGGTGCCCGTTGGGCGGATCCTGGAAATGGCGTTTACTCTGTTGTGAGAAAACCACAAAACCATCGCTTCGGCACGTGAAAAGCAATGCGACGATTGTCCGCCAGCCGACGGTAAAGCAGAATGCTCCCAGCTTCCCGGATTCGGGTAGTGGCAGCGAGTAGTGACCGACCACGTGGTGTCATTGCAAGCTGTTAAAACCATAACTCTCTTTGGAGAAATCTATGCAAAAGAAACTCATCGCCCTGGCTATCGCTGGCCTGTCCAGCACCGCCTTCGCCCAGTCGACTGTGACCATTCAAGGTCTGTTCGACACCGGCTACCAAAATTACTCGCTGGAAACCGCCGGCGTCAAGACCAAGACCAACCGTTGGGGTTCCGCCAGCAACACGGCCACCACCAACCTGACCTTCCTGGTTCAGGAAGACCTCGGCGCCGGCATGAAGGCCGGCCTGTGGCTCGAGAGCGACCCCACCACCCCGGGTTCCTCGAATACCGCTGGTTTGTGGAACAGCCAGAACTACCTGTGGCTCACGGGTAACTTCGGCAAGGTTTCGCTCGGCTTCATGAACAACTTTGCCCTGACTTCCGCTCTGACGGCCCAGCCGTTCGGCGTCGGCATGGGTGGTGGTTACTCCGGCTTCTTCGGCCGTCTGAGCGGTGCCAACGTCATCGGCGCACCGGCTGCTGTTGCCGCCGGCGGTGCTGGTGCTCGTGACATCCGCGCCAACAACTCGATCAAGTGGGATAGCCCCAGCTGGTCCGGCTTCACCGTCGGCCTGCTGTATCGCTCGCCGAACTCCGCTGGCAATGCCGCTGCGGATGCCGACGGCCAGACCCAGGTTGGCCTGAACTACAACAACGGCCCGCTGAATGTGTCCTACGCGCACTCGAACATTCTGAGCAACGTCAACGGCGGCATGAATACCGGCGTGACGACGAACAACCTGCTCGGCGCCAACTACACGTTCGGCACGTTCACGCTGTATGGTGGCTGGACCTCGTCCAAGAACACCGGCAACACCGGCGGCACCGCCACTGTTGATGCCCGTTCCACCAACATCGCTCTGAAATGGCAAGCCACCCCCACCATCGCTGTCATGGCCAACGTGCTGAAGGATGATGACAAGCTGGCCGCCAACCAGGACCGCAACCTGAATGCCCTGGGCCTGGACTACTCGATGAGCAAGCGCACCACCGCCTATGTGCGTTGGGAAGATGGCGACAACGACAAGGCGAACGCTGTCGGTGGCAAGTTCACCCGCACCGCGCTGGGCCTGCGTCACGCTTTCTAATATCGAGCCGACCTAGTGTCGGTGAGGTGTTGAAAGATAAAAGCCACCCTTCGGGGTGGCTTTTTTTTGCCAATACAAAGCTGGTTCGTGACTCCCTGACGCAATTGCGATTGACGAGTGCGAAAAAAGCCGCCTTCGGGCGGCCCTTGCGTCTTGCTGCAAATTCAGAGGACTATCAGGTTGTCGCGGTGAATCAGCTCTGCGCTGTCGATATAACCAAGCAGGGTTTCGATGTCCTGGGTGCCGTGACCGGCAATGCGGCGGGCCTCCGAGCTTGAATAGTTGATCAGGCCGCGAGCGATTTCGCGTCCGTCGGGGGCGCGACAGGCCACTACCGCGCCGCGCTCGAAGTCTCCCTCGACGCGCACCACGCCGACTGCCAGGAGGCTGCGGCCACCGGCCAGGGCCTGCACCGCGCCGCCATCGAGCGTCAGCGCGCCGACCAGTTGCAGGTGGTCCGCCAGCCATTGCTTGCGCGCCGCCAGTGGCGATTCGACGGCATACAGCAACGTGCCGATGGCTTCGCCGCGAGCGGCGGCCAACAGCGAGTCGGGTTCGCGACCACTGACGATCAGGGTATGCGCGCCGCTCTTTGCGGCACGCTGCGCGGCTCGGATCTTGGTGATCATGCCGCCTTTGCTGATGCCGGAGCCAGCGCCGCCCGCCATGGCCTCGAAGCGGCGATCGTCGGCGCGCCCCTCGCTGATCAGCGTGGCGGCGGGATCGAGGCGCGGATCGGCGCTATACAGACCTTTCTGGTCGGTAAGGATGATCAGGGCTTCGGCTTCGACGAGGTTGGCCACCAGCGCGCCGAGCGTATCGTTGTCGCCGAATTTGATCTCGTCGGTGACCACCGTGTCGTTTTCATTGATGATCGGTACCACGCCGAGATCGAGCAGGGTTTGCAGGGTCGAGCGGGCATTGAGGTAGCGCGTGCGATCGGCAAGATCTTCGTGGGTCAGCAGGATCTGCGCGGCTTTGAGGCCGTGGCTGAGGAAGGTCGTTTCGTAGGCCTGTGCCAGACCCATCTGGCCGACGGCAGCGGCGGCCTGCAGGTCGTGCATGGCATGGGGCCGCGCGGTCCAGCCCAGCCGCTGCATGCCGGCGGCGATCGCGCCGGAAGACACCAGCAGCACTTGTCGTCCGTCGGCGTGCAGCACAGCGATCTGGCGCGCGCACTCGGCGATGAAATCGTGGGCCAGGCCCTCGCCGTGGTTGGTGACCAGCGCGCTGCCCACCTTGACCACGACACGCTGCGCTTCAGCTATCTGCCTTCTCATGATTGCGATGCTGTTCCAGGTAATCCATTACGGCAAACGTGACCTCGCGGCAGCCTGCGCCCGAAATGGCCGAAACGACGAAATGCCTCTTCGGCTTGTAGCTTTTCACCAAGGCGGCGACTCGTGCCTCGCGATCATCTTCCGGCACCAGGTCGATCTTGTTGATCAGCAGCCAGCGCGGCTTCTTGTAGAGCGCCTCGTCGTACTTCTTCAGTTCCTTGAGGATGGCTTTGGCATCCTTCGCGGGGTCAGCGTCCGGGTCGAAGGGCGAAATATCG
>JBAZOF010000325.1:0-2902 GCA_041648855.1 Sulfuritalea sp. | reverse complement strand
CTGCAGCGACCGAGCCGGCGACGGCCACGGAAACCGGCAAGCGCTATGCGACAGTCCTGCGCGTCCGCGGCGACGTCGCCGCGACGGGCAGCACCGCCGCCGCTGAAAGAAAGCTGCGCGAGGGCGACGCGGTATACGTCGGCGAGCGCGTGCGCGCCGCCGCCCTGGCCGAGGCAGTCCTCAAAACCGAGGATGCGGGTTATGTCGCCATTCGCCCGAATACCGAATTCGTCGCCGAGCGTTTCGCCGCCGAAGACAAGCCGACCGACAGTCTCAGCCTGCGCCTGGTGACCGGCTCGCTGCGGGTCATCAGCGGCTGGATCGCCCGCACCAATCGCTCCGGGCACAAGGTGGTCACGCCCACGGCGACCATCGGCATTCGCGGCACCGACCATGAACCCTACGTGCTGTCGGCGGAACTGGCCACGGCGACGTCGAACCGCGAGGGAACTTACGACAAGGTGAATCGCGGCGGAACGACCATGGAGGTTGGCGAGAACAAACTCGATATCGACGAGGGTCGCGTCGGCTTCGTCCGCGCCGCGGCGAAGGAGACCAAGAGCCGCTTCAAGGAGCGAGCCTTGATGACTATCCTGCTGCCGGTATTGCTGGACAAGGTGCCGAATTTCTATGTCCCCGGCGAGTTCGACACCGAGCTCGACCGTTACTCGCAGAGCGCGGACCAGGACAGCCTGCGACAACTGGAGCAACGGCGCAAGGCGCCGCCGCCGACACCTTCTGCCGCTGTACCCGCAGTCGCCGCGCCTCCTGCTGCTGCGTCCCCGGTCGTCCCTGCTGCCGCGCCGCCTGCCGCTGCAGCCGCGGCATCAGCCGTCGGGGATTGTGCGTCGAGCAGCATTGCCAAAACCTGGCTGCGGCAACTGGATACGGCGATCGCCCGGCACGACGCAGCGAAGATCATCGCCAAGTTCGCACCCGAGGCCAGCGTTCGGGCCACGGTGCGCGACACCGGGGGCAAGATGGCCAGCGTCGACCTCGGCCGCGAGGAACTTGCGCAGAGCACGATCGCGGCCATGAAGGGGCTCACGAACTACAAGCAGCGCCGTGTGTCGACCGAGGGCAAGCCGGCTGGTGCGGCCTGCGATCGGATCACTGTGCGGTCGGTGGTAATCGAACAGGGTCGCCAATCGGGCAAACCCTATCGATTCGAATCCCTCGAGGAATACCTGCTTGAGTTGCGCAACGGCAAGTGGCTCGCGATCAAGGCCGAAACCACCCAGCAGTGAGGGTAGCGAAGGCCTGACTTGAAGGACAATTCTGGAGCGTAGTATGCAGCCATGCTCACGGGCGTTTCCCACGAACTCTCGACACGACAGGCAGTGTTTAGTCACAATGATTTCTATAGTGGTACTTCCGTCTACTGATGCTCATGCCAAACAGGCCGAAATTGAATTGTTCGCGATAAACATGTCACGCAAAGCCGGAAAAGGGATTACGTCAATTCAGCCGAGTTGTTGATGTGACTGAAATCACGGGGCGAAAGCACTGCGATCGCAGATAAGCGAAGCTACCAATCGGGCGTGTTCGCATCATGACTGAATCATAGCTGCACACAAAAAACGCGTGTAGCAGAACGCTCGTCCATCAGATAATCAATTCCTCCCGTCAGGAAGTAACGGTATGTGATGTCACAACCGTCGCCAGTAACCGTCGTAATGTCGATCTCACGGTCATGAAAGGTCCGCCCACTCCCTTTGAGCGGGTGAACGTCGACATCTCGGTTCTCCAGTCCTAATGAAACCAGAATATCGTCAACATGCCTTTCGACGTCGAGATAAAACTCGATGTTTCCATCTTTGTCGCGGCTTTCCTTGCAGTGAATGGCTGTGTGTTGAATCTCACCCACTAGGGATTTAAGAGTAGCAATGAAGGACTTAAGTTTTCCACGATTCGGCCCTGAACCACAGTAAGGGTCTCGAATCACCAAGTCTTTGATCCTACATTCTGCAATAACATCAAACATTGCCGGGAAGTCACGCTTCTCACCAGCACCCAATTCCCACAGAGACATCCGCTCACCCTCTCGCAGAACATCTTGCGGTAAGGGAATGGAACGAGAAACAAATTGGCTCAAATCTGCACTGAGTGTTTCGTCAATTACTCCGGTATCGGCAGGCGCAGCGACAAGTCCTTCCATGAGCGGTTGCACTGCAAAATGTTGCCGTATGACCGGAAGATTGATTTCACTTCCGGCAAAAACTCTCGGGAGGTCGTCCCACACCATATCGGTACCATCGGGTATCCGGTAAAGATGCAGCCGCTCTTCTTGAACGTAGGGACTAAGGCGCCGATAGAGGGTAAGAGCAGCTTGAGATTTTGGTTTGTCTTCCAGCTTGTTGGCCAGATGGATATGTATGGATTTACCTTCTTGCAGCCACTGCAAAAGCAAATTGAGGCTCTCCTCAGAATAACTAGTCTGCTCAACAAGACTCCGGGCAACCAGATGTATCGTCTTGTAATTCGTGAAGCGATCGTTCAAGCCACCCAAGCTTGGCTTAGCCCACCGTACGTAGTGCCCAGGTCCGTCATGCTGCGGTCTCGGATCGAGAAGCGCATCGATCCAAGCAAGGGCAGAAAGGCGATCAAAGCTATCCCAATGGCGTTGGTTGCTATAGTCACACAAGCACGTACGGCAGGCAGAGTCACACTGTGCTTTGCAATCTAGGCGATTACGAGCGCGACGCAGCAGTCCATCAAAGGAAAAGCCAGCTTCTCCCAGGTGAGCGCAATAACCGGCGCCTCCGGGAACTGCGTCATACAGAACTACCTCCAGAGTATTACCCGTGGTTCCATAAAGTCGGTAAGTGGCACGCACCTCCCCAGACTGCACCTGCAACAACTCGATGACCGCCAAGCGTAGGGCCTCAGCGACCGTACGGGC
>JBAZOF010000324.1:0-2903 GCA_041648855.1 Sulfuritalea sp. | reverse complement strand
GGAAAGCCTGTTCGCCGACAGTTTCGGCAGCGCCGAACTCGCGGCGCTGAAGGAAGGCTTCCGCAGCGCCAACCCGGGCCAGCTGGAGGAAAGCATGACCGGCAAGGTGATGTCGCGGCTTTCCGGCCTCATGCGCGAGAAGCGCAGCCTCAGCGAAGACGAAGTGGGCCGGCTCAAGGGCGCGGATTTTTACGCCGTGCTGTTCGAGCGCCTGCGCGCCAAACAGGTCGTGCAGGGCGATGCGTTGCAGGCGCTGGCGGTCCGCCGTGCCGAGCACGCGCTGGAAAATCTCAAGGCGGCAGGCGCGCCCGAGGCCCGTATCCGTCAGGGCGCAGCCGCAAAGAGCGAAACCGGGGGCCGCGACGTTCTGCTCAAGCTCGAACTCGGCAAGGCCGGCGGCTGATTCCGGAAGACTCAATCGCAGCAACCCGGATTTGCCCTGATGAGCAGCGGTTGCAGTCTGACCCGGAGCGAGCGGTGCGGTGTAGTCCCAAGTGTCGGCAATGCAGCGGCAGCGGTCATTGAAGGTGGATAATCGTACGTTCGCAGTCGACCAAAATCGGGCGTTGGGCAGCGGTACCGATAGCAGTCATTCAGCATGGGGTAGTATGCGAACGGGAGCTTTCTCCGTAAAGAGCCCGTTTGACCGATGTTTCAGCTTATGTAACGAGGCCCGCGCGACCCCTTGATTTTCAGCCTGATGCAGGTCAGCGCATAGATCCGTAAGGAGGTTCCGTGGAGACTCTACGTGGAACTGCGTGCAAAGTTGCGTGCTCGCACTTTGACTATCCTGTCATGAAAAGCCGGCCAAGGAAGACAGTGTATTTCGCGAGATTTGAAATCGGTGGCCGGAAGATCCGATTCGAGTCAGCCCAACCGCTGAAAAGCCAGGCGATCAATGAAGGTGATGAAATGATGGTCGCAGGCGTGGTTCAAAATGGGACCTTTGCTGCGCTTGCCGTCAGGAATTTCACGACGGGCGTTACCAGTCACCAAAGCTTCTTTTTTATGTTCCTTGGTGCGCTGCTCTTTTCATCCGCCGGAACTTACATTCTCATTCAGTACTTTCCCGATGCCCTTAGAAACGGGTTGGCCGCCCTGGCCGTTATCATCATGTTCGCCGGCATATTTTTTCTCTTTGGCGGCCTTTTGCTGTATTTCGGCTACCGAACGTTGCAAGCCGTCAACGCCTTGCGTGTTGCTCGCTAACGCGTCGGTCGCCCCCGTTCGCGTCGCTCTCTGGACGCAGCGCGATGAAGCCGCGCGGGGCGGTTATGTCAGAGGTTCCTGAGTGTCCACTTTTTCATCCGGCCTACGTCCGCTAAGGGTCTGGTGCCATCCCGAACGGCAAATCCTGGATGGCCGCTGACAGTCTGAAGCGGGCCTCTGAACGCGATGCTCGACCGGCAGGTCACGGCTGACTGGAGCCTGATGAGCCTTGTACCCATCTCGCTGTTCGTCGCGTCAGGTCGTGCTCGCTTCGATTCAAACGGCGTGACGCGCACCCGGCTTGCCATGTAGCATCCCGTCCCATGGCTACCCTGACCCTGCATCCCGGCAAGGAGAAATCCGTCCGCCGCCGGCATCCCTGGCTGTTCTCCGGCGCGGTTGCGCAACTCGATGGCCGCGCCCGGCCGGGCGATACGGTCGATGTCGTTTCCAGCGACGGCCGGCCCCTGGCCCGCGCCGCGTGGAGCCCGGCCTCGCAGATACGCGCCCGGATCTGGAGTTTCGATGTCGAGGAAAGCATCGACCACGCCTTTTTCAAGCGTCGCGTCGCGGCCGCCGTGGCGCGCCGCGCGGGCCTGCCGGAACTGGCCGGGCAGCAGGGCCTGCGCCTGATCCACGCCGAATCGGACGGCTTGCCCGGCGTCATCGCCGATCGCTATGGCGACACCGTGGTGGTGCAACTGACCACGGCCGGGGCCGACAAGTGGCGTGCCGCCATCGCCGACTCTTTGCTCAAGGCCACCGGCTGCGCGCGCATCTACGAACGCTCGGACGTCGAGGTGCGCAGCCTCGAAGGCCTCGAGCCCGTCACCGGCTGGCTGCATGGCTCTGCATCCGCCGATGAACTGGTGATCGAGGAAAACGGCGTGAGCATGACGGTCGACATCGTCGGCGGCCACAAGACCGGCTTCTACCTCGACCAGCGCGAGAACCGCCGCCGCGTCGCCGAACTGTCGCGCGGCCGCCGCGTGCTCAACTGCTTCTGCTACACGGCGGGGTTTTCGCTGCAGGCGCTGGCCGGCGGCGCGCGCGAAGTGGTGTCGATGGACAGCTCCGGCCCGGCGCTGGAAACGGCGCGGCGCAACCTCGCGCTCAATCCGCGGATCGACGCCGCGCGTGCGATCTGGCTCGAGGGCGACGTCTTCGCCGAGCTGCGCAACATGCGCGGCGCCGGCGAGAGCTACGATTTGATCGTGCTCGATCCGCCCAAGTTCGCCCATACCACGGCACATGCCGAGCGCGCCGCGCGGGCCTACAAGGAAATCAACCTGAGCGCCTTGCGCCTGCTGGCGCCGGGCGGCTTGCTGATGAGCTATTCGTGTTCCGGCGGCGTCTCGGCCGAGCTGTTCCAGAAGATCGTCGCCGGCGCGGCGCTCGACGCCGGCGCATCGACCAAAATGACGGCACGCATCGTGCAGCGCCTGCAGGGCGCCGCCGATCATCCGGTCGACCTCGCGTTTCCGGAAGGCGAGTACCTGAAGGGCCTGCTGCTGCAGGTTGATTGATGGCGCGCGTTGTGTTCTGATACGCGCCCCATGCGCCGCTTTCTCCATCCATTCCTTGCCCTGTGCCTCTCGCTGCTGCTCGTCAGCGGGCAGCAGGCTGCGCTCGCGCACATGGTCGGGCACGCGGCGGGACCTGCAGCGGTGCAGTCTGCGCAGGGGGAAGACGCC
>JBAZOF010000323.1:0-2918 GCA_041648855.1 Sulfuritalea sp. | reverse complement strand
CGGAGGACGACCGCGAAGCGATCAAGCTGATCAACGCCGCCGGCTTGAAGGCCGAGATCTGGGGCTTCGCGCGCGCAATGCCCGAGGATGTCGCTGCGGTTGCGGACCTCGATCTGCGCCACAGCGTCATCGAGGCGCCGATTTCCAACCAGAAGCTCAAGGCACTGGGCGTGTCCAGGGAGTCGGTACTCGAGCGGATCAAGAACTCGGTCGAGTTCGGCGTCAAGCAGGGCATCCATGTCGCCTTCTTCGGCGTGGATTCGACCCGGGCCGACCTCGACTTCTTCGAGCGCGTATACAAGACCGCACGCGATGCCGGTGCTGCAGAGTTCGTGATCGTCGATACGCTGGCGATCGCCACCCCGGAAGCGGTGTCCTACCTTATCGGCAAGGCCCGCAGCTGGCTGGGACAGGATGCCATCATCCACTGGCATGGGCACAACGACTTCGGTCTGGGAACTGCCGATGCGATAGCCGCAGTAGGCGCCGGGGCCCGATGGGTGCAAGGCACCATCGACGGCATCGGGGAACGCGCCGGCAATGCCAATCTCCCCGAGATTGCATTCGCGCTCGAACTGCTCTACCAGGTCGACACCGGCTTCCACTTCGATCGTGTGCGCGAGACATCGAAGCGGCTCCGCGAAATCGCCGGCTACCAGTTGGAGCCGTGGAAATCGGTGGTCGGTGAAACCCTGTTCGTCAGGGAAACGGGTGCAGTGGCAGCTCAATTCCACATTCCCGAAGCCATCGAACCCTATTCATCCACCCTGCTCAACACGCCGCGGAAGATCGTCCTCGGCAAGAAAAGCGGGCTTGCATCGATCAAGATCAAATGCGAGCAACTCGGATTGAAGGTTGCGGAAGACCGCTTCCCCGCACTTCTCGCCGAGACAAAAAAGCTGGCGATCAGCAAGAGGCGTCTGGTGACCGACGAGGAATTCGGCAGCCTGGTCGGCACGATGCCGGCAGCCGCCTAGCAGGGGCTATTGCGCCTCCCGGCAAAGCCGGTTTGCGTCACCCATTGAAACGAAAGACAGGGATCAACATGAACAACGGACGATTTCAAGACAAGGTGGTTTTCGTGACAGGCTCCGGCCGCGGTTTTGGCGCGGTTCTGGCAAAAGCCTTCGCCAGGGAAGGCGCGCACCTGATCATCCATTACAACAGCTCTGCCGCCGGTGCCGAAGAGGTCGCCAATGCCGTGCGCGAAATGGGCCGCAAGGCGCTGGTAGTGCAGGCCGACATCTCGAAGCTGGATGATGTCCGGCGCATCACGGATGCGGCATTTTCCGAGTTCGGGCGGGTCGACGTGCTGGTCAACAATGTCGGCGACATGGCGCTCGACCAGACCTCATGGCGCCAGCTGGACGAGAAGGCCGTCGATCACATGCTGGCGGTGGACATCAAGGGCACCATGTTCATGATCCATGAAGTCGGATCGCGCATGATGGAGCTCGGCGGCGGCTCGATCGTCAACATCGGTTCGCAGGTCGTGATCGCGGGCAGCCCCCGCGCCCCGCAATACGCGGCAGCCAAGTACGGCGTCATCGGCTTGACGAAATCCTACGCGCGGGCCCTGGCGCCCAGCGTGCGGGTAAATACGCTGGGCGCGGCCTTCATGGAAACCGAAGCACTGAAGAACCGGGAGGACTGGAAGAACGGCCGGCGCGAGGAAGTTCTGCGCCAGACACCCCTCGGCCGCATTGCCACGCCCGAGGACATGGTCGGCCCCACGCTCTTCCTCGCCAGCGAAGAATCGCGCCACATGACGGGCCAGTTCATGTTGTGCAACGGCGGGCTGGCGATGGTCGGCGCTTGAACGCATTGACGGCCGCGATCCGGTGCCGGGGAAAACGTCGTGAGCAATAAACTCAAGCACGATCTGCGCGAGCACGTGCTGGTGCTGACGCTCGACGATCCGGCGACGCGCAACGCCCTCAATGGCGATGACCTCTATTCGGCGTTCGAAGCAGTCACGGAGCGCTGCAACTCGGACCTCGACATCCGGGCCGTCGTGTTGACCGGCGAAGGACCCGCGTTCAGTTCCGGCGGCAACGTCCGGGACATGCGCGACAAGAAAGGAATGTTCGGCGGCGAGCCGCACGAGATCGCCGAGCAGTATCGCCGGGGCATCCAGCGCATTCCGCGCGCACTCATGAACCTCGACGTACCGTTGATCGCCGCAGTCAACGGTCCGGCAATCGGGGCGGGCTGCGATCTGGCCTGCATGTGCGACATGCGGATCGCTTCCACCCGGGCCACCTTCGCCGAAAGTTTCGTCAGGGTCGGCATCGTGGCCGGCGATGGTGGCTCGTGGCTGTTGCCGCGAATCGTGGGGTATGCGCGCGCCGCGGAAATGGCCTTCACCGGCGAAGCCATCGACGCAAAGCAGGCTTTCAACATCGGGCTCGTCTCGAAAGTCGTGCCGCACGAAAAGCTCATGGAATCCGCGCTCGACCTCGCGGGACGGATAGCTTCCAACCCGCCGCATGTCCTGCGCTGGACCAAACGACTGCTGAAGGAATCGCAACACGAACGGCTTGATACCATCCTGGGCATGGCCGCCACCTACCAGGCGCTCGCGCATCAAACCGCGGACCATGCAGAAGCCGTCGCGGCGATGCTCGAAAAGCGAACGCCGACATTTTCGGGGCGATAGATGAACACCGATATGTCGTCAGCACTGGTGCTGCAGGAAAGGCCCGCCGACGGCGTGGTTCTGCTGCGCCTGAACCGTCCGAACGTGCTCAATGCCTTGAATCTGGCTCTGCGCCGCGAAATCGCAGCAAAATTTCAGGAACTCGGCCACCAGGACGACGTGCGCTGCATCGTGCTGACCGGCAACGAAAAGGCGTTCTGCGCCGGCGCCGACCTCAATGAATATGTTGACGCGACGCCCACCGAGATTATTGGCCGCA
>JBAZOF010000322.1:0-2926 GCA_041648855.1 Sulfuritalea sp. | reverse complement strand
TTCCGGGTGCGGTTCTTCGGTGGCCTCGACGCGGTATTTTTCAGTGGCCCAGGCGCCAAGATCGACGCCCTTGCAGCGCGCCGAGCAGAACGGCCGATAGCGGTTTTCAGGAATCCACTCGACCAGCGCACCGCAGCTCGGGCAAGTGACGACGCGGGGCGCAGCAGGCTTTACAGGTTGCACAGCGTGAGTTCGAAATCTACCGTCGAGTCGATCTGGCGCGGCCGCTGATCCATGTCCGGACGCAGGAAGCGGATGTTGATGGCGAACTTGCCGGCGGAAATTTCCGGCAGGCAGGGGTCGCCCTGTCCGATCTTCAGGCGGATCAGCTGCGCGCTGCGGCCGCTCAGCATGAGTTGAAAGGCGCCGCGCTGGGCGGTCTTGTGCTCGGCGCGGCCCGAGGCGCGCAGCAGGCGCAGGACAATCGCCAGTCCGGCGCGAATCGGCATCATCGGCGCGATCCAGCCTTTGATGTCCTGCTGGCGCAGCGCCGCCTCGCGATGCCGCCAGTAGTGGTAGCCCGGCAGGTCGAACTCGCAGACGCCGCCGGGAATCGCGGCGCGGTTCTTGATGGTCATCAGCCATTCGTTTTCGCGCAGGTAGTGGCCGATCTTGCCGTGCATCGCGAGCAGCAGCGAACTGGCCTGCTCGATTTCGTAGAGCGCGCCGGAGAGCGCGTCTTCCGAAATTTCGGGGTTGTTGCGGAAGGAAAGCAGAATCTGGCGCTGGCGCTCGAGTTCCTGCACCAGGTCGAATTTCAGCTCGGCGCGGCCGGCGACCTCGAGGATCTCGAACAGGGTGACGAGCGCGACATGGTGCTCCATGGCGCCTTCGGCAGCAGCGAAATGAGTGATCTTGTCAAAAAGATCTTCAAGCCGCAGCAGCGTGCGAACGCGCTCGCTCAGAGGGTATTCGTAGGTGATCACGCGCCGGTCGAGTGGAGAAAATTCGTCAGATTGTGACCCAAATCAGTGCAAACCTCAACAAAACCCTCGTGCCAATGCCAAATAGTTCACGTGCAGGCGCTCTATCTGGGGCGGCAAGGCGGCGAGATCTCCGTCGTTGTCGATGACATCGTCAGCCGCCGCCAGCCGCTCGGCGCGCGTGGCCTGCGCCGCAAGAATGCGCTCGATCTCGCTCCGGGCAAGGCCGTTGCGCTGCATGACGCGGTCAATCTGGGTCGCCTCGGCGCAATCGACCACGGCGATCCGGTCGACACGCTTGCGGTAGTCGCCGGCTTCGATCAGCAGCGGTACCATGAGGATGGCATAGGAAGAGCCGGCCGCATTTTCCGCAAGCCGGCGCTCACTTTCGCTGCGAATCAGCGGATGCAGGATCGCTTCGAGGCGCTTGCGCGCCGACGGGTCGGTGAAGACGATGGCGCGCATGGCGGCGCGGTCGAGCGCGCCGTCGGCGCCTGCCGCGCCGTCGCCGAACTCGGCACAAATGGCCGGCATGGCGGCGCCGCCCGGTGCGGTCAGGGAATGGGCGATGGCATCGGTATCGATCACCAGCACGCCGCGCGCCGCGAACAGGTCGGCGACGGCGCTCTTGCCGCTGCCGATGCCTCCGGTGAGTCCGACCACAAAGGTCATCGGGCGATTACGGCGCGCACTCGCCGATGGTGGCGTCGGCAACCGGTGCGATCAGTTTCGGCAGGTGCTGCAGCAGCGTCGACGCCGGAGCGCGCGTCTCGACCCGGGCCTTCAGCGGCGGCTGTTCGCGGGCATCCAGCCGGGCCGACTTGATGCCGCGCTTGTTCAGGCTCTGCAACATTTCGCGCGCAGCGGCTTCGGCGGGAAAGCTGGCGAAGATGATTTCGAAGCGGCCGTTTTCGAGTGCGACGATGCGGTGGTCCTGGACGCCGAAGCGGGTCAGCTCGGCGGATTTCTTGTCGGCGGCGGCCTTGTTGGCCAGTTCGCCGATGAGTACCAGATGGAGCGCCGGTTCCTGCTGCGGCAAGACTTTCGCTGCGCCGCCGAAGGTTTCGACGGCGGTCTTGAGGGCCTCGGCCTCGGCTACGTTCAGGCCGCTGATGAGGCGGCAGACCGGCTCCTCCTTCTTCGCCGGCGGTGCCTTGACATCGCGCAGGATGTGCAGCTTCTCGGCCTGGAATTGCTGTGCGAGCCGCTGCGGTTCGCGGCTATCGTCGGTTGCGCCGAAATAGCCTTGCGCCCAGGCAAAGAAGATCAGGTTGACGAACACCAGCAGGAAGAAAAAAAGCCTAATTTCATGCCCCTTGACAGGATGGGTCGCCACGAGCGACATCGCGCCGCACGATCCGCCCCGGTTTGAATTCGGTGCGCAGGGCACTGTAGGCGGCCTCTGCGGCAGCGCGATTATCCTGGCTATAGTTGCAGACGTAAAGGTCGAGCGTCACCGATTCGAGTTCCGGCCAGGTATGGATTGCCAGGTGCGATTCGGCGAGCACCAGGGCGCCGGTCGCACCGGCGGCGGGAAACTGGTGGAAGGCTTCGGCAACGACTTCCAGCCCGGCCTCCTTGCAGACCCGGCGACACAGCGTCGCCAACGGTTCCGCCTCCAGCAGCAGGCGGCGATCGCCTTCGCAGGCGTGGAATTCGGCAAGGATGTGGAGGCCGTTCATAGTGAGGACGCATAGGATACGCCGAGCCGCGTCAGTGTGCGCTCGGCGGCCAGCACGCCGCGATAATTGGCTTCCTCGAACAGCGACAGGCCGGACACGTCGGCATGCGCGAATTGAATGCCCGGCCTGCCGAGCTCGAAGCTGCGCCGCGCGCCCCTCCACAGGCGGCCGGGCAGCGGGCGGATCATGGCGTGGGCGTGGCGGTGGATGTCGATCCGCGTCGCCAGCTCGCGGATCTCGGGGTGCGGCCGCGACAGGTCGGCCAGCACTTCTGCGGCCCAGGCGTCCCTGCCTTGTAAAAGTTCCCGCAGGGACGCACCG
>JBAZOF010000321.1:0-2926 GCA_041648855.1 Sulfuritalea sp. | reverse complement strand
CCCCGCTGCCATCAGCAGCGAGGCGGCTTGCTTGTTAAACTGCTTCATGTTTGTCGCTCCCATTCCGGTTGAAACCTCAGTTGGCACAGCTTCCGATGCATCCTTGCTGCCTGATCGCCGCTGCGACGAATTGACGCACTGCACGAATCATCCGCTTCGCATGCCGACTGTGGAAGTCGGCGGCGGATGATTTATCCCATAGGGAAGGACGGTGCCAGGGTAGGACGATTCCTAGCCTGCCGGCGACTAGTTGCGCGTCTGGTCCACCAGATCGTGCTTCAGGGCGTATTGGATCAGCTCCGCGGTATTGGCAAAACCCATTTTCTGCATGGCATGGGCTTTGTAGGTGCTGACCGTCTTCACACTCAAATTCAACAGCTTGCCAATTTCGGTGACGCCGAGGCCGGCAGCGATGTGGCGAAAAACCTCATATTCCCTGTCGGACAGGCGGGTGTGCGGCAGCACCTCGGTCATAGCCCCCGTAGCGCCGAGCACCTCCATCGCCAGTTTCTCGGCCACTGCAGGATTTATGTAGAGACCACCGGCTGCCACCTTGCGAATGGCCTGCTCCAGCTGTGACTCGGCATTGTCCTTGCATAGATAGCCGGAGGCGCCGGCGCGAAGCGCACGCACGGCATAGATATCCTCTGCATGCATGCTGAGAACGAGCACAGGCAGCCTCGTATTCTCCGCCTTGATCTGCTTGATCAGTTCGATGCCGCTCTTTCCCGGCATGGTCATGTCCAGCACCATGGCATCCCAGGCGCCGCTGCGGGCCAGCGCCAGGGCGTCGACGCCGTTGGCGGCTTCGCCCGCCACCACGATGTCGGCAGACTCCGACAGCAGATGCTTGAGCCCGGCGCGCAGGATGGCGTGGTCGTCGACGATGAGAATCCTGATCATGTTCAAGTTGCTTTCTGAAGGGGCAGCCAGGCGGCGATACGGGTGCCCCGATCGGGCCCGCTGTCGATTTCCAGGCGGCCGCCCAGCATCGCGATGCGCTCGCGCATGCCGAGCAGGCCGAATGTCTTTTTGTCGTTGGCGCCGGAAAAACCGTGACCATTATCCTGCATGGTCAGGCGAATCCCATCCTCGGCCTGGTCGATCTGCACGGACACTTCGCTGGCGCCGGAGTGCCGGGCGACGTTAGTCAGGGTCTCCTGGACGACGCGGAATACCGTGGTCGCCAGGCGATCCTCCAGTTCGAACTCTTCACGGTTCATGCTCAGGCGGCAGGGGATCCCGGTGCGCTCCGAGAACTGCGTGACATGATGCTCCACGGCCGCTGCGAGGCCCAGGCTATCGAGCATTGCGGGTCGCAAATCCTCGGAAATGCGCCGCAGGGAAACGATGCTGTGTTCGACCACGCCCAGCGCCGAACCGACGCGGTCAACCGCCGGGGTGCCGAGGGAAAGACACTTGTTGCGCAGCCAGCCAAGATCGATGCGCAGCGCCGTCAGCGCCTGCCCCATCTCGTCATGCAACTCGCGGGCAATGCGGGCCCGCTCCTCCTCGCGAACCGTCTGGAGAAATTCGGCCAGCTCCCGCAGTCGGGCCTCTGATTCCACCAATTGCTGCCGCTGCTTCTGCAATTCGTCCTCATTGCGCTTGCGCTCCGTAATGTCGGAAAAAATCGAGATGAAACGCACAATCTTGCCATCGGGGCCGCGCAGCGCCTGGATGGAAAGCTCCTCTGGAAACACCTCGCCGGTCTTGCGCTTGTTCCACACTTCGCCGCGCCAATGGCCCCCCTCCAGGAGTTGTCGCCACAATTGGCCATAGAAGGCGGCATCGTGCCTGCCGGACTTGAGGATGCGCGGGTTACGGCCGATCACTTCCGCGCGCGTGTAGCCGTAGATTGAGCAGAAGGCATCATTGACCCAGAGGATGCTGCCGTCGGCATCGGTGATGACGGCGCCCTCCGCCATGGCGGCGAAGGCCGCTTCGTTCTCGCGCCGATCCGCTTCCTGCCGGGCCTGTTCGGCGGTCCGGCGGCGGGAAAAGAACCAGAATGCATAGATGGTGGTCAAGCCGAGCAGCCAGATGCCGAAGTGCCAGTACTGGATGGTGCGCCAGGTCGGTTCCTGCGCCGTGCGGTAGGTATTGAGATCGATCGATATGCTGGCGCCACCGCGCAGCCCGCCGACAGGAACGAGAGTATCGCGATGGCATTCCAGGCATTCCTGGTCCATTTTCATCGGGATCATCACGCGCAACAAGCCATGACCTCCGCCCTTTTGGGGCAAGGCCTCGGTGGCCATTTCCGACCCGCCCTGCAAGGCCTTCAGCGCATTGGTCTCCCATTCGTCCGGGGCGTTGGCGCGATTGCGCAGTTGCAACGAAGTCAGCCGCTCCTTGGTGCCATAAGTCTTCTGGCTGATGTCCTGAATCGCCAACAGGATATGGATCGGCGCGATCGACACCAGCTTCAGGTTTTCGCCGGTGCCGCGTATCACCGCCAGACGCTCCTGTTCATCCATCGACTCGAGGTTGGGGATCTTCGCCTCATTGACATAGACGCCGCCCAAGGTATCGGCCCATTTGCGGATCGCCATATCCTTTCGCAGGTTTGCGATGGCGTCGATCTTGGCCAATGCCATCGCGGTTCGATCGAGTTGCTGGCGCTGCGTCCACAGGGAAAAACCCACCAGCACCGTCCACAGCGCAACGGCCAGGGCGAGAGCGGCGGGACCGACGATGAGGGAGAGCTTGCGCATGGACCCTTTACTGAACCGGATAAGAGCCGGTTCGATTTTGCCCCAAAAAAACGGGGGGCAGAAATATCTGCCCCCCAGGGACCTGCCTTGATCTACTACATGTTACTTGACTTTCTTGGCACCATTCTGTTCCAGATAGGTCTTGGCGCGCAGACCGAGGTCGGCGGTCTTGACCTGGTATTGCCAGATCTGCTCGGCCCAGAGGTTGG
>JBAZOF010000320.1:0-2929 GCA_041648855.1 Sulfuritalea sp. | reverse complement strand
GCCGACGGAAAAGATCAAGCGCCTGAAGGCCAATCTGCCGGATTTCAAGCTCTCCGAAACCAGGAAGGCGCGCTTCGAGCACCTGCTCGAGATCACCAAGGGACTGACCCCGATATCGATGGCCGTGGCGCATCCCTGCGATACCGAGTCGCTGAAGGGTGCGTTGCTGGCGCGCGATCGCGGCCTGATCATCCCGACGCTGGTGGGTCCTGAAGACAAGATTCGCCAGCTGGCCGAAGGCAATCAGCTCGACCTGTACGGCTGCACCCTGATCAACGTGCCCCACAGCCACGCCGCCGCCGAGACGGCGGTATCGCTGGCGCGCGAAGGCCAGGTCGAGGCCCTGATGAAGGGCTCGCTGCATACCGACGAGCTGATGAGCGAAGTGATCGACAAGGCCACCGGCCTGCGCACCGCGAGGCGTATCAGCCACGTCTTCCTGATGGACGTGCCGACCTATCCGCGCCTGCTGTTCATCACCGATGCGGCGGTCAACGTCGCACCGGATCTCGAAGCCAAGGTCGACATCGTGCAGAACGCGATCGATCTGGCGCACATGCTGAAGATTGCCGATCCCAAGGTGGCAATTCTCGCCGCGGTGGAAACCGTCAATGTGAAGATGCAAGCCACGCTGGACGCCGCGGCGCTGTGCAAGATGGCCGACCGCGGCCAGATCACGGGCGGCCTGCTCGACGGCCCGCTGGCTTTCGACAACGCGATCTCGGTAGTTGCCGCGCGCACCAAGGGCATCAAGTCGGCCGTCGCAGGCCAGGCCGACATCCTGCTGGTGCCCGACATCGAATCCGGCAACATGCTGGCCAAGCAATTGGAGTATCTGGCCGACGCGCTGACCTCGGGCATCGTTCTCGGCGCGCGCGTGCCGATCGTGCTGACCAGCCGCGCCGACTCGGCCGAAACGCGCACCGCCTCCACCGCCGTGGCGATGGTCATGGCGCATGCCAAGCGCAAGAAGGCCTGACGCATGGCCGACGCGATCCTCACCCTGAACGCCGGCTCGTCCTCGATCAAGTTCGCCCTGTTCGCACGCAGCGCGACCATACCGCAGCAGCCCGAACTGGTCGGCCTGATCGACGGCATAGGCGCCGCCGGTCAGGCGGCGCACTTCAAGGCCAAGGATGCCGGCGACCGGGTGCTGGACGACCTCGATCTCGACCTCGACGGCCCGGCCGAGACTCCGCACAAGGCTGCTTTGAGCTTTCTGCTCGACTGGCTGCGTCAACGCGAGGCCGGCTGGCGCGTCTGCGGCGTCGGCCATCGCGTGGTGCATGGGGCGCAGAAGTTCTCGCAACCGATGGTGCTCGACAACGCCGTCGTCGATGCGTTGCGCGGCTTCATTCCGCTGGCCCCGCTGCACCAGCCGCACAACCTGGCCGGCATCGATGCGATGACGACCGCATTGTCGGGCATACCGCAGATCGCCTGCTTCGACACGGCTTTTCACCGCAGCCAGCCCGAGGTCGCGCAGCTGTTCGCCCTGCCCCGCGCCATCACCGCGCAAGGCGTGCGCCGCTACGGCTTCCATGGCCTGTCCTACGAATACATCGCCGAGGTCCTGCCCCAGCACCTCGATGCCGGACGCGCCCGGGGGCGTGTCATCGTCGCGCATCTGGGCAATGGCGCCTCGATGTGCGCCATGAAGGATTTGAAGAGCCAGGCCTCGACCATGGGCTTCACCGCCGTCGATGGCCTGATGATGGGCACCCGCACCGGCAATATCGATCCCGGCGTGCTGCTGTACCTGATGGACTACCAGAAGATGGACGCCAAGGCCCTGACCAAGCTGCTCTACAAGGAATCGGGCCTGCTCGGCGTTTCCGGCATCAGCCAGGACATGCGCGTCCTGCTGGAGTCGGCAGCGCCCGAGGCACGCGAAGCGGTCGATCTGTTCTGCTACCGCGTCGTGCGTGAAATCGGCTCGCTGACAGCGGCGCTGGGAGGCCTGGATGCGCTGATATTCACGGGCGGCATCGGCGAGCGTGGCGCCCCGGTGCGGGAACAGGTTTGCGCCCGGCTCGGATGGCTGGGATTGAAGCTGGATCCCGATGCCAACGCCGCGAATGTGTCAAAAATTTCGGCGGCGGACAGCGAAATCGACGTTCGCGTCATACCCACGAACGAAGAATGGATTATTGCGCGGCACACGGCGGATCTCATCGGCTGACGCCGGCCGCGAAGCGGTATCCCCGGCGCGCAAAGCGGCCACTTTTCGCCTCGTCCAGTCGTATCAGGCCTGTCAACCCCCTTGACAGTTCAACAATAATCCACCCAAGCAAAAAGCGGCCCAGCTCGCGCTCAAGCCAAGTCTTGAAAAGCACGGCCATCCCCCTGTTTTTTCGTCCCTTTCACATGGGGAAAACATACTATATCTAGTAGGGCACATTGATCACCTGTACTAGCTGCTTACGTAACTCATTGTTTTTTGGTAGTAAAAATTTTTTGCTTTTCACGAGTAAAACGCAGGGGTATGCTTCCCCGCTCCATGGCACCTTAATTGGACCTATTCTTCGGAAGAGACTATGACTACGACAAATAATAATACAGAGGAAACAGCAGGTTACGAGCACACGGGACAGATGGACCTGCCTCTCCCCCAAGAGATATCAGGCGAAGTCCTGCTCGAAAAGTACGCAAAAGGAACTGAGCGCGATGTGCGCGACGTGCGCACCCGCGTCGCCCGTGCGTTGGCCTCGATAGAAGCCGAAGACAAGCGCAGCTTTTGGGAAGCGCGCTTTCTCGAAGCCCAGGAAAACGGCTTCGTTCCGGCCGGCCGCATCAACTCCGCCGCCGGCACCGATCTTTGCGCCACGCTGATCAACTGCTTTGTGCAGCCGGTGGGCGATTCGATTTCCGAAATCGTCGATGGCCGCCCCGGCATCTACACCGCATTGCTGCAGGCCGCCGAGACCAT
>JBAZOF010000319.1:0-2991 GCA_041648855.1 Sulfuritalea sp. | reverse complement strand
GCCGTCGGCGCCGACTCCCAGACCGGCGAAGAACCACGGCTGGTCGATCAGCTGGCCGAGCAGCCAGAGAAAGCCCAGGCTGAGGACGGCGGAGAGGGCGATGCGCTTGATCACATGGCGGTGGCGAAAGTGGCCGAGTTCATGCGCCAGCACGGCTTCGATTTCCTCGGGTGCGAGCTTTTCCAGCAGGGTGTCGAAGAACACGATCCGCTTGGCGCGGCCGAAGCCGGTGAAATAGGCGTTGCCATGCGCCGAGCGCTTCGAGCCGTCCATCACGAACAGGCCCGAGGCGGAGAAGCCGCAGCGCGCGAGCAGGGCTTCGATGCGCTGCTTGAGCGAGCCATCCTCCAGCGGCGTGAATTTGTTGAACAGCGGCGCGATCACCGTCGGGTAGAGGAACAGCACCAGCAGGTTGGTACCGAGCCAGAGCAGCCACACATACAGCCACCAGGTCTTGCCCATGACATCCATCAGCCAGAGCACCGCGAGCAGCAGCGGGCCGCCGATCAGCACGGTGAGCGCGGCGCCCTTGGCCAGATCGGCGAACCACAGCGGCCAGGTCAGCTTGTTGAAGCCGAAGCGCGCCTCGATGCGGAAGGTGCGGTAGAGGCTGGCCGGCAGGCCGATGACGAAGCCGAGCAGGCCGACGCAGGCGAACAGCACCAGGCCCTGCAGGTAGCCGCTGCCCAGCCAGGCGCGCAGCGCCTCGTCGATCAGGCCGAGCACGCCGCCCAGCGTCAGGGCCAGCAGCACGACGGTGTCTATGACGATCTCGATCAGTCCGATGCGCAGCTTGGCCACGGTGTAGTCGGCGGCCCGCCGATGGTCTTCCAGGTCGATGCGGCCGGCAAAGTCGGCAGGCACGCGGTCGCGGTGCGCGACGACATGGCGCCGATGCCGGATGTCGAGCCAGAGCCGGAGCGCCGTGGACGCGGCGAGGACGACGAGAAACAGCAATGTGAATTGGTATGGGGTCATGGACAGGGGCCCGCTGTGCGAAAATGCGGTGACACGGCAACAGGCTTTGGAAAATTATGGCACAGGATCAAAACGCGCTCGTCTGGCTGGACATGGAAATGACCGGCCTCAATCCCGACAATGATCGCATCATCGAGCTGGCGTTGGTTGTCACCAACTCGAATCTCGACATCGTGGCCGAGGCGCCGACCTGGACGGTTCATCAGTCCGACGAGGTGCTGAATGGAATGGATGAGTGGAACACCAAGACGCATGGCCGCTCGGGTCTCGTCCAGCGGGTCAAGGACTCCATTCTTACCGAAGTCGAAGTCGAGGCGCAGGCGCTGGAGTTTCTGCGCCGTCACGTGCCGCGTGCGACCACGCCGATGTGCGGCAATTCGATTTGCCAGGATCGGCGCTTCATGGCGCGCTACATGCCGAAACTCGAGGACTGGTTTCATTACAGGAATCTCGACGTGTCGACCCTCAAGGAATTGTGCAAGCGCTGGACGCCGGAAGTGGCGAAGGGGTTGAAGAAGCATGGCAAGCACGAGGCGCTGGCGGATGTGCTCGAGTCGATCAACGAACTCAAGTACTACCGCGAACACTTTTTAAAGATGTAGTCGGACTCAGTCCGCCCGCTTGTAAAGCCGCAGGCGTTCGCTCTTGTCGCCGGGGCGCGAGGTTTCGCGGATCAGGGTCCAGCCCGGCAGGGTCTTGTCGTTGCGTACCCCGGTCTGCATGATCAGGTGCCGGCAGTCCTTGGCGCGGTTGCCGCCCACCGTGCGGATGCCGTCAAAGTAGTCGAGCGAGGCGCGCTGCGCCAGGCCCAGGCCGCGCCGGGCGATGCAGCCGGGATTGTTTCCCAGCGCATGCCGAAAGTCGGCGCTGACGCTACGGTAACTTTTGCCGTAGTCGATCCACGGCAGCCAGAGCGCCATCAACAGCAGCCAGATGGTCGTCAGCCCGACGCTCCAGCGCGCGGCCGCGCGCCAGGGCGAGCGCGGCGTACGCAGCATCACCGCGATCCAGCCGACGCTGACGGCGATCGCCAGCACGATGGCCAGCGTCGAGGCCTCGGCGACGAAGCCGGGGGCCGGCTTGGTGAAGTTCTTGGCGACCCGGGCCGGTTCCCCGGTCAGCATGGCAATGCCGCCCAGCCAGATCAGGCCGGCGACGAGCGTGAAGGTCATCATGCCGAACCAGTCGAAGGCGTTCGCCGCGCCACGGCGCAGGCGACCTGCGGCGGCCGTTGCCAGCAGGATGAGAGGGACGAGTGCGGGCAGCAGCACCGTTGGCCTCGGGGTGTCGGCGAAAAAGATGAACAAGGCTACCGCGGCGGCGGCCAGCAGCAAGGCGGTGGGCGCCTTGAGCAGATGCCGGCGTTCCAGCCAGAGGCTCCACAGGGCCAGGGGCAGCACCGGCCAGCTGGCCCAGGCCAGCAGTTCGAGATGGTTGCGGCTGAGGCCGCCGCGCAGGGTCAGGCTGGCCTGCTCGGCGCTCCACCAGACATCGAACAGGGCAGGGGCCTGCTGCCGCAGCAGGAGCGGCCAGGGCAGCATCAGCAGCAGCGCGACGGCGGCTGCGGCCGGCCAGGCGACCAGGCTACCCCGGATCCGCCACGCCGGGTGCAAGGCCAGGATCAGGCCCGTCGCCAGCGGAACGACCACGCTATCGATGCCGGCACCGAGGAAGCCGATGCCTATCCCGGCGCCGTAGATCAGTCCGCCACGCAGCGGCGTGTCTCGCCAGACAGAGAGACCCCAGAGGGCAATCGCACAACCCGCAATCGCAACGATGGCGGGCTGGGCCTCGTGCAGCGGTACCAGCAGGCCCAGGGTGCCGATGGCCAGCAGGGGCGCGGCAAGCGCAGCGCTGGCGCCGAACAGTTGCTGCGCCAGGCGCGAAAGGGTCACGAGAAAGGCGGCGCCGAACAGGACCGAAGCGAGCCGGGCGGCGTCGTGCCAGGGCAGCAGCCATCCCAGCAGCTTGCCGCTGAGGGCCGCGATCCAGTGATAAAGGGGTGGCGTAACC
>JBAZOF010000318.1:0-2997 GCA_041648855.1 Sulfuritalea sp. | reverse complement strand
AGTGCCGCCTTCGACACCGCCATGGCGCGGCAAAAGGAACAGGCGCGTGCCGCCGGCAAGTTCAAGATGGCGGCCAATCTCGAGTATGCCGGTCCGGCCACGACTTTCCACGGCTACGAGACGCTGGAAGCCAAAGGCAATATCCTCGCCCTGTACAAGGACGGCACGGCGGTCAATGAACTGATCGAAGGCGAGCTCGGCGTGGTGGTGCTCGACGACACGCCCTTCTACGCCGAATCCGGCGGTCAGGTCGGTGACATCGGCGAACTGCGCTCGACCCACGGCATTTTCGCCGTGGAAGACACGCAGAAGATCCAGGCCAGCGTATTCGGCCATCATGGCGTGGTGCGAACCGGCACCCTGAAAGTCGGCAATGGTGTTACGGCGAAAGTGGATACGCTGGCGCGCGCACGCACCATCCGCCACCATTCCGCGACGCACCTGATGCACAAGGCGCTGCGCGAAGTGCTCGGCGCCCACGTGCAGCAGAAGGGCTCGCAGGTCGATCCCGACAAGACCCGCTTCGACTTCGCCCACACCCAGCCGGTGACGGCAGATGAGATCGCGCGCATCGAGCGCATCGTCAATGACGAGATCATCGCCAATGCCCAGACCCGTTCGCGCGTGATGCCGATCGACGAGGCGCAGAAGACCGGCGCGATGATGCTGTTCGGCGAGAAGTACGGCGACGAAGTGCGCGTGCTCGACATCGGTTCCTCATGCGAACTCTGCGGCGGCACGCATGTCGGCCGCACCGGCGACATCGGCCTGTTCAAGATCGTCATGGAGGCTGGCGTCGCGGCCGGCGTGCGGCGCATCGAGGCGGTCTGCGGCGACGTCGCCGTGGCTCGCATGCAGCAGCAGCAGGCCCTGCTCGATGCCGTCGCCGCCGAGCTCAAGGCGCAGCCGGCGGAAGCCGCCGCGCGCGTGGCGCAGATTCAGGACAACGTGAAGGCGCTGGAAAAAGAGCTCGCGCGACTCAAGTCCAAGCTCGCGGCTTCCCAGGGCGACGACCTGCTGAGCCAGGCCGTCGACGTCAAGGGTATCAAGGTGCTCGCGGCGCAACTCGAAGGCGCCGATGCCACGGCACTGCGCGAGACGCTGGACAAGCTCAAGGACAAGCTGAAGAGCGCCGCCATCGTGCTGGCCAGTACCGGCGAGGGCAAGGTCAGCCTGATTGCCGGCGTCACGGCGGATCTGACGGGCAAGCTCAAGGCCGGTGAGCTGGTCAACTTCGTCGCGCAGCAGGTCGGCGGCAAGGGCGGCGGCCGACCCGACATGGCCCAGGCCGGCGGGACTGAACCGGCAGCACTGCCGGCGGCATTGGCCTCGGTCAGGGGCTGGGTCGACACCAAGCTGTAAAAGTTCCCAGAGGGACGCACAGCGCTGGCGCTGGCGGAACGGCGCCGTTTCAGAAGCCGGTATCTATGCCCGGCCAGACAGCGCTCAGCGCCGCCTTGAATTCGTTCTTGATGCGTTCAAGGGCCCCCGTGCTGTCGCCTTCGAAGCGCAGCACCACGACCGGCGTGGTATTCGAAGCGCGCGCCAGGCCGAAGCCGTCGGCATACTCGGCGCGCACGCCGTCGATGGTGATCAGTTCGCGCGCCCCCGGCAGCAGCTTGCGGCCGCCCCGCTGCAGCTTCGCCACCAGCGCATGGGGCTCGCCTTCGTTCATCTTGATATTGAGCTCCGGCGTCGAGATGGCGTTGGGCAGGTGCTTCAGCGGCCAGTTGGAGTCACTCCAGCGCGAAACGATTTCGAGCAGCCGGGCGCCGGTGTAGAGCGCATCGTCGAAGCCGTACCAGCGCTCCTTGAAGAACATGTGGCCGCTCATCTCGCCGGCCAGCGGTGCGCCGGTTTCCTTCAGCTTGGTCTTGATCAGCGCGTGGCCGGTGTTCCACATCAGCGGCCGCCCGCCCTGATGGCGAATCGATTCCGCTACCCAGCGCGAGCATTTCACGTCATAGATGATTTCGGCGCCGGGGTTGCGCGTCAGCACGTCGGCGGCGAACAGCATCAACTGGCGGTCGGGGAAAATGATCTCGCCATCCCGGGTGACCACGCCGAGGCGGTCGCCGTCGCCGTCGAAGGCGAGGCCAAGTTCTGCGCCGGTCTCGCGCACGGTGCGCTGCAGGTCGACCAGGTTTTCCGGCTTGGAAGGATCGGGATGGTGATTGGGGAAATTGCCGTCGACTTCGCAAAACAGTTCGATCACGGTGCAGCCCATGCGGCGGAACAGATCCGGCGCGACGCTGCCGGCCACGCCGTTGCCGCAGTCGATGACGATTTTCATCGGCCGCGACAGCTTGACGTCACCGACGATGCGATCGATATAGGCCTCGCGCACAAAGGCGTGGCGCACCATGCCGCGGCCTTCGGAAAAGTCGGCGCTGGAGATACGGCGCCGCAGGTCCTGAATCATCTCGCCGTGCAGCGTCTGGCCGCTGAGCACCATTTTCAGGCCGTTGTACTCGGGCGGATTGTGGCTGCCGGTGACGGAGACGCAGCTGTCGGTGCCCAATTCGTGCGCGGCGAAATAGGTCATCGGCGTCGGCACCCGGCCGATCTCGATGACGTCGACTCCGGTCTGCGTGATGCCGTGGGCCAGCGCGCTGGCGAGTTCGGGGCCGGAGAGGCGGCCATCGCGCCCGATGACGATCGACTTGACGCCGCGGGCGACCGCTTCGCTGCCGAGCGCCAGTCCGATCTGCCCTACGACCTCCGCCGTCAGCGTGGTGCGCACGATGCCGCGAATGTCGTAGGCCTTGAAGATTTCGGGTGCCGGAGTCTGCATGGCGCGGGCGGGAGAAGTTTGCTTGCGGCGATTATCGCACGCTGCAAGAAGCTGCCAGGTGCGTGTCGAAGCAGGCCAGCAGGCGTTGCGGCAGCCAGTCGATGCGGCCGGGCAGGGCGCCGTGCACGAAGCCGACATGGCCGCCGTGATGCAGCACTTCCAGCGTCACCGCATCCGGCAATCGGTCAGGGCGTGGCAATGCC
>JBAZOF010000317.1:0-2998 GCA_041648855.1 Sulfuritalea sp. | reverse complement strand
CTCAGGGGCAGGCGCAGAACCAGTTGGAACAGAACCAGGATGCTCAAGCCGACGCACTGCGAGAAGACCAGATTGACCGCAAAGCCAGCGCCGAAATCGAGCGCGGTGAGAAAACCGGCGATCAGCGTATTGAATACGGCAGTGGCGATCAGCGATGGCATTGGCGGATTATTCCACGGTCTTGGCCGACATCAGCTTGCGCAGCGTGCGTTCTTCCCATTCGGCGCCCAGCCAGCGGCCATGCGAAAAGGTGCCGAAGGCATGCAGCGCCAGCCATACGCCCCAGCCCAGCAGAGGCCAATAGAACCACAAGCGCGCAGGCGAGGCGACAAGGTTGATCGCCACCAGGCCGGCGTTTATCACCGCAAAGACCAGCAGGTGCTGATAGAAGCCGCGCAGCCTGCTCACCTGGCGGCGAGCATCGCGCTCGGCGACGGAGAGATTCGGATCATCGACATAACGGGAACGGCAGGCCATGATTTTCTCCTTGACGGGTTGCCCGCTTCGGCGGGATGGCTGCAGTCTCGAAGGATTCGCCGCACGCCGCCAGTCGAATCCGACCGCCGGCAGAATTCAGAGCCTGAACTGCGCCCGCAGGCGACGAATTGCAGGCCGCCTACGGCGGCAGCAACTGATCGCTGTACCCGGTGGCGCACAGGCGCTGCACCACTGCCGGGCGCGGAAAATCCACTTCTCCCTGTTCGAAGGCGACCACGGCCAAGCGCGGCCGCACCAGATCGAGCAGCTCGTCCCGGCGCAGCAGGAAGGCCGGATTGGCAGGCTTGCCGAAGCGCTCGTTACCGACCATGAAGGTTTCGTAGATCAACACGCCATTTATGTCCAACGCATCGAGCAGCGTCGGCAACAGCGGCCGAAACAGGTAATTGGTGACGACAATTCCGTCGAACTTGCGCCCGTGATACGGCCAGAGGCCGCCTTCGAGGTCGGCGACCCGAGTCACGACACCCGGAGCCTGGGCCGCAATTCCGGCCAGCGCCGCGGCGTCGCGGTCGACCGCCTCGACCTTGTAGCCTCGCTCCGCCAGCAACAGCGAATGCCGGCCCTGGCCGCAGGCCAGGTCCAGAACCGCGCCGCCCGCCTTGATCAAAGGCAGGAAACGCCGCACCCACTGTGATGTTATTCCGCTCATTTCGAATGACATGTCGGGTATCATTTTGAATCTAAACCAAGCTGGAAGCCGCTTCCCGAAGCTTTATACCTGATGTCCCCGAAATCGAGCACACTGGCCGAGCCCCCACAGGACAATACCGATGCCCTGATGGAGCGGCTGAGCACGACCCATGAAGCCTACAGCCGCTTCATCCCGCGCCAGTTCCTGCATTTGCTGGGGATCGACGACATCCGCAAGGTCGAGCTCGGACAGCAGGTCGAACGCAAGATGACCATCCTGTTCGCCGACATCCGCAACTTCACGTCGCTGTCGGAGTCGATGAGCCCGCAGGAAAACTTCAACTTCCTCAATTCCTACCTGATTCAGATGGAGCCGGTGATCGCCGCCCATGGCGGCTTCATCGACAAGTACATCGGCGACGGCATCATGGCGCTGTTCCCCGATTCGCCCGATTCGGCATTGCGCTGCAGCCTGGCAATGATGGAACGCCTCGAGGAGTACAACAACGGCCGCGAGCGCGCCGGCTACCGCCGGATCAAGATCGGCATCGGCATCAACACCGGCATCGTCATCCTCGGCACTATCGGCGGCGCGGCGCGCATGGACGGCACGGTGATCGGCGACGCGGTCAACCTCGCGGCGCGAATGGAGCGCCTCACCAAGGAATACAGGGTCTCGATCCTGATCAGCGAATACACCCTCTACTGCCTTGACCAGCCGAGCCTGTGGTCGATCCGCTTCCTCGATCGCACGCATGTGCGCGGCAAGCAGGGTACTCAATCGGTGTATGAAGTCTTCAACGGCGACCCGCCGCCACTGCGGGAAGCCAAGACCAGGACCGTCACCGTATTCGAGGAGGCGCTGGCCTACTTTCACCTCGACGATCTCGTCACAGCCCGCGAGCGCCTCAACGCCTACCTCGCGATCGTGCCCGAGGACGATGCCGCCCATGTCTATCTCGAGCGCTGCGAGAGCCCCGCGGCAGGCTTGGGCGACCAGCGCGGCGAATTGCCTCCGATCTGGCGGGAGGAGTATTCCTTCGGCCTGCCGGCGCTGGATGCGGCGCACAGGGAACTGCTCGCCGACATGAATGCCCTGGGCCGGGCGGTGAACACCAGCGCCTTGAATCTGACCACGCCTCTCATGGCCCAGATCCAGTTCGCCGCGGCGCGCGATTTCGCGGTCGAAGAACAACTGATGCGGGAAGACGAGTATCCCTTCCTCGAACTCCATGCCCGCCAGCACCAGCGTTTTTTCGAATTCTTTGCCGAGTTGCGCCGCGAAATCGAGGACGGAGAAGAAAATCGCGTCTATCTGGCCTTTCGCGTCAAGCGCTACCTGACCGGCTGGCTGATCAACCACATCCTCAGCGCCGACCGGCATTACGGCCATTACCGGAAAGGCAGGCGGCGAGAGCAGGGCCAGCGGCAAGTCACCTGAACAGGCGCAAGCAGGCAGAAGGTGATATGCTTTTTATTGCGCTGCAGCATTTTCGCTAGCAAAGCACTTCACGGACGCCGCGGAACACCGCCATGCACAACGAACGCCACTACCTGCACACGCTCTTCGAGCCGCAATCGATCGCGATCGTCGGCGCCTCCGAAACGCCGAACTCGATTGGCGTCACGCTGGTGCGCAACATGCTCGATTCGGGCTACGCGGGCAAGCTGTTCTTCGTCAATCCGAAGCACGAAACGGTATTCGGACAGCGGAGCTATCCGTCGGTCGATACCATTCCCCAGCGCCTCGATATCGCCGTCATATGCACCAAGGCGGCGACCGTTCCCGACATCATCGATGCCTGCGGCCGCGCCGGCTGCAGGAACGCCATCGTGATTGCCGGCGGCTTCGCCGAGGCCGGGCCGC
>JBAZOF010000316.1:0-3005 GCA_041648855.1 Sulfuritalea sp. | reverse complement strand
GGTGTGTACTTTTCCATCATCACCCAGGCCATGGTCTTCGCCGCGATGCTGTTCTTCTTCCGCAACGAAACCGGCTTCGGCGGCAACAACGGTTTCACCGACTTCAAGCGCATCCTCGGCTACAGCATCACCGCGCCGGAGACGCGCGTCGCCCTGTTCGCCCTGACCGCGGCGATGCTGCTGGCGACGCTGGTTCTGGGCCGCTATCTGGTGACGTCGAAACTCGGCCGCGTGCTGGCGGCGATCCGCGACGCCGAGTCGCGCGTCATGTTCATCGGCTACAACCCGCTCTACTACAAGCTTTTCATCTGGACCCTGTCGGCGCTTTTGTGCGGCATTGCCGGTGCGCTCTACGTGCCGCAGGTCGGCATCATCAACCCCGGCGAAATGTCGCCGGCCAACTCGATCGAGATCGCCATCTGGGTCGCGGTCGGCGGCCGCGCCACGCTGATCGGCCCGGTGCTCGGCGCCTTCATCGTGAACCTGGCGAAGAGCTTCTTCACCGTCGCATTCCCCGAGTACTGGCTATTCTTCCTCGGCGCGCTGTTCGTCGGCGTCACGCTTTGGCTGCCCGATGGCGTGGTCGGCCTCTGGCGCAAGCTGCGCGACAAACGCAAGCAGGGGAGCGCGGCATGAGCGGAGTCAGCATTCTCCACCTTCATGAAGTCACGGTCAGCTTCGACGGCTTCCGTGCGCTGAACGAACTCTCGCTCGACATCGAGGCCGGCGAACTGCGCTGCATCATCGGCCCCAACGGCGCCGGCAAGACGACCATGATGGACGTCATCACCGGCAAGACGCGGGCCGATCGCGGCAAGGTGCTGTTCGACCAGGACATCGACGTGCGCCGCATGTCGGAAGCCGACATCGCGCACCTCGGTATCGGCCGCAAGTTCCAGAAGCCGACCGTGTTCGAGAACCTCACCGTGTTCGAGAACCTCGAACTCTCGATGAAAATGGACAAGCGCGCCCGCACCAGCCTGTTCGCCTGGCTCGACGACGATGCGCGCGACAAGATCGCCGACACCCTGCGCCTGATCCGCCTCGACGGCGAGGCCGAACGCCAGTCCGGCCTGCTCTCGCACGGCCAGAAGCAGTGGCTGGAAATCGGCATGCTGCTGATGCAGGACCCGAAGCTGCTGCTGCTCGACGAACCCGTGGCCGGCATGACCGACGACGAAACCGCGCGTACCGGCGAACTGTTCAAGTCGCTCGCCGGCAAACATTCGCTGGTCGTGGTCGAGCACGACATGGCCTTCATCGCGCAGTTGGGCGGCATGGTCACCGTGTTGCACGAAGGCTCGGTGCTCGCCGAAGGCGACCTCGCCACGGTGCAGAATGACCAGCGCGTGATCGAAGTCTACTTGGGCCGCTGATCATGTTGAAAGTCGACAAACTCAACCAGTACTACAGCGGCAGCCATATCCTGCGCGACCTCAGTTTCGAGGCGCCGATCGGCAAGGTGACGACCCTGCTCGGCCGCAACGGCGTCGGCAAGACGACCTTGCTGAAATGCCTGATGGGCCTGGTCCCATCGAAGAGCGGCAGCATTTCCTTCGAGGGCAAGGACCTCACCCGCGCGCCGTCGCACGAGCGTGTCAAGGCCGGCATCGGTTACGTGCCGCAGGGCCGCGAGATCTTCCCGCGCCTGACGGTGCTGGAAAACCTGCAAATGGGGCTCGCCACGCGACCCGGCGGCACGCCGATCCCGGAACGCATATTCGAGATGTTCCCGGTGCTGAAGCAGATGCTCAAGCGCCGCGGCGGCGATCTTTCAGGCGGCCAGCAGCAGCAGCTCGCCATCGGCCGCGCCCTGGCCTTCGGCCCGCGCCTGCTGATTCTGGATGAACCTACCGAGGGCATCCAGCCCTCGATCATCAAGGACATCGAGCGCGCCATCCGCACGCTCGCGGCCGAGGGCAACATGGCCATCCTGCTGGTCGAGCAGTACTACGATTTCGCCGAGAGCCTGGCCGATCAGTACCTGGTCATGGAACGCGGCGAAATCATCAAGCGCGGTGCGGGAACCGACATGGCGGCAGACGGAGTCAAGGAACTGCTGGCGGTATGATTCGGCCATGCAGGTCACCGAACCTATTGCGTCCCCCTGGCAGGCTTCGCTCGCACTCGGCTTCGCCCGTCGCGGCGACGCGACTATCCTCGCCCGGCGCGACCATCGCGGCCCCCTGCGCGTACAGAAGGCGCTCTATCCCGAAGGTCCGGGCGTATGCCACGCCATCGTGCTGCACCCGCCCGCCGGAATTGCCGGCGGCGACCAGCTCGACATCCGCATCGAGGCCGATGCGGCGTCCCACGCGCTGCTGACCACGCCGGGTGCCGGCAAATGGTATCGATCGGGCGGCGCGCAATCCTTGCAGCAGGTGCATCTGAAAGTCGGCGCTGGCGCCACGGCGGAATGGCTGCCGCAGGAGAGCATCGTGTTTTCCGGCGCGCAGGCGCGTATGCGGACCACCGTCGAACTGGAACAAGGCGCACGGTTTGTCGGAGTCGAAACCATCTGCTTCGGCCGCCGTGCCAGCGGCGAGACCTTCGAGCGTGGCCGGCTGCGCCTGGCGACGGACATTCGCAGCGAAGGCCGGCTACTGTGGCGCGAGCGCGGCGTGATCGATGGCGGATCGGTGCTGATGGATTCACCCATCGGCCTCGCCGGCTTCAGCGTCTGCAGCACGGTGCTGGCGGCGGGCGTCGCACTGACGCCGGAAACCCTGGCGGCCTGTCGCGCCGCCGGATCGCGCGAAGCCGGCGCGCAGTGGGGCGTCAGCCTGCTGCCGCAACTGCTGGTCGGGCGCTATCTCGGTCATTCAGCGGAAGCCGCGCGTGAATGGCAGCTGCAACTGTGGGCGGCACTGCGTCCGGCGATGAGCGGACGCGAGGCGATCGCGCCACGCATCTGGAATACCTGAAGGAGGCTGTATGGAACTCACACCACGCGAGAAGGACAAGCTGCTGATTTTTACCGCCGCATTGCTGGCCGAGCGCCGCAA
>JBAZOF010000315.1:0-3014 GCA_041648855.1 Sulfuritalea sp. | reverse complement strand
ACGGTGCTACAGACAAGTCGCTGGTGCTGATGGACGAAATCGGCCGCGGCACCTCGACCTTCGACGGCGTCGCGCTGGCCTTCGCCATCGCCCGCCACCTGATCGAGAAGAACCGCGCCTGGACGCTTTTCTCCACGCATTACTTCGAGCTGACGCGACTGGCGCAGGACTACTCGATATGCGCCAACGTCCATCTCGATGCCGTCGAGCATGGCCACAAGATCGTGTTCCTGCACGCGGTCGAGGAAGGTCCGGCCTCGCAGAGCTACGGCGTGCAGGTCGCCGCGCTGGCCGGCATGCCGCCCGCCGTGGTGCGCGAAGCGCGGCGCCGTCTGGCGCTGCTGGAAAACCGCGAGGTCGGCTCGCTGACCCAGCCCGACTTGTTCGCCAGCGCGCCGCCGCTGCCGGAACCGCCGCATCCGGCGCTCGACGCCCTGCGTGACCTGAATCCCGATGAACTCAGTCCGCGCGAGGCACTCGAAAAACTCTACCAACTGAGCAAACAGGCCAAGTCATGATACGGTTTCCCGCTGTGCTGGCGGTTGCGCTGCTGGCGCTGCCCGCAGATGCGGAACCGTTGGCATTCGGCCTCTTTGGCGACACGCCCTACAACCACTGGGAGCGCGAACACCTGCCCGACCTGATCGCCGAAATGGATGGCGAGAATCTGGCCTTCGTGGTGCACGATGGCGACATCAAGAGCGGTTCCGAGGTTTGCAGCGACGAGCTGCTGCAAGGTGTTCTGGCGGTCTTCAAAAAATCTGCGACGCCGCTGGTCTATGTGCCGGGCGACAACGAGTGGACCGACTGCCATCGCAAGAGCAATGGTCGCTACGACCCGCTGGAACGGCTGGACAGGCTGCGAGAATGGTTCTTCCCCAATGACTCGGCACTCGGCCAGCGCCCGCTGAAACTCGTGCGCCAGAGCAGCGATAAGGGATTTGTCCGCTATCGCGAAAACGTGCGCTGGGAGGCTGGCGGCGCGCTGTTTGTCGGCATGAATGTGCCGGGCAGCGACAACAACTTCAACGGCACCCGGCATGGCGGCGGCCCGGTGGCCGAATTCATTGAACGCCGCGCCGCCAACAAAGTCTGGCTGGCGCAGGCATTTGCGCTAGCGCGCAGCAGGAAGCTGGCCGGCATCATGATCGTGATCCAGGGCAACCCGGGCTTTCATGCCGCCAACGCCGGCAACCCCAGCACCGGCTACCGCGACTTTCTGACCCACCTGCGCGACGAAACGCTGGCCTTCACCGGACAGGTCGTGCTGGTGCATGGCGACACGCACCAGCATCGAATCGATCAGCCGCTGGAAGATCCTGCAACGAAGGAAACGGTGAAGAACTTCACTCGCGTCGAGACGATCGGTTCGCCCTTCTTCGGCTGGGTCAAGGGCACCGCGGATGCGTCCAATCCGAAGGTATTCGGATTCGAGCCGCGCTTCTGGAAGGCGCGGCAGCAGGCAAACTGAAACTCAGTGAATTTCCTCGTCCGGCGGGATCGGTGCCGGCAGGACAAGAATACCTTCTTCGAGCAGGTCGCGGGTTTCGTCGGCAGTCGCGACACCGCGGATAGTGCGCACAGGCGCCTCGTCGTAGTGAATGCGGCGTGCCTCTTCGGGAAATCGCTCGCCGACGTTTTCCGCCTGCCGTGCCATGGTCGCCAACGCCTGATGCAAAGCGGCGATGCCCGGCGCGGCAGCCGACGGTGCCGCCTTTTCCGATGGCATAACGTCGGTGGCGCCGCGCTTGACGTGCGGCGCCGATGGCAGCTGGCTCACCGCGGAAGTCTGGCACTGCGGGCAATGCACGAGGTGACGATCGCTTTGATCGCGAAACGCATCGCCCGAAGCAAACCAGCCTTCGAAGCGATGCCCGTGGTCGCAGAGGAGATTCAGAACTATCACGAGTTTGAGTGGCTGGTGCCCGGAACCGGAATCGAACCGGTATGGCTTGCGCCGAGGGATTTTAAGTCCCTTGTGTCTACCAATTTCACCATCCGGGCCCGAGATGAAACTCGAAGCGGAGGAACACTGGAGGCGCGACCCGGAATCGAACCGAGGTACACGGCTTTGCAGGCCGCTGCATAACCACTCTGCCATCGCGCCAGGGTCAAGGGACCATGACTGTAACTAATCGCTGGGATACCGTCTCCGGCGAGACGCCGGAGACATAAAAGGGAAAGCGCCGAAACGCTTTCCCTTGGGATTCTGGAGCGGGAGAAGAGTCTCGAACTCTCGACCTCAACCTTGGCAAGGTTGCGCTCTACCAACTGAGCTACTCCCGCAGAACAGGCGCGCATTATAGCGTCCGCTTTAGATGTGTCAACGACTGCGCGCCGAGATTTCCGGCCACGCCTTCTGCAAATAATAGACCATCGACCACAGCGTCAGTACTGCCGCTATCCAGAGCGACCAAGTGCCGAGAAGATGGATGTCTATCGGGCCGATCGGGGCATTCCAGAGCAGCATCGGAATCGCCGTCATCTGGGCAATGGTTTTCAGTTTTCCGATCAGCGATACGGCGACACTTTTCGCCGCACCGATTTTCGCCATCCACTCGCGCAAAGCCGAGATTGCGATCTCGCGACCGATGATGATGAAAGCCAGCATGACATCGGCACGATCGAGCCGCACCAGCACCACCAGCGCGGCAGCCACCATCAGCTTGTCCGCCACCGGATCGAGGAAGGCACCGAAGGCCGAGGTCTGATTGAGCTTGCGCGCCAGCCAGCCGTCTATCCAGTCGGTAACGGCGGCGACCAGAAAGGCGCCCGTCGCCACAAGGTTCTGCTCGGCGATAGTCAGTGGCAGGTAGTAGACGCCCACCACCAGCGGTATGAGGAGAATGCGCGCCCAGGTCAGCAGGTTCGGAATGTTCAGCGGCATGTCATCTCAGGGTTTTGTGTATTTCTTCCGCCAGGCGCCGCGAGATTCCGTCGACGCGGCACAAGTCCTCAATGGTAGCCGCCTTTACGCCATCCAGGCCGCCAAACTGCGCCAGAAGCTTCTTGCG
>JBAZOF010000314.1:0-3016 GCA_041648855.1 Sulfuritalea sp. | reverse complement strand
GCCGCTGTTCTTCTTCCTGCGCCGCCCGAATTCGGTCGCGGTGCGCTGGAGCCTGATGCTGGGGCTCGCCTATTTCAGCCTCAGCTTTGTTCAGCAGCAGCGCGTCGAGACGGCGGCCGTGGCGCTGGCGCAGGCGCGCGGGCATCAGCCGCAGCAGCTCTCGGTCAAGCCCTCGATGGCCAACCTGGTGCTCTGGCGCTCGCTGTATGCGCACGAGGGCCGGGTCCAGGTCGATGCCTTTCACGTCGGCTTCAGGCTGCGCCACTATCCCGGCGAATCGGCCGAGCTGCTCGATGCCGCCGCGGCGCAAAAGCTGGCCGCGGGCGACGCGCGGCGCTTGCACGACATCGAGCGCTTCCGGATATTTTCGGAAGGCTTCATCGTGCACGACGCGGCCGGTGGCCTCGTCGGCGACGCGCGCTATGCGATGCAGCCGACGGCCGTGGCGCCGATCTGGGGCATCGCCTGGCGCGGTGCGGGCGCGGCGACGGATTTCGTCAGCCGCCACGACTTCTCGCCGGCGATGCGCAGCAGGTTTCTCGCCATGCTGCTGGGCCGCGATGTTCTGAATCCCTGATGCTCGCCTACATCATCCGCCGCCTGCTGTATGCGATCCCGATCCTGATCGGCGTGAATCTGCTGACCTTCGCCCTGTTCTTCGTGGTGAACACGCCGGACGACATGGCGCGCATGCAACTCGGCGTCAAGCGCGTGACGCCGGAGGCGATCCAGAAGTGGAAGGCCGAGCGCGGCTACGACAAGCCGCTGGTGTGGAACGCGGCGGCGGCGGGCAGCGCGGCACTGACCGACACGATCTTCTTCAGCAAGTCGGTGCGCATGTTCGCCGGCGATTTCGGCCGCGCCGACGACGGCCGCGACATCGCGCGCGAGATCGGCCAGCGCATGGGGCCGAGCCTGGCGATCGCCGTGCCGACCTTCGTCCTCGGCCTCTTCGTGGCGATTTCCTTCGCGCTTCTGCTGGTGTTCTTCCGCGCCACCACGCTCGATTTCGCCGGCGTGGTGCTGTGCGTGGCGATGATGTCGATCTCGGGCCTGTTCTACATCATCGGCGGGCAATGGCTGGTGTCCAAGGTCTGGCACCTGGTGCCGATCTCGGGCTACAGCGGCGGGCTGGACGCGGCGAAATTCCTCATCCTGCCGGTGATCATCGGCGTGATCGGCGGCATCGGCAGTTCGACGCGCTGGTATCGCACCATCTTCCTCGAAGAGATCACCCGCGATTACGTGCGCACCGCGCGCGCCAAGGGTTTGCCCGAGCGCGTGGTGCTGTTCCGCCACGTGCTGAGGAACGCGCTGATTCCCATCCTCACCGGCGTCGTCGTGGTGATCCCGACGCTGTTCATGGGCAGCCTGCTGACCGAATCCTTTTTCGGCGTGCCGGGCCTGGGCAGCTACACCATCGACGCGATCAACGCGCAGGATTTCGCCGTGGTGCGCTCGATGGTTTTCATCGGCTCGGTGCTCTACATCGTCGGCCTGCTGCTGACCGACATCTCATATACGCTGGCCGATCCGCGGGTGCGGCTGCAATGAGCTTTCAGCCGGTCGTGCTCTGGTCGGACGCGCTGCTGTTCGTCCTCATCGCCGTGATCGTCGCGCTCACGCTCTGGGCGCGGCGGCAGGACGCCCTGCGTGCGGCCTGGGCGCGGGTGGCGAAGAACAGCGTGGCGATGGCGGCGGCGACGGTGCTCGCCGTCTTCGTCCTGATCGGCCTGCTCGATTCGCTGCACTACCGGGCGCGGCTGCCGGATCAACCGGGCACCACGGCGCGCTATGCCGTGGAAGTGAATTCGGCGCTCGATGCCTTGCTGTCCGATCTGCGCCTGCGCGCCGAAAAGACCTATTCGGCGCCGCTGGCGACGCATTTGTATTCCAAGGAAGCGCTGGCGGACTCGACGCAGCGCGAGTTTCCGCGGCTCAAGTTCGGCGGCGCCCACCTGGGGCAGGACCTCTCCAATCACGAGTTCGACATCGCCATCCGCGTTTCGCGCGGATGCGCAGGCGGCCTGGTGATCTGGTTGCTGCTGGCGTGGATACTGGTGCGAATGCTTGGGTTGGAATTGCGCGGTAGGTTCCCGTTCGTGGTGAGCTTGTCGAACCATGGACGGGGCTCGAAGCGGCCCTTCGACAAGCTCAGGGCGAACGGAGGTGGCGATACGGCGCAAGGTACGGCGACCGGCGCGGTGCTGCTCACCCTGCTGCCGATCCTGCTGCTGTTCGGCATCGCGATCTCGCTGGGAGGCGGCTACCACGTCTTCGGCACCGACAAGGTGGGCCAGGACGTGCTCTACCTGTCGCTCAAAAGCATACGCACGGGCCTGCTGATCGGCACCCTGACCACGCTGGTGATGCTGCCGGTGGCGGTGCTGCTGGGCATCCTCGCCGGCTATGTCGGCGGCTGGGTCGATGACGTGATCCAGTATCTCTACACCACGCTGAGTTCCATCCCCGGCGTGCTGCTGATCGCCGCCGCGGTGCTGATGATGCAGGTCATCATCGACACCCATCCGCAGTGGTTCGCCACTTCGGCCGAGCGCGCCGATGCGCGCCTGCTGGCGCTGTGCCTGATCCTGGGCATGACCAGCTGGACCGGCGTCGCGCGCCTCCTGCGCGGCGAGACGCTGAAGCTGCGCGAGCTTGAGTTCGTCCAGGCGGCGCAGGCCTTCGGCGTCGGGCGCTTCGCCATCATGCGCCGCCATATCCTGCCCAACCTGATGCACATCGTGCTGATCTCGCTGGTGATGGATTTCTCCGGCCTGGTGCTGGCCGAGGCGGTGCTGTCCTACGTCGGCGTCGGCGTCGATCCGAGCACGATATCGTTTGGCACCATGATCAACACGGCGCGCATGGAACTGGCGCGCGAGCCCATGGTCTGGTGGTCGCTGGTGGCCGCCTTCAGCTTCATGTTCGCCCTGGTGCTGGCCGCCAACCTGTTCGCCGACGCGGTGCGCGACGCCTTCGACCCGAGGTCGTCGGCATGAGCATTTTGTCGGTA
>JBAZOF010000313.1:0-3037 GCA_041648855.1 Sulfuritalea sp. | reverse complement strand
CAGCAGGTGATCGACCGCTATCCGGGCATCGCCGCGGGCGTTCGCGGCCTGCGCGAAGCCGGTTTCGGCATCCTGGTCAAGGATGCCTCGCTCGGCGGCGAATACCCGGTGATGAACGTCACCCTGTTGCACCCCGACGATCAGGGCTGCTTTTCCAGCTTCGGCGCCCATCCGCGCTTCGAGATCGCACTCGAGCGCGCCCTCACCGAACTGCTCCAGGGCCGTGGTCTGGACGCCCTCGCCGGCTTCCCCGCGCCCGGTTTCGATCTGGACGAAATCGCCGCCTCGCCCAACATCGAGATCCATTTCGTCGATTCGAGCGGCATCATCAGCTGGAACTTCCTTGGCGATACGCCGGATTTCGAATTCTGCGACTGGAATTTCAGCAACCCTGAGTCAAACTCGACAGCCGAGGATTACCAGTGGCTGGTTGACCGCGTGCATCGGTCCAGCCACGACATCTACATCGCCGATTTCGAGCACCTCGGCGTCTATGCCTGTCGCATTCTGGTGCCGGGCATGTCGGAAATCTACCCGCTCGACGATCTGGAGTGGGAGAACAACAGCGTCGGCAATACCATCCGCGAGGCCATCCTGCACCTGCCGGAACTGGACGACGACGAATGCGCCGATCTGCTCGATACGCTGAACGAACTCGACGTGCAGGACCAGCGGCCCGTCGCCGCACTGATCGGTCTCGCGGCGGATGAAGGCTCGCTATGGAGCGACCTGCGCGTCGGCGAATTGAAGACCCTGCTGGCGCTGGCCATCGGCGACGAGGAGGCGATCCGCGAGGGCTGCGAATGGGTGCGCCACTTCGAACAACTCGACGCCGGCCGGCGTCGCGTCTATCGTTGCATCGAAACCCTGCTCGACCTGGGCAGCGCCGAAGGGCACCGCACTGCGCTGGAACATCTCTACGGCCGCGACACCGTAGCTAGTGCCGAGGCGATGCTGCGGCAGGAGCAACGCTTCTTCGGCATCGAGGCGCCGGGCATGGGCCTCAAGGGTTGCGATCTGCACCAGCGGCTGCTGGCGGCATACGCCAAGCTGCGCCACTAATTGGACCGACGTCCCGGCGAAGGCCGGGACCCAGGTGCGTGCTGGATTCGGGCCTTCGCCGGAATGACGAATCGGAAGTCTTGTGGTTCGGTCTATTTACAGGCGCCGCGCTAGCGTTCGTCGAAGGACAGCACCACGCGCTCGGTGAGCGGATGGGCCTGGCAGGCGAGGACGAAGCCGTTGGCGACCTCGGCCTTGTCCAGCGCGAAATTGCGCTCCATGCGCACCTTGCCTTCGACCACCTTGCAGCGGCAGGTGCCGCAGACGCCCGAGGTGCAGGAAAACGGCACTTCCAGCCCTGCCGCCGACGCGGCGTCGAGGATGCTGGGCTGGTCCTTGCGGAACTCGATCTCGCGCCGCATGCCGTCGCGGATGATGACCACTTTCGCCTGCTCGGCGTCGCCAGGCTGCGCCTCGTGCAGCATCGCGCCCACGGGACTGCCGGCAGGGAGAGCGACGCCGAAGCGTTCGATGTGGATGGCGGCTTGGGGCACGCCCGCGGCCAGCAGCGCGGCTTCGGCCTCGTCGTTCATCTGGAAGGGGCCGCAGACATACACGTGGTCGATAGTCGGCGCTGGCACCACGGTGGCGAGAAACTCGCCGATCTTGTCGCGGTTCATCACGCCCATGTTGAGCGGCGAATCGGTCGGCTCGTCGGAGAACACGTGCTGCAGCGACAGCCGCGTCATGTACTTGTTCTTCAGGTCTTCCAGTTCTTCCTTGAACATCGTCGAGCGCAACATGCGATTGCCGTAGATCAGCGTGAAGCGGCTCAGTGGCTCTCGCGCCAGCACGGTCTTCATGATCGAAAGTATCGGCGTGATGCCGCTGCCGCCGGCGATGCCGACGTGGTGGCGTTTCGCCTGCGGCTCGATGGGAACGAAGAAGCGCCCCTGCGGCGCCATGGCGCTGATGCGATCGCCGGGACGCAGGTGTTCGTTGATCCAGTTGGAGAACAGGCCGCCCTTGACGCGGCGCACACCGACGCGCAGTTCGCCGTCATCGACGCCGGCGCAGATCGAATAGGAGCGGCGCAAGTCCTGGCCGTCGATGTTGGCGCGCAGGGTCAGGTACTGGCCCTGGGTGAAGCCGAACACCGAGCGCAGCTCGGGAGGCACCTCGAAGCTGACGATCGTCGCTTCGGCGGTGTCGGGTTCGATGCTGCGCACGCACAGTTCATGGAACAGAGTGGACATGGTCAAATGGGTTTGAAGTGTTCGAAAGGTTCGCGGCAATCGAGACAGCGGTGCAGCGACTTGCAGGCGGTGGAGCCGAAGGCGGACAGGCGCTCGGTGTGCGCGCTGCCGCAGCGCGGACAGGGCACGGCCGCCGCGCGGCGGCCGACGATTCGAATCGGCACGGCGCCGTCGGCGAGTACCGGACCAGGCGGCGCGATGCCGTAGTCGAGCAGCTTGCGTTTGCCCTCGGCGCTGATCCAGTCGCTGCTCCAGGCGGGCGCCCGGCGCATCGTCACGCGAGCCGGACCGAGGCCGGCAGCCTCGATGGCATCGATCACGCTGCGCTCGATCACTTCGGTCGCCGGGCAGCCGCTGTAGGTCGGCGTCAGCACGATCTCCAGGCTGTCGTCGTGCTCGATCACGTCGCGCACCAGGCCCAGGTCGACCACGGAAAGTGCAGGCACCTCGGGGTCCAGCACCTCGTGCAGTGCGGCCCATGCGTTCTCGACGCAGGACATGGGAGCGACAACCGTCACCACGCGCCGCCGGGATAGGTACGCTGCAGGTATTGCATCTCGGCCAGCAGGTAACCCATGTGCTCGCTGTGCAGTCCGCGCTTGCCGGTGCTGCGGAAAGCCGCCTCGCCGGGCATGGCCAGCGTCGCCTCGCCCAGGATCTCGCTCATCTCGGCCAGCCAGGGCTCGCGCAGTTCCGACCAGGCCGGGCCAAGGCCGGCGGCAACGGCTGCGGCATCCACCGCATCGTCCTCGAACAGTTCGGGCGTGTAGAGCCACACC
>JBAZOF010000312.1:0-3038 GCA_041648855.1 Sulfuritalea sp. | reverse complement strand
TCCTGATTTTCGGCGGCGAGCTGGAGCAGGAACGCACTGCGGCACTGGCCACGGAACTCGGCGGCGCCGCCACGCTCTGTGCCGGCCGCCTGACGCTGCGCCAGACCGCGGCACTGATGAACCGCGTCGATCTCTACGTCGGCGTCGATACCGGGCCGACCCACATCATGGGTGCGCTGCACCGGCCGATGGTCGCGCTCTACCACGGCTACTCGCCGAGCCGGGTGCTGGCGCCGCTCGATCATCCCTGCCTCTACGCCATCGACCACCCGCTGGCCGATCGCTGCACCCCCGAAGCCGCGATGGCCGACATCGGCGTCGACCACGTCTGGCAGGTAGTCGAGCAGGCACTGGCGACGCCGCCTGCGCCATGAAGAAGCGCATCCTCCATCTCATCACGCAGCTGCCGACCGGCGGCGCCGAGCACCTGCTGGCCAGCATCGTCCGCCACCTCGATGCAGAGCGCTACGAATCGGTAGTTTGCTGCATCCAGGAGCGCGGCGAGTTGGCCGCGATGATCGAGGCCGGCGGCGTGCCGGTGATCTGCCTCGAGCGCCGCGGCAAGCGCTTCAGCATCGGCACGGTGCTAGCGCTGGCCCGGCTGATGCGCGAACAGCGCATCGACCTGGTGCACTGCCATCTCTACCACGCCAATCTCTACGGCCGCCTCGCGGCGCGCCTCGCCGGCATCCCGGCGATCGCCACGGTGCATAACACCTATGTGCGCCGCAAGTGGCATCGCAGCCTGCTCAATCGCTGGCTGGGCCGCGGCCGCGGCCTGGTCATCGCGGTTTCCGCCGAAGCCCGCAGCGACGTGATCGAACATGACCAGCTCGACCCCGGACGCGTGCTGCTGCTGCCCAACGGCATCGACCTGTCGCGGGTGGACACGCCGCTGTCGCAGGCTGCCGCCAAGCAGCGCCTGGGCTACGCGGCGGACGATTTCCTGATCGGCTGCATCGGCCGCCTGGAAGAACAGAAGGGGCACGCCAACATCATCCGCGCCCTCGGCCTGATGCTGGAGACCGCGCCCGAAGACCTCCAGCGGCGCCTGCGCCTGCTGATCGTCGGCGACGGCCGCCTGCGCGGCGAACTGGAGCGGGTGGCAACGGCGACCGGCGTCAGCGACAAGGTACGCTTTGCGGGCTCGCGCAGCGACGTCGCCGAGATCCTGCGCAGCCTCGATCTCTATGTCATGCCATCGCTGTGGGAGGGTTTGTCGCTGGCGATGCTGGAAGCGATGGCCGCCGGCCCTCCGGTGATCATCAGCGATGTCGGAGGCGCTGCGGAAGTGCTCGGCGACGGCGAATTCGGCATCCGCGTGCCGCCCGGAGACGTCGCCGCCCTGGCCCGCGCCGTCATGGCTCTGGTGGAGGACGAAGCGGAACGGCGACGGCTGGGCGCCGCCGCGCAGCGCCGCGTGCGCGAACACTACGACCTGCGCGAACGCGTCGCGCGCCTGGAAGCCGTCTATGAAACCCTGCTCAAATAGCGCGGGGCGGCGCCGGTTTCTTTTAGACTTGACGCTCGATCACGAAAATTGCCTGGGGCACATCGGGTGAATCCGCTGAGACACTTCCTCTTCATTCTGCAACAGCGCCGCGCCGGCAACCGGGTGTCCTTCTCCGCCTATATCAAGGGCCAGGAGAAGATCGAGCTGGGGTGCGGGTGCAAGATCCACGCCGATGCCTCGGTGGACGCCTCGCGCAGCCCCGGTGTGCGCTTCGGCGACAAGGTGACGCTGAACCGCTACGCCTATGTGCAGGGCGGCGACGGCGGCGTCAGGCTGGGCGACCGGGTCGAGGTCAACAACTTCAGCATCGTCAATGGCACCGGCGGCGTCGATATCGGCGACGACACGTTGATCGGGCCCGGCGTGCGCATCATCTCCTACCAGCACCGCCATGCGCGCGGCGCGACCATCCGTTCGCAGCCGGTGGATGTACGGCCGATACGCATCGGCCGCGATGTCTGGCTTGGCGCCAACGCGGTCATCCTGGCCGGCGTCACGATCGGCGACGGCGCGGTGGTGGCCGCGGGTGCCGTGGTGCGCGAGGATGTGCCGCCCTATGCGGTGGTCGCCGGCGTGCCGGCCACGATCAAAAAATACAGGGAATAAATCATGCGCAGAAACAGCCGCACCGCCCGCAAGCTGAAGAAATTCGCCTGGCGCTTCCGTCAGCCCGACTGGGCCGACAACCACGGCGTGCTGCTGCCGGTGAAGCACAAACTGGTCTCACCGGGCATCGCCCGCGAGATCTACCTGGGCGATTACGAAGCGAAGGAAATCGAGATCATCTCGAAGCGCCTGGCGGCCGACGACATCGTTTTCGAAGTCGGCGCCGGGCTCGGCTTCCTGTCCGCCTACTGCGCCAAGCGCACCGGGGCGGCGAAGGTGTTCGCCTACGAGGCCAACCCGGAGCTGATTCCGCTGATCCGCGAAACCCATGCAAAAAACGACGTGGCGCCGACGCTGATCAACGCGCTGCTGGCGAAGGGTAACGGCGAACGCGAGTTCCACCTCGAGGACGACTTCTGGGCCTCTTCCGCGCACCGCACCGGCGGGCGCTCGATCACGGTCAAGCAGATCGACCTCAACAACGAACTGGCGCGGGTCAAGCCCAGCTTCCTGATCGTGGACATCGAGGGCGGCGAAGCCGAGTTCTTCGCCGGCGCCGAGCTGTCGACGGTGAACAAGATCTGCGTCGAAACCCATCCCGATGTGCTCGGCGACCGCGTGCTGTCGGAGATGTTCGCCGGGCTGGTGGCGAAGGGTTTCGCGCTGGACTTCTCGCTGATCCGCAAGAACGTGTTCTTCTTCCATCGCCCCGCATGACGCGTGACGTACTGCTGATCGCCCACGGCAGCCTGCATCCGGCGCTGCGCCGCGAGCTGGCGGCGCGCGGCCTGAGCCTGCGCGAGAGTCGGCGCTGGCAGGACGCCGATCGCAGCACTCCGGAGCGCATCCTCGGCGCCTACACCTGGTTCTACGAAGGCCTGCGCCATCCGCTGACGATCTGGGGCATGCATCGCGTCCT
>JBAZOF010000311.1:0-3046 GCA_041648855.1 Sulfuritalea sp. | reverse complement strand
ACGGAGACGACTTCATCGCCGATCTCAACCCGAATTCGAAGGTCGTCATCACCGCACAACTCGAAGCTTCGTTGCAGGAAGCGGCACGCGATGCCCGGTTCCAGTTCGAGCGCCACGGCTATTTCGTCGCCGACCGGATCGACTCCAAACCTGGCGCGCCGGTGTTCAACCGCGCGGTGACGCTGAAGGATTCGTGGACGAAGGGAAAGTAGCCGGCTAGCCCGGTTCCGTACCGATCAGGCGGCGAAATTCCACCGCCGGCATGGGCCGGCCGAAATGGTAGCCCTGCACCAGATCGCAATCCATGGCGCGCAGTTCGACAGCCACGGCTTCGCTCTCGACGCCCTCGGCCAGCACCTTCAGGCCGAGGCTGCGGGCCATCTGGATCACGGCGCGCACGATCGCCGCATCGTCCTGGTCGGTCACGATGTCGCGCACGAAGGACTGGTCGATTTTCAGCTTGTCCACCGCGAAGCGCTTGAGGTAGGCGAGGCTGGAATAACCGGTACCGAAATCGTCGATCGCCAGCCGCACACCCAGCGCCTGCAGGCGCGTGATGGTCGCCAGCACCTGTTCGGCGCCGTCGATCAGGATCGATTCGGTAAGTTCCAGTTCCAGCGCCGCAGGCGTCGCGCCGGCGGCGTCCAGCGCGCGCAGCACCGTCTCCTCGACATCGCCGCGGCGGAACTGGATGGCGGAGATATTCACTGCCATTGAAAGTTCCAGATAGCCTTGCGCGTGCCAGTGCGCGAGCTCGCGGCAGGCTTCCCGCAACACCCATTCGCCGAGCGGCACGATCAGGCCGCTGTGCTCGGCGGCGGTAATGAAATGTTCCGGCTCGATCAGTCCGTTCTCGGGGCTCTGCCAGCGCAGCAGCGCTTCGCCGCCGACGATGCGGCCGCTCTTCAGATCGACCAGCGGCTGGTAATACAGCACGAACTCCCCGCGCTCCACTGCCCGGCGCAGGCGGCTGTGCAGATCGAGCCGGGCCTGCGCATCGGCGTTCATGCGCTCGGTGTAGAAGCGGAAGGCGTTGCGGCCGGCTTCCTTGGCGTGGTACATGGCGATGTCGGCCTTCTTCAGCAACTCGTCGAAAGCCGCGCCGTCTTCCGGATACACCGCAATGCCGACGGAGGCCGAGATCGTCGCCTCGTGCCCTTCGATGTGGAAGGGTTCCCCCAGCGTCGCCATGATCTTGCCGGCAATCTGGGCCGGCACCTCTGAACTGGTCAGATCGGTGAGCACGACGAGGAATTCGTCTCCGCCGTGCCGGCTGATGGTGTCGGAGTCGCGCACGCAGCCCAGCAGGCGCTGCGCCGACTCGCGCAGCAGCGTGTCACCCACTGGATGGCCGAAGGCGTCATTCACCGCCTTGAAGCGATCGAGATCGACGAACAGCAGCGCCACCTTGTTGCCACTGCGCTCGCCATGGACGATGGCCTGTTCCATGCGGTCCTTCAGCAGCAGGCGGTTGGGCAGGCCGGTCAGCGGATCGTGATGGGCGAGGAACGCGATCTTCGCTTCGGCCGCCTTGCGTTCGCTGATGTCGGAAAAGATCCCGACGAAATGCGTAATTTTTCCCTCGGCATCGCGTACCGACGAGATGCTCAACCACTCGGGAAAGACCTCGCCATTGCCGCGCCGGTTCCATATCTCGCCATGCCAGTAGCCGCTGCCGAGCAACGCGCGCCACATCTCGGCAAAGAACTCGCGGCTGTGCCTGCCCGATGCCAGCATGCTGGCGTTGCGGCCGACGGCATCGGCGGCGGCGTAGCCGGTAATCCGTGAAAACGCCTGGTTGACCGAGATCATGCAGCCTTCGGCGTCGGTGATCATGATCGCCTCACCGCTGCTCTCGAACACTTTTGCCGCCAGTCGCAGTTCTTCTTCGGCGCGACGCTGCCGGGTGTTGTCGCGGGTGGTGCCCTCGACGCCGAGGATATTGCCGGCCGCATCGCGAATGAAATGCGCTGTGGTGAGCACCCACAGCTCGTGGCCGTCCCGGTGCCGCAAGCGCGACTCGCCACCGACGATATGGCCGCCATTGGCCTGCATCTTGGCGAGAAACTCGTCGCGGTCGGCCTGCGAGCAGTAAAAATCGGCCAGCTTGCGGCCCAGCATCTCCTCCGCCGTATAGCCGAGCATTTGTTCGACGGAGCGCGAGGCGCGCACGATCGTTCCGGTCTGGTCGGTGCGGTAGTAGGTATCCTGCAGGTCGTCGAGGATGCCGCGCAGCTCCCGCTCCGACTCGGCAACGGCGCGCTGTGCTTCGACGATCGGCGTGAGGTCGGTGATGAAGCCGAAGGAGCCGACGATCTCGCCCCGTTCGTTGCGATGCGTCGTGTTGTTGAGCAGGATGGGAAAGGTAGTGCCATCCTTGCGCCGAGCGAGCAGTTGATAACGGCGCCGATCGGTGGTGTCGATGCGCTGCATCTGGGCGATCAACTCGGCACGACTCTCCTCGGCGATGAAGCCGATCGGCGTTTGTCCCAGCCATTCCTCGCGGGCATAGCCGAACAGATCGCACAGCGTGTCATTGACTTCAATGAAGCGTCGCTGGGGATCCATGGCGAAGTAGCCGTCAACGGCACTGTCGATCACGTGCCGGTAGTAGCGTTCGCCCTCGCGCAGCGCGGCTTCGATCCGGCGCGTGGCCGACAAATCGCGAAGAATCGCCACATGCAGCAAGCGCTCGCCGTCGAGTACCTGATAAACGCGAACCTCCACCGGGAGCAGGCTGCCGTCGTGGCGCCGGTAGTCGGTATTGACCACGCGCACCTGTTCCGTCAGGCCGGCGCTCCAGACCCGCCAAGCCGCGGCGTCGGCGAAACTGGTCGAAATCTCCCAGACATGCCGACCAAGGATTTCGTCGCGCGAATAGCCGAGCAGCTCGCAGGCCCTGTCGTTGGCTTCGACATAGAAGCCGCTCGTCGCGTCTGCGAGAAACACCCCATCGCCGATGCGATCGAAGACACCACCGAGAATCATGTGCCGGCCGAACTCGCCGTGGCGCCCGCCGGGCCTGACCAGTTCGCGACGCAGACGG
>JBAZOF010000310.1:0-3048 GCA_041648855.1 Sulfuritalea sp. | reverse complement strand
ACTGAACGGCGCCGCCGTCTCGCCAGCGCCGACTTTTGGGGCTGTGATCAGGGTTCGGCGCAGGCGACGCGCCGCGGCCCGGTCACGCTTCGGGCGGGCGCGGGACGAAGCAGCAGACTTCGCCGCTGTCGTCGAACTTGACCTGGCAGGCTTCGGTCATGCGCGCCTTGAGCCGGGCGCGGGCGCGCTGCACGCGTGACTTGGCGGCCGGCAAACCGAGGCCGATGCGCACGGCGTAATCCTTCTGGGTCATGCCCTCGATGTCGCAGCAGGTGATGGCATCCCTGTCCTCGGGAGAAAGCTCGCTCAGCACGCGGGGCAGGCATTGGGCGAGGCCATCCACCGCGGGGGGCGCAGGGTCGATCTCGGCCGCCAGGTCGTCCGGCAGCGGAACCTGATCCTTGGCCAGGCGCAGGCGGTCGATCAGCAGGTTGCGCGCCGCATGAAACAGCCAGGCGCGCGGATTGTCGATGCCGCAAAGTCCGTTTGGCTGACGCATGGCGCGCAGGAATACGTCCTGCAACAGATCGTCGCCCTCAGCCTCGCTGCGTGCGCGATGGCGCAGGAAGCGGCGCAATTCGACTTCGTGGGCGTTCCAGGCGTCGGTCAGGCAGCGCATGTCAGCCTTTGGCGCAACAGCCGCGCTGGTCCTGAATCGGCGGACAGGGCACGGTGCCGTAAGAACAGAAGACGCAGCAATCTCCCGGCTTGGGCTTGAGCAGCGCGCGGCAGCCTGTGCACTCGTAGAACCACTGGCAGGCGTCGGTGGGCATGGTCTCGGTTTTGACATGCCCGCACAGCGGGCAGGTCAGCGTCGATTCGAGAATGATTTCAGCCATGTTCGTACCAACCCTTGCTGGCATTGACCAGCCTCATCATCAGCAACATCACCGACACTTTGATCAGCACCCCAAGAACTTGGCCAGCGCCTAATTGAAGAGCATCTGGATCAGGATCGGCACTTAAAGCACTGCGCCACCCAGGCCCAGCAGCGAAATAGCCAGGGTCACAAATAAGGCCAGCGGCGGTAGCGATGACTTCCATGGCGATCAGTCGCCAGCCTCGCTGCGCGCGACCGTGCCGTGCGCATCGACGCGGTGCGCCGCGACGTCGAATTCCATTTTGGCGGCGGGTTGGGTCATGGCTGTCTCCTCGTCCGGACTTTAACGCAGCATGCCGAGAACGATGCGGTCGACCGCATCGTCGGGGGCTAAACCGCGTGCCATCAGGGTTTCGAGCTGCCGCGCATCGACGCTGCCTATGGCTGCTTCGTGGGTCACCTTGGCCTCGGGGTGGCTGACGCTGACCTCGGGCACCGCGCGCGCCGTCGCCCGGCCGCGAACGATTTCCATGCAGTCCACGTGGCCGCGCGCGGCGGGCGCGTTGCCATGGGTGGCGCCGACGATTTCGGCGCTGGCATCGTCTTCCACCGCCACGCGAGTCTTGACCAGGCCGCGCGCACCCGCGCCGTCGAGGCTCACCGTCTCGCGGATGCGGATGCGGTCGGAAAGATGGCCATAGACCTTGCTCGTCAGCTCCGCCACGCCGCCTTCCTCAACCGCGACCGCGTAATCGATATCGAGGGTGCCGACCCGGCCCTGGACCAGCGCAAAGTCGGCGATGTAGCGAGCACGCGGCCCGACACGCACGATGGCATGCGGTATGACCTCGATAAGGCCGGACAGGCCGTGGTAGTGGGTCTCGTTACTCCTCAACTCGGCATCCGGCCCAAGTTCGACGCGCGCCGTCATCGAGTGGCGAGCAGCCTGCGGCAGCGTGAACAGGCAGTGCGACCAAACCGTGGCTCGCGCGCCGGCACCCAGCGTCAGCACAAGATCGACATTCTGGGTGCCGAAGCGCTCGAACAGGCCGAAGCACAGATGGATCGGCTTCTCGATGTTCGCGCCCGGCTCGATGTCGAGCCGCACCTTGATGCAGTCTTCCTCGCCGTGCGTCTCGAGTCGAATGCCGGGGATCGACTGGCTGCTGATGACTTGATGGCCGTGCGCGATCAGGTGGGCGGTATCGGGTGCCAGCACCGCCGCCGGGTCCTCGCCGATCATCGCGAATGCGTCACGCAGCGCGCGTAGCTCAGTCATGGCAGCGCCGCCCTTCGCAGGTGTTGCAGACGCGGTGCTTGTAACGCTCCACCACGCGTCCGGGCTCGCCACTGCAGACGATGCGCCCGCCGCAGATTTGCGAGGCAACGTCGGCCTGGCGGGCGAGCGTCTCCTCGTGGGTGATCAGCAGCACGGCCGCGCCGGCCCGACGCAACGCCGGAATCGCCGCCTCGATCAGCGGCAGCGAGGAAAGATCGATGCCCGCCGTCGGCTCGTCGAGGATCGCCAACCGGGGACCGAGGCTCAGCACTGCCGCCAATTCGATGCGCCGGCGCTCGCCGCCCGACAGGCTGAGGTCGAGAGGGCGCGGCAGATACTCCGCCGGGTCAAGGCCGACCTGTTCGAGGCAGGCGGCGGCCGGATGCCGCACCGGGCCGCAACCGAGGTAATCGGCGATGCTCAGGCCTTCGAGGGCAACGGGCTCCTGCCAAGCGATTGCGATGCCGCGCCGCGCACGCTCGTGCATGGGCAGGGCCAGCAGGTCGGTGCCATCGAAGCGTACGGCACCCGCACTGCCACGGTATCCCTCCGCGCCCATCAGGAACCGGGCCAGCGTGGTCTTGCCCGAGCCGTTCGCCCCCACCAGCGCATGTACTTCGCCGCAGCGTACGGTCAGATCGATGCCTTCGAGCAGGCGATGGCCGCCTGTTTCGACAGTCAAGCCGGACACTTCCAGCAACGGCGGCCTCATCGCATGACTCACCCGCGCGCTTCGTACCAGCCCTTGCTGGAATTTACGACCTTGACCACCAGCAGCATCACCGGCACTTCGATCAGCACGCCGACCACGGTCGCCAGCGCGGCACCGGATTCGAAGCCGAACAGGCTGATGGCGGCGGCGACGGCCAACTCGAAGAAGTTGCTGGCGCCGATCAGGGCCGACGGGCAGGCGATGTTGTGCTTTTCGCCGACGACGCGGTTGAGCCAG
>JBAZOF010000309.1:0-3051 GCA_041648855.1 Sulfuritalea sp. | reverse complement strand
CTTCATCGCCTGCAGGGCATTCTGCAGCTTGACGACTTCGGGTTCGATGGCCTTGACGCCGCCCGACATGAACAGCGGCAGCATCGACTGCAGGTCGGCGCCGGCGGAGAATGCACCGCCTTCGGCCGCGTCCGCACCCCAGATCACCAGGCCCTTGTAGTGCTGTTCCGCTTCCGCGATGGCCTTCGCCAGCCCGGCGATGACGCCGGCGCCGATGACGTGCATCTTGGTCTTGAGCGACAGGATCAGCACGCCGTCGTCCTCATGCCAGATGCGCACCGATTCGTCCTCGAACACCGTGATGCCGGCGGTCGTGCCGTCGACGGCCTCTTCGCCCAGCACCGGGGCGCGGAAGCGCTGGCGCAGATACACGGGCAGCGTGGAGCGGGCCACATTGGTCTTGCGCGCCGGCGACCAGGAACCGTCGGCGCCATGGACGCCGTTACGCCCGTCGAACACCCAGGCCGGCAGCGGTGCGGAACACAGCGCCTTGCCGGCGTCGATGTCTTCCTTGACCCAGTTGGCGACCTGATGCCAGCCGGCGGCCTGCCAGGTCTCGAAGGGGCCGAGCTTCTGGCCGAAGCCCCAGCGCATGGCGAAATCGATGTCGCGCGCATTGTCGGCAACGGCTTCCAGATGCACCGCAATGTAGTGGAAGGCGTCGCGGAAGATGGCCCAGAGGAATTGCGCCTGCGGGTTGGTCGAATCGTGCAGCGCCTTCATGCGCTTGGCCGGATCCTTTTCCTTGAGGATCCGCGCCACGAGGTCGTCGGCCTTGCCGCCGCCCGCCACGTACTGGCCCGTGGCGAAATCGAGGCGCTGCACTTCCTTGCCGACCTTCTTGTAGAAACCGGCACCGGTCTTCTGGCCGAGGGCGCCCGCGGCGACGAGTTTGGTCAGCACTTCCGGCGTCTTGTAGATCGCCGCGAAGGGATCGTTCGGCAGCGTGTCCTGCATGGTCTTGATCACGTGGCCCATGGTGTCGAGGCCGACCACGTCGGCGGTGCGGAAGGTGCCGGACTTGGCGCGACCGAGCTTGGAGCCGGTGAGGTCATCGACCACGTCGCACGACAGTCCGAACTTTTCGGCCTCGTGGATCGTCGCCATCATGCTGAAGACGCCGACGCGGTTGGCGATGAAGTTGGGCGTGTCCTTGGCCCGCACCACGCCCTTGCCCAGCGTGGTGACCAGGAAGCCTTCGAGCTGGTCGAGAATCTCCGGCCGGGTCGCCGCGGTCGGGATCAGTTCGACCAGATGCATGTAGCGCGGCGGGTTGAAGAAGTGCACGCCGCAGAAGCGCGCCTTCAATCCATCGTCGAAGCCGTCCGACAGCGCGGTGATCGAGAGGCCCGAAGTATTCGAGGCGAAGATCGCATTCGGCGCGATGAAGGGCGCGACCTTCTTGTACAGGTCGTGCTTCCAGTCCATGCGTTCGGCGATCGCCTCGATGATCAGGTCGCAGCCCTTCAGCAGTTCGAGGTTGTCGTCGTAGTTCGCCACTTCGATGCAGGCCGCATCATCCTTGTTGCCCAGCGGCGCAGGGCTGAGTTTTTTGAGGCCTTCGATGGCCTTCAGGACGATGGAATTTTTCGCACCTTCCTTGGCCGGCAGGTCGAACAACACCACGGGAACCTTGGCATTGACGCAGTGGGCCGCGATCTGCGCGCCCATCACGCCGGCGCCGAGCACGGCGACTTTCTTGACGATGAAATTGCTCATGATGCTCCTTTATTGACAACGCGCTTATTCATTCGTCACTCCGGCGAACGCCGGGGTCCAGGCCTTTCGCTGCACTGGATTCCGGCTTTCGCCGGAATGACGGACTTGGCTCCCTAAAACAGTTCGGCTTCGAGATCGAGCAGCGGCTTGGCGCCGGAACGCGCCTGGCGGATCAGCATGGCCGTCTCGGGCAACAGGCGGGCAAAGTAGAAACGCGCGGTGGCGAGCTTGGCCTTGTAGAACGTATCGCCGGAATCCTGCTTGGCCAGTGCGATCTTGGCCATGCGGGCGAAGAAGTAACTGTAGACCAAATGGCCGACCACGCGCAGATAGGGAACCGCGGCGGCGCCGACCTCGTCCTGGTTCTGCATGGCCTTCATGCCGATTTCCATGGTCAGCTTGGTCACCTTGTCGCCGAGATCGGCCAATGGCGTGACGAACTCGTTCATGGCTTCATCGGTGCCGTTTTCCTCGACGAAGGCCTGCACCAAGGCGCCGAACTTCTTCAGCTTGGCGCCGTTGTCCATCAGGATCTTGCGGCCGAGCAGGTCGAGCGACTGGATGGTGTTGGTGCCCTCGTAAATCATGTTGATGCGGGCGTCGCGCACATACTGCTCCATGCCGGTCTCGCGGATGAAGCCCATGCCGCCGAAAACCTGCAGGGCTTCCGAGGTGGAAATCCAGCCGTTGTCGGTCATGAAGGCCTTGACGATAGGCGTCAGCAACGTGACGAGGTCCGCGGCCTCCTTGCGCACGTCTTCGTCGGGATGATTCAGTTCCCGATCGATCTGCAGCGCGATGAAGGACGAGAAGGCGCGGCCGCCCTCGGCATAGGCCTTCGCCGTCAGCAGCATGCGCCGCACGTCGGGATGGACGATGATCGGATCGGCCGGCCTGTCGGGCGCCTTGGGGCCCGACAGGCTGCGCATCTGCAACCGCTCCTTGGCATAGGCCAGCGCATTCTGGAAGGCGACCTCGGTCAGCCCCAAACCCTGCATGCCGACGCCGAGACGCGCCGCATTCATCATGACGAACATGGCATTGAGGCCCTTGTTCGGTTGGCCGATCAGCCAGCCGGTGGCGTCGTCCAGGTTCATCTGGCAGGTCGAGTTGCCATGGATGCCCATCTTTTCCTCGAGCGCACCGCAGGTGATGGGATTGCGCGCGCCCAGCGTGCCATCGGCATTGGGAATGAACTTCGGCACCACGAATAGCGAGATGCCCTTGGTGCCGACCGGCGCATCGGGCAGGCGGGCCAGCACCAGATGCACGATGTTCTCCGCCATGTCGTGTTCGCCGGCGGAAATGAAGATCTTGCCGCCGGTGATCTTG
>JBAZOF010000308.1:0-3053 GCA_041648855.1 Sulfuritalea sp. | reverse complement strand
CCAGCCCTGCAAACGACTGCGCGAATGCTCGGGAAAGAGCTTCGCCAATGCGGCGTCGAGCCGCCAGCCGGCGCACTCCGCGGGGATTTCGACGCTCGGGGTCGGGTCGGGGCTTCGGCTATAATCGGCCGCATCTTGATGCGAGGTTTTCACCATGCGTAGTTTAACGGCATTCCTGCGGGCGCTCGCCCCCATCGTGGTCATCGGCGCCGTTCTCGGCTCGACCCTCCTCGGCGGTTGCGGCCTGCTGCCGGAAGCGGTCGACGAAACTGCCGGCTGGTCCGCCAACAAACTCTATAGCGAAGCCAAGGACGCCATGAACGACGGCGCCTACGACAAGGCGGTCAAATATTTCGAGAAGCTCGAAGCGCGCTTCCCCTACGGCCGTTACGCGCAGCAAGCCCAGCTCGAAGTCGCCTACGCCTATTACCGCCAGGCCGAGCCCGCATCGGCCATCGCAGCCTGCGACCGCTTCATCCGCCTGCACCCGAACCATCCCAACGTCGATTACGCCTACTACCTGAAGGGGTTGTCCAATTTCAACGAAGACCTCGGCCTGCTCGGCTACGTCAGCCTGCAGGATCTCACCGAGCGCGATCCCAAGGCGGCCCGTGAGTCCTTCGATGCCTTCAAGGTGCTGGTGAACAAGTATCCCGAGAGCCGCTACACGCCGGACGCCACGGCGCGCATGAAGTACCTGGTCAATGCGCTGGCCTCGCATGAAGTGCATGTCGCCCGCTACTACATGAAGCGGGAGGCCTACGTCGCCGCGGTCAACCGCGCGCAAGTCGCGATCAAGACCTACCCCGACGCACCCGCCAACGAAGAGGCCCTGTTCGTCATGATCAAGGCCTACGATCACCTCGGCATGAACGACCTGCGCGACGACGCCGAGCGCGTGATGCGCAAGAACTTCCCCAAGAGCGAGTACTACGCACGCGGCCTCAACCGCGCGGAGCCGTGGTGGAAGCTCTGGTAGGTCACTGAACGCCCGCCCGGCCCGCTGCTGGCAGGCCGGGCACGCAACAATCCATGGAGACTCCAATGCCCGTCGACATCCAGTCGCCTTCCCTTTGCATCGGCATCGTCGGCACCGGCGCCATGGGCCGCGGCATTGCCCAGATCGCGGCGCAGGCCGGCATTCGCGTGCTGCTGTTCGACGCCCTGCACGGCGCCGCGGCGAACGCGCGCGAAACCGTGGTCGGCACGCTGGGCAAGCTGGCCGAGAAAGGCAAGATCTCGGCAGAGGCGCTCGACGCGGCAACGGCCAAGCTGGAAGTCGTGCCCCGCCTCGATGAACTGGCTTCGGCACAAGTCATCATCGAGGCCATCGTCGAGAACCTCGACGTCAAGAAGCAGTTGTTCCAGCAACTGGAAGACATCATCGGCGCCGATTGCATCCTCGCCACCAATACCTCGTCGCTGTCGGTGACCTCGCTCGCCGCGGCCTGCAAACGGCCGGAGCGCGTCGGCGGCTTCCACTTCTTCAATCCCGTGCCGCTGATGAAGATCGTCGAGGTGATCGACGGCCTGCTCACCGCGCCGTGGGTCTGCGAGGCGCTGCTGGCGCTCGGCCGGCGCATGGGCCACACCGCGGTCGCCGCCCGCGACACGCCGGGCTTCATCGTCAATCATGCCGGCCGCGGTTTCGCCACCGAAGCGCTGCGCATCCTCGGCGAAGGCGTCACGGATTTCTGGGAGATCGACCGCATCATGCGCGAGGTCGCGGGTTTCCGCATGGGCCCTTTCGAACTGCTCGATCTCACCGGACTCGACGTTTCGCAGCCGGTGATGGAATCCATCTACCACCAGTATTACCAGGAGCCGCGCTACCGTCCCTCGGCACTGGCGGCACAACGCCTGGCCGGCGGCCTGCTGGGGCGCAAGACCGGCCGCGGCTTCTATACCTACGCCAACGGCGCTCCCGCGGCGATGCCCGTGGCCATTGTGCCGACCGCCAAGCCGGCCAGCGTCTGGGTCAGCCAGACCCACCCGGCATGGGGCGAAACCGTGCGCAAGATCGCCGCCGCAGCCGGCATCGCGGTCGAAACCGACTACGAGCCCAGCGAGGATGCCCTGTGCATCATCACCCCGCTGGGCGTGGACGCCACCACGGCCTGCGTAACCAAGGGCCTCAACCCCGAGCGCACCGTCGCCATCGACTGCCTGTTCGGCATCACGGCGGGCAAGAGCCCGCGCCGCACGCTGATGACGACGCCGCTGACCACGCCCGCGATGCGCGACGCCGCCCATGCCCTGTTCGCCGCCGACGGCACGCCCGTCACGGTGATCCGCGACAGCGGCGGCTTCGTCGCCCAGCGCATCGTCGCCTGCATCGTGAACATCGGTTGCGACATCGCCCAGCAGCGCGTCGCCAAGCCGGCCGACATCGACCGCGCAGTCACGCTCGGCCTCGCCTACCCCAAGGGCCCGCTGGCCTTCGGCGATGCGCTGGGCGCCAGGAACGTGCTGACCATCCTCGAAGCCATGCAGGATTTCTACGGCGATCCGCGCTACCGTCCCAGCCCGTGGCTCAAGCGCCGCGCCCTGCTCGGCGTCTCGCTGCTGACCGACGAAGCGTAGCCGCGAACCGGATTCCAACCGACAACCTCAAGGGGACCCGCCATGACCACTCCCTCTGGACTCGCCGCCTTCCGCCTGCGTTACCCGCTGCGCGTGCGCTGGGCCGAAGTCGATCCGCAGAACATCGTCTTCAACGGCCACTACCTGACCTACTTCGACGTCGGCGTCACCGAATACTGGCGCGCCATCGGCCTGCCCTACCCGGAAGGCATCGCCGGCACCGGCGGCGACCTGTTCGCCGTGCGCAGCGTGATCAACTACCACGGCTCGGCGCGCTTCGACGAAATCATCGACGTCTGCGTGCGCGCAGCCAAGCTCGGCAATTCGAGCATGACGTTTGAAATGGGCATCTTCCGCGACGGCGAACGCCTGATCAGCGGCGAGATCGTCTACGTCAACGCCGATCCGGAAAGCAAGACATCGCGCCCGCTGCCGGACAAGCTGCGCAAGGCGATCGAAGCCTACGAAGC
>JBAZOF010000307.1:0-3072 GCA_041648855.1 Sulfuritalea sp. | reverse complement strand
GAGCGCGCGCTTGGCCTGCGCCTGGCCTTTGACTTCGGCCAGATCGGGGTAGTGGGCAAAAGTCGGCGCTGGTGGCACGGCGAAGGGGGCGAGCATCTCGCGGCCGGCGAGGTGGGCGCAGACCTGCAGCAGGTTTTTCGCCGGCAGAATGCTCATGCCTTCGATCAATGCGGCTTCCGGCGCGCTTTCCAGCGGCAGGACAAAGGCGCGTGCCGTGCTGCCATCGCTACCGGCTTCGTGGCGGATCGCGGCGCACATCGCGAGGGTGCCGCGCACGGCGCGCAACTCGCCCGAGAGCGCCAGTTCGCCGGCGAATTCGTGGGCGTCGAGTTCAGGCGCCTTGACCTGGCCGGAGGCGATCAGGATGCCCAGCGCAATCGGCAGGTCGAATCGTCCCGATTCCTTGGGCAAATCGGCCGGCGCGAGGTTGACCGTGATGCGCCGCTGCGGAAATTCGAAGCCGCAATTCTGGATCGCGGCGCGGACGCGGTCGCGGGCTTCCTTGACTTCGGTATCGGGCAGGCCGACCAAGGTGAATGAGGGCAGGCCGGAGGCGAGGTGAACTTCGACGGTCACTTCGGGGGCAGCGAGACCCGCCAGCGCCCGCGAGCGGAGAACAGCGAGCGCCATGGGTGGTTTTACTGGCCGGAGGTCGGCGGGATGGGCTGCTTGCGCGCTTCCAGTTCGCTGACGCGCGCTTCGAGCGCCGCGAGCTTCTCCCGCGTGCGCAGCAGAACCTCGCGCTGCACGTCGAATTCTTCGCGGGTCACCAGATCGAGCTTGGCGAACAGGCCGGCGAGCGCGGCGCGCATGTTTTTCTCGACGTCGCCGGCCGGCGTTGCCGCCAACAGGGAGGACACGCGAGCGGACATTTCATCGAGCAATTTGGGATTGAGCATGGCGGATGGATTTTCCTGCGGAATGAAGAAAGTCTAGCACAGCGCCGGATCGGCCCGCCGCCGCGTCTTGACATTGCACCAACCCGGTGCAGAGCGCCCGGGTTTCGCGCCCGGCTTGGTGCGCCGCGGTCGGCCTGTTATCGACCGCTTGGCCTATCCTATTGATTGGAAATGGCTAAACAGGGTGGCACGGTCTCTGCATAAGGGAGCCTGTAATTTTTCTTTCTCTTTTCAAGGAGCCTCAACATGAACAAGACCCTGATCGCCGCCGCCGTCGCCGGCCTCGTTTCCCTTCCGTCCGTCGTCATGGCCCAAGCTGCCGCCCCGGCCAGCCCGCATACCTTCACGGGCAACGTCGGCCTTGTCTCCAACTACGTGTATCGCGGCATCAGCCAGTCTGCTGCCAAGCCGGCGATTCAGGGCGGCTTCGACTACGCCCACTCCAGCGGTTTCTATGCCGGCGCCTGGGCGTCGAACGTGAGCTGGGTTGCCGACAACAACTGGTCGGCTACCAGCGCTGCCTCGAACAGCGTCGAGATCGACGTCTACGGCGGCTACAAGGGCACGATCACCGGCGATGTCGGCTTCGACGTCGGCCTGCTGACTTACAACTATCCGGGCAGCAACACCTCCGTCGGCGGCACCTTCATCAAGCCGGACAGCACCGAGGTTTACGGCGCGGTGACCTGGAAGTGGCTGACGGTCAAGTACTCGCACTCGACCACCTCGCTGTTCGGCTGGAATCAGTTCGGCAAGACGGTCAATGACAAGACCGACGGCAGCGGCTACCTCGAAATCAACGGCGCCTTCGATCTGGGCAGCGGCTGGGGCCTCAGCGCCCACGTCGGCGACCAGAAGATCAAGGGCAACGGCCCGGCTTCCTACACCGACTACAAGCTCGGCGTCACCAAGGACGTGGGCTTCGGCGTCGTCGGCCTGGCACTGACCAGCACCAACGCCAACGGCAGTTGTACCGGCAATGCCATGGCCACCGCCAACGACGTCTACTGCTGGGGTTCGGTGGCAGGCTCGGGCAAGTCGGCCTATGACGCAGGCAAATCGGCGGCAGTGCTCAGCTTCTCCAAGACATTCTGATATGTGATTGAAAGTCCCGCCGGCGCTCCGGCCGGAGTCGGCGGGACAATCCAAAACTACCCAAGCTCCTCCAATAGATAAAGGAAACAGCCATGAAACTCGTCACCGCCATCATCAAGCCGTTCAAGCTTGACGAGGTACGCGAGGCCCTCGCCGCCGTCGGCGTGCAGGGAATCACCGTTACCGAGGTCAAGGGATTCGGCCGGCAGAAAGGTCATACCGAGCTCTACCGCGGCGCCGAATACGTCGTCGATTTTCTGCCCAAGGTCAAGGTCGAAGCCGCCATCCGCGACGACCTGCTGGACCAGGTCATCGAATGCATCGAGAAATCCGCCAGCACCGGCAAGATCGGCGACGGCAAGATTTTCGTCTTCGACGTCGAACAAGTCATCCGCATCCGCACCGGTGAAACCGGTGAGGAAGCCCTTTAAGGGAGAGCCGAAATGAAAAAGTATCTAGCCATCCTGCTGACGGCCTTGACCGTCGGCATCGCCGGCGGCGCATCCAGCGCCTGGGCCGACGACAAGCCTGCGGCGGCGGAAGCTGCCGCACCTGCTGCCGCGGCAGCGGCCGCTCCTGCAGCCACCGCTGCACCTGCTGCGGCACCGGCACCGGTGCCCAACCGGGGTGACAATGCCTGGCTGCTGGTCGCCACGGCCTTCGTCATCCTGATGAGCATCCCCGGCCTCGCGCTGTTCTACGGCGGCCTGGTGCGCAGCAAGAACATGCTGTCGGTGCTGATGCAGGTGTTCGTCACCTTCTCGGTGATCAGCATACTGTGGGCGGTCTACGGCTACAGCGTGGCTTTCACCGAGGGCAACGCCTTCTTCGGCAGCCTCGACAAGCTGTTCCTCAAGGGCATCACGCCGGATTCGGTGGGCGCCACCTTCAGCAAGGGGGTCGTCGTCTCCGAGTTCATCTTCGTCGCCTTCCAGGGCGCTTTCGCGGCCATCACCTGCGGCCTGATCGTCGGCGCCTTCGCTGAGCGCATCAAGTTCTCCGCGGTGCTGCTGTTCATGGTGCTGTGGTTCAGCCTGAGCTACCTGCCGATGACGCACATGGTCTGGTACTGGACCGG
>JBAZOF010000306.1:0-3097 GCA_041648855.1 Sulfuritalea sp. | reverse complement strand
GATTTTATCCCGCCGCCGCGCGCCGAAACCTGCGAGCCGCCTGATGCCTGATGCGACTCCTCACTGCAGCGGCCGGTCGAGCTCCTGGTCGATCATGGAGACCGGGTCTTCCAGCGGCTCCAGGTGAGTCGTGACGTGGGCATGCGGCAACATTTGGCGGATATCGCCCTCGATGCGCTCCGCCCAGTCATGTCCCTGCTGCACCGTCCATTGCCCGGGCACCAGAACATGCAAAGTGACGAAGACACGGCTTCCCGCCTGACGGGTGCGCAAGGCATGAAAATCCAGTCCCTGCTCGCGGTAGCCGCCCAGCAGCGCCTCGATCTGGTCCAGCTTTTCCAAAGGCAAGGAAATGTCCATCAGGCCGGCGGCCGAGCGCCGCATCAGATGCCAGCCGGTCCAGACGATATTCGCCGCAACCAGCAGCGCAATCGCCGGGTCGAGCCAGAGCCACCCCGACCACCAGACCAGACCGACGCCGACAATGACTCCAGCCGAGGTCCAGACATCGGTCATCAGGTGATGCGCATCGGCTTCCAGGGTGATCGAATTGCGCGCGCGCCCCACACGCAACAGGATGCGGGCCGTGGCGAAATTGATCACGGAGGCGACCACGGAGACCAGCAATCCCGCCCCCACCGCTTCGAGCGGCCGCGGATTCATCAGGCGGTCGATGGCCGTATAGCCGATGCTGAGCGCCGCCAGCAGAATCAGGAAGCCCTCGAAGGCGCTGGAAAAATATTCCGCCTTGCCGTGTCCATGCGCATGGTCGTCATCCGCCGGCAGCGCGGCCACGGTCAGCATCCAGAGCGCCATCAGCGCCCCGGCGAGGTTCACGAACGACTCGATGGCGTCGGACAGCAGCCCGACCGAACCGGTCAGCCACCACGCCGTTCCCTTAAGCAGGATGGTGGCGATTGCCGCCGCGATGGACAGCCAGGCATAGCGCGTCAGCGATGGGAGCGGCGCCGTCGTCGAATCCATGAGCTGTCTGCGATGATCAGGTGGCGTGCGTCGCCGTGTCGCCGTGTCGCCAGCGCCGACTTTTACATGCTGCGCCGATACTGCCCGCCGACCAGATACAGGGCATTCGAAATCTGCCCCAGCGAGCAATGGCGCACGGCCTCCATCATCACCGCGAACACGTTCTTGTTGTCGATCACGGCCTGCTTGAGGCGGGCCAGGCAGGCCTCCGCCTCGGCGGCGTTGCGCGTCTGGAAGTCCTTGAGGCGGGCGAGCTGCGACTGCTTCTCGTCCTCGGTCGATCGTGCCAGCTCGATCTCGCTGGCCACACCCGAGCCGTGCGGGTTGAGAAAGGTGTTGACGCCGATGATGGGGTACGAGCCGTCGTGCTTCTTGTGTTCGTAGTGCATCGACTCTTCCTGGATCTTGCCGCGCTGGTAGCCGGTTTCCATGGCGCCGAGCACGCCGCCGCGCGAGGCGATGGCTTCGAATTCCTTGAGCACCGCTTCCTCGACCAGGTCGGTCAGCTCCTCGATGATGAAGGCGCCCTGATTCGGATTCTCGTTCTTCGCCACGCCCCATTCGCGGTTGATGATGAGCTGGATCGCCATCGCACGGCGCACGCTTTCCTCGGTCGGCGTGGTGATGGCCTCGTCGTAGGCATTGGTGTGCAGGCTGTTGCAGTTGTCGTAGATGGCGATCAGCGCCTGCAGCGTGGTGCGGATGTCGTTGAAATCCATTTCCTGCGCGTGTAGCGAGCGCCCGGATGTCTGGATGTGGTACTTGAGCTTCTGCGAGCGTTCGTTGGCGCCGTAGCGGTTCTTCATCGCCACGGCCCAGATGCGGCGCGCGACGCGGCCGATCACCGAGTATTCCGGGTCCATGCCGTTGCTGAAGAAGAAGGACAGGTTGCCGGCGAAATCGTCGATGTGCATGCCGCGCGCGAGGTAGGTCTCGACGTAAGTGAAACCGTTGGCCAGCGTGAAGGCGAGTTGCGAGATCGGGTTGGCGCCGGCTTCGGCGATGTGATAGCCGGAGATCGAGACCGAGTAGAAATTGCGGATCTGGTTGTGGACGAAATACTCCTGGATGTCGCCCATCATTTTGAGCGCGAACTCGGTCGAGAAGATGCAGGTGTTCTGGCCCTGGTCTTCCTTGAGGATGTCGGCCTGCACCGTGCCGCGCACCGACGACAGCGTCCATTCGCGGATCTTCTCGGCTTCCTCCTCGGTCGCGTCGCGGCCGTTTTGCACGCGGAATTTTTCGATCTGCTGGTCGACCGCGGCATTGAGGAACATGGCCAGGATCATCGGCGCCGGACCGTTGATGGTCATCGACACCGAAGTCGCCGGGTCGCACAGGTCGAATCCGGAGTAGAGCACCTTGAGGTCGTCCAGCGTGGCGATCGAGACACCGGAATTGCCGATCTTGCCGTAGATGTCCGGGCGCGGATCGGGGTCGCAGCCGTAGAGCGTGACCGAATCGAAGGCCGTCGACAGGCGCTTGGCCGGCATGCCTTCGGATACCTTGAGGAAGCGTTTGTTGGTGCGGAAGGCGTCGCCTTCTCCGGCGAACATGCGCGTCGGGTCTTCGTTCTCGCGCTTGAAGGCGAACACGCCGGCGGTGTAGGGGAAGGAGCCGGGCACGTTCTCGCGCATGAGGAACTTGAGCAGCTCGCCCTCGTCGTCGAAACGCGGCAACGCGACCTTGCGCACCTTGGTGCCGGACATGGTTTCGAAAATCAGATTGGTACGGATTTCCTTGTCGCGGATTTTCACCACGTACTCGTCGCCGGCATAGGCCTTCTTCATGTCCGGCCACATCGCCAGCAACTTGCGCGCATGGGGCGTGAGCTGGCCGTCCTTCCAGGCGATCAGTTCGTCGAAGTCGTTGGCATTCTTGCCACAGCCCTCGAAGATGGCCTTGGCGGTCTTCAGCGACTGCCGCTCGCGCGCCAGCGTGGCCTGCTCGCCGATCTGGCGGTGATAGCCGCGCAAGGCATCGGCGATCTCGGCCAGGTAGCGCACGCGATCCGCCGGCACGATGGCGCGGCCGGCCGAGGAATGCTTGACGCTCACCGCCGGCAGCACGGCCTTGCCGAACTTGAGGCCGCGCTCGGCGAGGCGCGGCACCA
>JBAZOF010000305.1:0-3132 GCA_041648855.1 Sulfuritalea sp. | reverse complement strand
CTGCTGCCGACCACGAGATATTTTGTCTTTTCCATGCCTAGTCCTTCTCGTTGAGCCAGACCGGCTCGATCGGCGCGGGACTGCTGAGCAGTTTTTCGGTCGCTTCGATGACGCGGTGGAAATGTCCGACCGTGATGTCGGCACCAGCGAGGCCGCCGATGAAGCTCATCGACGGAATATGTCTGCCGAGTCGATAGAGGACGCCCATGGTTTCCTGATACATCGGCCCGCAGTTCCAGCGGAAGCCGACAGAACGATCGACCACGCCGAGCGCCTGAACCTTGGCCAACGACTTGAGCAACGCCTCGACCGGAAAGGGACTGAATGTCTTGATCTTGATCAGTCCGACCTTCTTGCCGGCGTCGCGCGCCTCGTCGATCGCATCCTTCGCAGCGCCGGTCATGCTGCCCAGGGTCATGATCGCGTAGTCGGCGCCGTCGAGCCGGTACTCTTCGACCAGCGGCGCAAAGCGGCGGCCGAAGCGTTGCGCCCATTCCTCGTGGATTTCTTCAATGACGCGCAGCGAGTTCTGCATGCCACGACACTGGCCCTTGCGGTAGCGAACGAAAGTCGACGGCCCCTTGCCGCCCGAGCCGCCGGTCAGCGGATCGACCGCCATCGGCCGCAGCGGATCGAGTGCCACGTGCCAGTTCACGTCCTTGACGCCCATGAAGGCATCGACTTCGGCCTGATCGGGCAGTTCGACACGGGAGGTGCCGTAGGACAGGTAGTTGCCGTCGAGACAGACATTCACCGGCAGCATGACGTCGTGGTGCTCGGCGATCTTGAAGGCCATGACCGTGGTATCGAGCACTTCCTGCACGGTCTCGCAATAGACCTGCACCCAGCCCACCTCGCGCACCGTCATCGCATCCTGATGCCCGCCCCAGACCGACTGCGGCGTGATGCCGTCGCGCGTGACGATCGACATGACGATCGGCAAGCGCATGCCGGAAGTGCGGAAATAGGGCTCGAACATGAAGGCGAGACCCGGGCCGCAGGTCGCGGTATAGGTGCGTCCGCCGGCCAGTGCAGCGCCTTGCAGCACCGAGAGCACCGAGTGCTCGCCCTCGGCATCGACGATGTCGGCGTCCATGCGGCCATCGGCGATCAGCTTCGCGACATGCTCGACCAGCGAAGACTGCGGCGTGATCGGATACACGGCGACCATGTCGGGCCGCGCCAGCGCGACGCCCAGTGCGGCGGCCTCGTTGCCTTCACAGAGGATGACCTTCTGCTTCGCCGGCTTGGCCTGGCTCGGTGTTTCAAGAATGGCGGTAGTCATGCGGCCTCCGAAATCATGGTGTTGCCACAAAAGTCGGCGCTGGCGACACGGCGGCAAAGAGCGCTCATGTCGCCTCCGCAATCATTGTGATCGCGCGTTGCGGACACTCGTTGGCGCAGATGCCGCAACCCTTGCAGGTCTTGAGGTTGAAGTCGAACCAGGCCGCGTGTTCCTCGACGCACTGCACCGGGCAGTACAGCCAGCAGACTGCGCATTTGACGCACTTGTCGCGGTTGACCACGGGTCGCATGCTGCGCCAGTCGCCGGGCAGCATCGGGCTGACCACGGTCGCGACCGGACAAAGATCGTCCGGCACATTGGCCTTGGCCAAGTCGAACAATGGGTAACTGTCGTGCCGGCTCATGCCGCGACCCTCCGCTCTATGGTGTGCACGGTCGTCTCGTTGTAGCCGCGCTCCAGCGCGATGAGGTTCTGCACCAGCCCGGCGTCGCGAAAATCCGAGTCTTCGAGCGAACGCTTGAGCGCCCCCAGCGATACGATGCCCGTCGTCTTCGCGAATGCACCGAGCATTATGGTATTGGTGATCGGGCGCTTGAAAACCTCGAGCGCAATGCCGATGGCGTCGCACAGGCCGACCATGCCGACCGAATCGGCGATCACCACCTCTGCCAGCGGCTTGTGCGTGGCCTGCACCAGCGTGCCGCCGGGCTTGAGGCCGCTGAAGATATCGACCGACTTCGCCAGCGTCGGATCGACGCAGATCAGGCAGTCGGGCGTGTAGATGTTGGTCAGCTGGCGGATTTCGCGATCGCTGCAACGCAGGAAGGAGACCACGGGCGCGCCGCGCCGCTCGAAACCGAAGGACGGAATCGACACTGCATACTTGCCTTCTTCCAGCAGCGCCGACGCGAGCATCGATGCCGCCGTAACGGCGCCTTGACCGCCGCGGCCATGAAAGCGTACTTCGTACATCCCGTCTCCTCCGATTCGATGGGGCTCTCTGGCCCCACTCCCTGTTTTCTTTCTTGCGTCCGGCTATCCCGCCTTGACCCCCGGCACGGTTTTCCAGCCTGGCTTTGTTGCCGCGCCGGCCGTGCCCTGCCCGCGTACCGGGAGGTGCAGCAGAGCGAGGCCCTGGGTAAACGCCGCGCGTCTGACCAGGGTGAACTTCAGGAACCAGCCGCCGGCGACCACCATGATCCCCGCCGCAAAGCCCAGCCCTGCCCGCCCCGGCATGCCGGCCAGAGCCGCGACAGCGGCAATTGCAGGCAGCACGTGGCCGACGACCAGCAATCTCGGGGCAATCCCGCTCAGTACCTTCAGTGTCGCGTCGGGCGCACCGTCGGCCACCAGTCCACCGAGATAGCTCTTCCAGAAATATGCCCGGACGACGATCAGCGCGATCAGGCCGGCAAGAACCGGAAAGCCGACTCCGGACGACGACAGCGACAGCACGCAGACGAGAAAGCCGGCACCTTCGGCAAGGCCGGTGGCAATCATCAGCGGGATGCTGCGCGGGTGCCGCCATGCCGGAATCCCCTTGTTGGCCGCCAGGATTCGCGCCTGGCTGTACAGAAACGTCAGACCCAGAATGCCCGCGAGCAAGCTCAGTGCGGAAGCACCGGTGAGGAGGGCCAAGCCGCCCGCGGCGAACACTCCCAGGGCCACCACCGCTTCGCGCGTCATCCATGAGGTGGCGAAATGCCGGTATACGTTCAATGCACGCCAGGGCCGGCCGATTTCGAACCAGACGCAGGTGAGTCCGCTGCCAATCAGGATCAGGCCCAGCAGGATCGCCATCCGGGTGGCATCGGCTGACGCATTGACGATCGATGCCCACAGCAACAGCCCGCCGCCGGCGCCGCCGGCGATGAAATTGGTCGCCG
>JBAZOF010000304.1:0-3143 GCA_041648855.1 Sulfuritalea sp. | reverse complement strand
CGCGTCTGGCGACCGGGCTGCGCCACGCCCACGGCGAACTGCAGGCGACGCGCGGCGCCGTGACCTGGCAGGCGCTGCAAAGTTCGACGCCGGCGATGTGGCTCGACCACCTGACTTCATCGGCACTGTTGAGGGGCGAGATACCGCCGGCCAGCGTGCCCGGGAGCTTTCTCGCGCGTGCGCAGGAGCGCAGCCTGTGGGAGCAGGCCATCGCCAAGGACGCCGGCGCCGCGGCGGAATTGTTCGATCGCGACGGCATGGCGCTGGCGGCGATGGAGGCTGCGAGCCTGCAGCGGACGTGGCGCATTGAAGTAGCCGAAGCGCTGCATACCGAGGAATACCGCGCTTTTTTGCGCTGGCGGGAAAGCGTGGACGAGGCTTGCCGGGCGGGCGCCTGGCGCACGGCGGACGACGTCATGGCCTGGCGCATCGAATGCATAGCACGCGGCATCGGCGGCCTGCCGGCGCGCATCGGCATTGCCGGCTTCATTGCGCCCGATCCGCTGGTCTCGCGCCTGCTGGTGGTGCTGGAGGCGCGCGGCGTCGAGCTGTTCCGGCTGGATTTCGGGCGCGGCGAGACTACGCCTGCGATCGGCGCGGAAAGCCTCGATGCCGAAGCCGAATGCGTCGCCGCAGCGAACTGGGCGCGAGACTGGATCGCGCGCGATGCCTCGTTCCGTGTGCGCATCGCCGTCGCCGACCTGCCGGCGCGCCGCCGGTTGCTCGAATCCGCACTCGAAAATAGTCTGCACCCCGGTGCCGTCGGAGCCGCTTGGGCGGCGCTGGAACGCGGCTTTGCGTTCGCCGCCGGCTCGCCGCTGGCGGCCGAGCCGCTGGTCGATGTCGCCCTGCGCCTGCTGCAGCTTCTGGTTCATTCGCAGCGCGTGGCACAGGCCGAGTTCGGCGCCTTGCTCTGCGGCCCCGGCTGGTCGGCCGACGTCGACGAGGCCGATGCCCGCGCCCGAATCGAAGCCGCATTACGCGAACTGCTGCCGCCCGAAACCAGTCTCGAACGACTCGTGCGTGCGACACTGCGCCAGGCCGAAGCCCTGCAGGCGCCGCGCCTTGCCACCCATCTCGGCGCGCTGCTGGAAGCCGCGCGCAACTCGCCGCGCCGGCAGCTTCCCTCGGCGTGGGCTGCGGTCTTCGCCGCGCTGCTCGACGCCCTCGGCTGGCCCGGCCAGCGCATCCTGCTGGCGACGGAGCGCGCCGCCTGCGACGAATTGCGCGAGGTTCTCGGCGGCCTGCTCGTTCTGGACGGCATCGTCGGCCGCGTCGATGGCGGCGAGGCTCTGCGCCAATTGCAGCGGCAGTGCCGCGATCAGCCCTTTGCCGCCACGCGTCATGCTCCGGCGCGGGTCGAGATATGCAGTCTGGGCGATGCGCTCGCGGGTCCGGTGGATGCGCTGTGGGTCATGGGACTCAACGAAGGCGCATGGCCGCCGGCGCCGCGGCCGAATCCGCTGCTGCCCGCCGAATTGCAGCGGCGCGCCGGCATCCCCGTGGCGCGCGCCGACAGTCTGGCCATCGAGGCGCAAAGCCTGCAAGCCCTCTGGTGCGAAAGCGCCGGCGAGGTGGTGTTCTCCTGGGCGCAGCGCGAAGGCGAGCGGCCGCTGCGCGCCAGCCCGCTGCTGGCGGAAATTCCGCGCCGTGAGCGGCCATCGCTGCCGGTGATGCCGTTCTCGCCGGAACCGCTCGAACGCCCGGATGAAGGATTTATGGAGCGCGTCGATGACGCCATTTTGGAGCGCATCGATGATGCGCGGGCGCCACCGGTCGGCGCCGCCGAGCGCATTCGCGGCGGCACGGCGCTGCTGGCGGCGCAGGCGGTGTGCCCGGCATGGGCTTTCTATCAATATCGGCTCGGGGCCGCCGTGTTGCCAGCGCCGACTTTCGGGCTCGACGCGCGGGCGCGCGGCTCGCTGCTGCATGCCGCGCTGGAGGAATTCTGGCGCGGACGCAGCCTGGCCGACCTGACGCAGATGGACGAGGCTTCTCGCGGCGCCGAAATCCGGCGCGTGGTGGCGCATGCGCTGGCCGGGTTCGACCGCGATGCCGTCGAGCCGCTGCCGCCGCGTCTGCGCCAACTCGAAGGCGAGCGGCTGCAGGCGCTGCTCGCCGTCTGGCTCGAGGTCGAGGCGCAGCGCCCGCCGTTCCGCGTCGTCGCCTGCGAGGAGAAGCACAAGCTCGACATCGAAGGCCTGCCGGTGCGCGTGGTGATCGACCGCATCGACGAACTCGAGGACGGGCGGCTGGTGGTGATCGACTACAAGAGCGGGCGCAAGGTGTCGGCCGACAGCTGGGCCGAGCCACGCATCGGCGAACCGCAACTGCCGATCTATGCCGCGCTGGCTTTCCCCGACCGCGCCGTGGCGGCCGTGGCGCTGGCTCGCGTCACGCGCGACGAGCCGGGCTTTGTCGGTGTGGCGGAGAGCGACGGCCTGCTGCCCGACGTGAAGTCTCTCGATGCCCAGCGCAAACGCTATGCGGAAGACGAATTCCCCGATTGGCAGGCGCTGCGCCACCTCTGGGCCGAGCGCATCACCGAGCTTGCGCGCGAAGTGCGCGACGGCACTGCAGCCGTGGTCTTCAAGGATGAAAAGCTGATCGAGTACTGCGAGGTGTTGCCTTTGCTCCGCGTCGCGGAGCGAAGGCAACAGCATGAAGCCGAGGACAATCCCCCCGTCCCCCTTTCCGGGAAAGGGGGCGACGATGTATGGTCGCCTTCGGCTCCAGAGGGAACACCTCCATGAGCGAGCTGCTGCGTGAAGACGAAGCCAACCGCCGTCGCGCACTCGAACTCGACTCCTTCATCGTCGAGGCTCCCGCCGGCGCGGGGAAGACCGAGCTGTTGACACAGCGCTACCTGCGCCTGCTGGCGACGGTGCACGAGCCCGAAGAAATCATCGCCATCACCTTCACCAACAAGGCGGCCGGCGAGATGCGCCAGCGCATTGCGGACAGCCTCGCGCTGGCAAGGCAGCCGGGCATGCCCGAGGCCGCGCACAAGCGTGTCACCTGCGAGCTGGCACGCGCCGCGCTGGCCCGATCAAGCGAACTAGGCTGGCAGATCGAAACCCAGCCGGGGCGGCTGCGCCTGACCACCATCGACGCACTGTGCGCCAGTCTCGCGCGGCAGATGC
>JBAZOF010000303.1:0-3153 GCA_041648855.1 Sulfuritalea sp. | reverse complement strand
GTCGGAAGTGATGAGCCGCATTGCCGCGCCGATGGTGGGCGGCATGATCTCCTCGACCATCCTGACCTTGGCGGTGATTCCGGCGATCTACGCGCTGGTCAAGGAATGGCGCCTGCGGCGCGGTTCGGAGCGTTGAAAACTCCCGCTTGATGCCATTCCCGACCAAGGAAGGACACGCCGCCGACGGTAGAATGCCGATGAAAGCTCCCGGACCATAGACGTCCGCAGACAGGTCCATTCACCCGAGTCGTCCAACCATGACAGATTCTCCGCTCCGACGCTTCGCCGCGTTCGCCATAGCGCTGCTGGCATTCGCGCTGCCGGCAGCTGCCGAACCGCTGCGCATCAATACGGGAGTCGGGGCGCCCTACATTCAGACCGACCACAAGGGCTTCCTCGACCTGCTGGTACCGGAGATATTCCGCCGTGTCGGAATCGACGCCAAGGCGGTCGGCTACGCCGCGTCGGAGCGGGCAATGATCAACGCCAACAACGGCGTCGATGACGGCGTGGCGATGCGCATCAAGGGGTTGGAGGCCAACTATCCCAACCTGGTGCGGGTGGACGAAAAGATCATCGACAACGACTTCGTCGCCTACTCGATCCGCCACCGTTTCGACACCACCGGCTTCGACGCCCTGAAGCCTTACCAGGTCGGTTACATCATCGGCTGGAAGGTATTCGAGGCGCCGCTTCGCTCGGCTCCCGCGGTCACGCTGGTGCAGGATGCCAACCAGTTGTTCACCCTGCTCGAAAAGGAACGTGTCGACGTCGTCCTGTTCGAGCGCTGGCAGGGCAACTGGCTGATTCGCGAGCGCAAGCTCCCGGCCCAGCTGCTGTTGCCGCCGCTGGTGACGACCGAGATGTACATGTACCTGCACAAGAAGCACGCGCATCTGCTCGGGCGCGTTGCCGAGGCGCTGCGCGCGGCCAAGGCCGATGGCAGCTACCGGCGCATTCATGAGCGGACACTGCCGCGGCTCGACGGTCGATGACACCGGAAGCTTCCGCAGGCGGGCAACGGCTGGCAAGACGGCTGGCCTTCCTGATCGTCCTCGCCAGTTCGGCAGTAGCCCTGCTGATCACCGCTGCCCAGCTCTACCTTGAGTTCGAGCGCGACGTCGGCTACATCCGCGAGCGCTTCGCCGAGGTCGAGGAAGCCTACCTGCCGAGCATCGTGCAGAATGTCTGGGTGGTCGATCAGGCGCGCCTGCAGACCTTGCTCGCAGGCATCGACCGGCTGCCGGATTTCGAGTTTGCCGAAGTCCGCGTCGGCGGCAAGCCTTTCGCCAGCAGCGGCAAGCGCCCCGCTTCGGAGCAACTGATCCGGAAGTTCCCGCTGACTTACCAGTATCAGGGCCGGACGCTCGACATCGGACAACTGGAGGTCGGCGCCTCGCTGGACGGACCGATCCGGCGCACCTGGCAGCGACTGTGGTTCGTGCTGCTGCTCAACGCGCTGAAGACGGCGCTGGTCGCCGCACTGATCTTCCTGCTGGTGCGGCGCATGATCACGCAGCCGCTGGAACGCATCACCGACAACGCCCGCCGCCTCGCCGCTGGCGATCTGGCTCAGCCGCTGAAGCTTCAAGAGACACGCTTGTCGCCCGGCGACGACGAGATTCATGGACTGGCCGGAAATCTCGATGAGATGAGGAAGAATCTCATGCAGCGCCAGGCCAGCCTGGAAGCGACGAATCGCGAGCTGCAAAAGGCGGTCAAGGAGCGGGAAAGCGCCCTGTTGCAGATCCGCCAGGCCCACGACGAAATCCGTCGCCTCAACGAGGATCTCGAGGCACGGGTGCGGCGGCGCACGGCACAGCTTGAGGCGGCCCATGCCGACATGGAGAGTTTCAGCTACTCGGTCTCCCACGACCTGCGCGCGCCGCTGCGCGCCATCGACGGCTTCGCGGCCATCGTCGTCGAGGACTATGGCCCCCGCCTGGACGACGAGGGCCGGCGCTTGTTGCAGGTGGTGAGCGACAGCGCCAAGAAAATGGAGCGGCTGATCGACGACATCCTGGCGTTTTCGCGCGCAGGTCGTCACGAATTGACAATTTTGCCGATCGACATGACGGCGCTGGTGCGCGAGGTCTGGCAGGAACTCGAGCCCCAACGCCGGGACCGTCAGGTCGAACTTCGTCTGGGCGACCTGCCGGGGGCCCCTGGCGACATCGCGGCGCTTCGCCAGGTCTGGCAAAACCTGCTCGCCAATGCCCTGAAATTCACCCGCAGCCGCGCGCCGGCGGTGATCGAGATCGGCGGCGAGAGCGTGGGCGCGGAAGTCCTTTTCCATGTCCGGGACAATGGCGCCGGCTTCGATCCAACCTATGTCGCGAAGATCTTCGCCCCGTTTCAGCGTCTGCACGACGCCAGCCAATTCGAGGGCACCGGCATCGGGCTTGCGATCGTCAAGCGCTTCGTCACCCTGCATGGCGGCAGGGTTTGGGCCGAGGGCAAGCCCGATGCCGGCGCCTGCTTCGGCTTTGCCTTGCCGGCCGACAGGGAATCCGCGGACGCAGCAGCCTGATTCCGCCTGCAGCAGCGATGAAGGTTTGACGGAAGTGCCGTCGCCGCGGATACTGTCAATTGAAGTCTCGAAGCGAAAATTCGAACGGCTGCGAAGTTCGATTGCTCGCGCCAAATGGTCAGGAAAGCTAGAGGAAAAATATGCAGAATCGCTATGGTTTTGGCAAGGAAGTGCCCATGGGTTTCGATGAGGCTGTCGCGCGGGTGACTGCCGAGCTGCAAAAGGAAGGTTTCGGCATCCTCACCGAGATCGATGTTTCCGCAACGATGAAGAAGAAGATCGACCACGACATGCCGCCGTACCGGATTCTCGGCGCCTGCAATCCGCCGCTGGCGAAGCGCGCGATTACCGCGGAGGCCAGCATCGGCCTGCTGTTGCCGTGCAACGTGGTGGTGCGCCAGGACGGCGCCGGAAAGGTGCATGTCGAGTTCCTCGATCCCGGGATGATGGGCCAGATGACAGACAACAAGGACGTCGCGACGCTGGGTGCGGAGGTGCAGCAGAAGCTGCGCAGGGTGATGGACGCGCTCTGACCGCAGCGCCGCCGGGCTCAGTCGGGCCGCGGCACCGCCAGCGGATCGACGCCCATGGCGAGGAAATGCGCGACGAATTTCCGGTCGAAA
>JBAZOF010000302.1:0-3187 GCA_041648855.1 Sulfuritalea sp. | reverse complement strand
AGCACGCCGACCACGGTGGCCAGCGCAGCACCGGATTCGAAGCCGAACAGGCTGATGGCGGCGGCGACGGCCAACTCGAAGAAGTTGCTGGCGCCGATCAGGGCCGACGGGCAGGCGATGTTGTGCTTTTCGCCGACGACGCGGTTGAGCCAGTAGGCCAGCGCGGAATTGAAGAAGACCTGGATCAGGATCGGCACCGCCAAGAGCGCAATGATCAGCGGCTGGTCGATGATCGCCTTGCCCTGGAAGGCGAACAGCAGCACCAGGGTGGCCAGCAGCGCGCTGATCGACCAGGGGCCAATCTTTTCCATGGTCGCATCGAAATGCGCTTGTCCTTTGTTGAGCAGCGACTTGCGCCACAGCTGGGCGAGGATCACCGGGATCACGATGTAGAGCACCACCGAGGTGAACAGCGTGTCCCACGGCACGGTGATGGCCGAGATGCCGAGCAGGAAAGCCACCAGCGGGGCGAAGGCGACGATCATGATGCTGTCGTTCAAGGCCACCTGCGACAGGGTGAACAGCGGATCGCCGTTGGTCAGCCGGCTCCAGACGAAGACCATGGCCGTACAGGGCGCCGCGGCGAGCAGGATCAGGCCGGCGATGTAGCTGTCGAGCTGGTCGGCCGGCAGCATCGGCGCAAACAGATTGCGGATGAACAGCCAGGCCAGGAAGGCCATCGAGAAGGGCTTCACCAGCCAGTTCACGAACAGCGTGACGCCGATGCCTCTGACATGGTTCCTGACCTCGTGCAATGCGCCGAAATCCACCTTGACCAGCATCGGGATGATCATGATCCAGATCAGCAGGCCGACCGGCAGATTGACCTTCGCCACTTCCATTTTCCCCAGCGCCTGGAAGGGCGCGGGCAGGAACTGGCCGAGCGCGATGCCGACGACGATGCAGAGAAAGACCCAGACGGTCAGGTAGCGCTCGAAAGTGGACATCGGCGCGCCGGCAGCTTGTTTGGCAGTGACTTCGCATTGAACTGACATGGCTCAGCTTCCTGTGTGAATTCGCCGTGCCGCCAGCGCCAGCGCTCTGCGTCCCTCCGGGAACTTTTCAGGGCTCATGGTTTCCAGCGGCAGGGCGAGAAAGGCTTCGATACGCTGCTTCAAGGATTGGTAGGCTTCCTCGAAGGCCGCGCGCCGCGCTTCGATCGGCTCGACGTGGGCCGGATCGGGAATGCCCCAGTGCGCCGTGGCGGGATGGCCGGGCCAGACCGGGCAGGTTTCCGCGGCCGCGTTGCCGCAGACGGTGAAGATGAAGTCGAAAGTCGGCGCTGGCGGTACGGCGCTGGCGTTGAATTCATCCCAGGATTTGCTGCGTGCGCCGTCGGCTGGAATGCCGTGTCTGGCCAGCGTCTCAAGTGCGACCGGGTTGACCACGCCGCCCGGCTTGCTGCCCGCCGACCAGGCCCTGACGCGGCCCTTGCCCAAATGGTTGAACAGCATTTCGCCGAGAATCGACCTGGCGGAATTGCCGGTGCAGAGCACCAGAACATTGAACGACATGGGCTCTCCTCAAGCCGCCTTGCGGCGGCGGGCGGTGGTGGCGCGTGCCACCGTCTTTGGCAGGCACTGCCCGCCCTGGCAGCAGTTGTCGGTGAGATAGGCGATCAGATCGTCCATCGCCGCAAAGCTCGCGGCATAGAAGATGAAGCGGCCTTCCTGACGCGATGTAACCAGGCCGCTGCGCGCCAGATGCGCGACGTGGAAGGACAAGGTGGCGGGCGGAAGCGCCAGCGACTCGGAAATCGCGCCGGCTTTCAAGCCATCCGGTCCCTGTTCGACCAGCAGGCGGAAGATGCGCAAGCGGGTTTCCTGCGCAAGCGCGGCCAGCTTTTCGACGGCCTGGATGGTTTCCATGAGTTTCGCTTTTATATTTCCAGAAATGTGGAAACATTGTACACGGCGAATCGCGCGCCGGTCAAACTTCTCGGCGCTTCGGCAACTTCCTAGCGAGTCTTGCCGTACCAGGCGATCAGCGCCGCCAGTTCCGCATCGCTGAACGGGTTGGCCAAGGCCGTACTCTGGTCGCCGCGCACGCCGAGCCAGAGGCGCGCGGCGAATTCCTCGCGCGGCATGCTGTTCAACTGCGCGGAGAGATTTTTCGCCGGCAGGAGGGTGTCTTCGCCCGAAGGCTTGTCGTGACAGGCGGCACACGTCGATCTGTGAATCGTGGCGCCGAGCGCCAGCGCTTCCCTGGTCGGCGCCGCGTCGAGCAGATGACGAGCGTCGAAGGGGCGGCTTTTTCTGAGCCTTTCGATCTGTGTTGCCAGCTTGCGCCAGTCGCGCTGTTCAAGAGCTGCGCGCAAACCAGCCACAGGCGCGGGTTCGCCTTGCACCCGCCGCAGCAACAGGGGCAGCGACGACAAGGCGCCGCTCAGGCGCTCGACCAGGCCTTCGCGTTCCAGCGCACCGCCCTGCTCGTTGGCCAGGCGTCGAATGTCGCCGGCCATGACTGCGAGTTCGGCGGCCAGCCGCCGCTCGTGTTCGCCCTTGCCGTCAGCCCTGGCGGCAGTGCAGCAACACGCTGCCGCCAGGGCGACGAGGAACAGGCGAATGACACTGATCAGATCTTGACCTTCTGCTCGACCGGCCCGGCCTTGATGATGGTCCATTCGACCATGGAACCGTCATAGAGCTTGGCCTTCTTGTTGCCCATCAGCTCGCTGGAAACGAACCAGCCGACGGATGCCCAGTGGCCGGTGTTGCAGAAATTGATCTGCTCGCCGCTGGTCGGTACACCGGCCAGTTTGTAGAGCTGCTCCAGCTGCACCTTCTTGCGGAACTCGCCCATGCCATTGACCGTCATCCAGCCGTTGGGAAGATTCTTCGCGCCTTCGAGCGTGCCGCTGGCGGTCGACTTGGGATGCCGGTTGATGCCGACAAACTGGTCTTCCGGACGGTTGTCGATCAGCGGCATGCCGGCGGCCTTGGCCTTCTTGATGTCATCGACGGTGGCGATCATTTCCTTGCGCAGGCTGAACTTGAAAGTCTTGGGTTCCGTCTTGGCGGCGCCGGTTTGCAGCGGGTTGGCCTTGTCCTTGGCGTACGCGGCCATGCCGCCATCGAGCAGCGAAACATTGTCGTGCCCGAGAACCTTGAAGGTCCAATACACCCGTGTGCCGATGCCCATGTCGGTCGATGACATGCCCGGAGGCACCAGAACTACATGGGTGGCA
>JBAZOF010000301.1:0-3209 GCA_041648855.1 Sulfuritalea sp. | reverse complement strand
CCACGCCGAAAAAGGCGACATGGATGCCCTGCTTGACGCCGAACTCGACCGAGTTCTTGATCCGCTCGAGTACCGACTCCCTGGACACGCCGAGTGCCTTGAGCTTCTGGTTCGAGATCGGCGCCTCGATGACGCTGTGGCGCAGATCGAGGTCCGCAACCGCAGCGACATCCTCGGGCATTGCGCGCGCGAAGCCCCAGATCTCGGCCTTCAAGCCGGCGGCGTTGATCAGCTTGATCGCCTCCCGGTCGTCCTCCGAAACCCGCGGGAAGCCGGCTTCGATCCGTCCGACGCCGAGTCGATCTACCATGCGGGCGATTTCCAGTTTCTGCTCCGGATCGAACATGACTCCGGTGGACTGTTCGCCATCGCGCAGCGTGGTGTCGTAAAAGCCTACCTGGGCTTTCGGCCGGCCTGCCAGCGCCACTTCATTCAGCGTGCCGGTCCATACCTTCGTTCGGTCAATAGTCATGGCATCAGAACCCGACGAATTCCGGGGCATCGACGCCGTACGCCTCTTTCCACGAAATCACCCGGTTGCGCAGGATGCCGATCTTTTCGATTTCGGCCTCGATCAAGTCGCCGGGCTTGAGGAACCACGCTTCCGGATCGGCGCTGAATGCAGCGACGCCGGATACCGTGCCGGTCGAAATGATGTCGCCGGCCGAGTATCCGGCAGGCGAAAACTTCGAGATGATCTGCGGAATGGTCACCGACATGTGACTGGTGTTGGAGATCTGGCGCTTCTCGCCGTTGACCCGCAGTTCGAGGTCGAGGTTGTAGGGATCGGGGATTTCATCCGCAGTGACGATCCATGGTCCGACCGGGCAGAAGGTGTCGATCGACTTGCTGAAGGAGAAGTTGGATGACTGCATTTCGCGGCGCTGAATGTCGCGTGCCGTGATGTCGTTGAATATGACGTAGCCGCCGATGTAATCCTTGGCTTCCTCGATGCTGATGAATTTGCCCGGCTTCGCGATGACGATCGACAGTTCGAGTTCGTAGTCGAGTTGCCTGGTCAAGTGTTCGGGATAGATCACGGGAGCGTCCGGGCCGATGATCGCATCGACATTCTGGAAGAACACGATCCACGGCTTGATCGCCGCCACCCAGTTCGCGCGATCGCCTTCCTGCGCATGCTCGGCGTAGTTGCCGGCAGTATGGAAGAATTTCTTCGGAATGATGGGGGCCTTGAGCTGCACGCTGGCGAGCGGATAGCGTCGGGTCGTCTTGAGCTTTTCGGCGTATTCCTGGACGGGTGTTCCGAGCGCGAACAGGGAACGCATGTCGGGAATGTCGATAACCACGACATCATCCCCGTCCAGCGCCCCGACCAACTGCTTGCCTTCTGCAGCAAATGTGACCAGCTTCATTGTGGAATCCACTCCTCTTTGTTTAAGGTCGAGAAGTGCAGGGTTGTCTTTGTGCCGCACAGCATCGGCTGCCGGCCAGACCCCTGCAATTGCTCACCTTTGAATTCGAAAAGCACGCCGCGTAATCCGACCTGCAACAATCCGTCCCTTTAGCCATCAGACCAGGCGCGAGGTGGCGGGCAGTTGGCGAATGATCGTCAGGAGCCCTTGCGGTGTCCAATACTGCTTTTGGGGATCACTATCGCGCCTGCTTATGTAAGGTCCCCGGAGGAGGGAACGAAGGAGGCATGCGAGTGTTCTGCAAGCGATTCAGTGATTCGGCAGTTCGAGCCGGGTGAAAGTCGGCGCTGGCGATACGGCGAACTCGTGTCCGAGTCCGTTGCTCGCTGCTTTATGCGCCCTTGCCGTGCCTGGCGAGCAGGCGTGTGCTGGCGAAAAGCATGACCGCCACCGTGGCGCTGATCGATGCCAGCGGCAGCAAGGTTCCGTCGTGGCTGCTCCCGACCCAGATGCCGGCCCCAAGGGCCACCACCATCATGACGAAGCCGAACAGTCCGGCTGCCGCGCCTGCCTGCTCGGGAAACGGGGCCAGGGAACCGGCCTGGGTGCAGGGAATGTTGATGCCGTGGGCAGTCATCACGACAAAAAGTGCAATCACTACCAGCAGCCAATGCTGCACACCGGCCATGGCGAAGACGAGGAAGCCGAGCCCCCCCGCAAGGCCGATCGCAGTACCCAGCCTGAGGGTTCCCTGGATCCCGATCGTGCGCAGCAGGCGGCGACAAATCAGGGCTCCGGTCAGATAGCCGCAGACCCCGAATGCGAAGAGATAACCGTAGTAGGCCGTTGCAACCCCAAGGACACGGATAAGCACGAAGGGAGTGCCGGATATGAATACGAAGATGGATGCATAGGAGAGCGCGCCGGGCAGGGCATAGGCCCAGAAAGCCGGGGTCCTTGTTACCTTGCTGTAGGTAGTGGCCAGAATGCCGAGACGCATTGCCTCCGGGTTGGGCTGACTGTTCGATTCGCGCAGCCGGAGCAAGGTGGCGATCCACATGGTCAAGCCTGCCAGCGCAAGGGCGACAAATGCGGCACGCCAGCCGAAGGCCACCTGCAGGTAGCTGCCGAGTATCGGTCCGCTGATCGCTGCCAGCGACAGCAGCGAACTGGCCTTGGCCAGCACGCGCGCTCCATCGGCAGCCGAATGGGCATCGCGAATGATGGCCCGTGCCACCACCACGCCGGTACAGCAACCGATCGCCTGCGCGAAACGTGCCGCGACCAGCCAGGTGAGGCTGGGCGCCAGTGCACAGGCGATGCTGGAGAGCAGGTATAGCGTCAGGCCGCCGATCAGAACCGGCCGCCTGCCGTAGCGATCGGACAGCGGGCCGCTGACGAGTTGCGCCGAGCCGAAGCCGATCACGAACAGGGAAAGCGTGTTCTGAACTGCTGCCGGGGTGACGCCGAAGTCGGTCGCCATGCTGGGCAGCGAAGCCAGGTAGAGGTCGGTCGACAGGGGCTGCAGCATCAGGCAGCCGGTCACCAGCCAGATCAGGGTTACGGGGCTCATCTGCAGATGCGTGCGGCGGCGCTGTTCAGCCGCGCTTGTCGCGCATCACGCGCGCCTTTTCGCGAACCCAGTCGCGATCCTTCTCGGCATCGCGCTTGTCGTGCTGTTTCTTGCCTTTGGCGAGGCCGATCGAGAGCTTGACCCGGCCCTTGCTGTAATGCAGATCGAGGGGTACCAGCGTGTAGCCGGCGCGCTCCACCTTGCCGATCAACTTGCTGATTTCCTCCGCGTGCAGCAGCAGCTTGCGCGTGCGCACCGGGTCG
>JBAZOF010000300.1:0-3215 GCA_041648855.1 Sulfuritalea sp. | reverse complement strand
CCGTCAGCGGGATGACCCTGCTGTCCCGCATCCTGGGCTTTGTCCGCGACTTCGTCATTGCCAGAAGCTTCGGTGCCGGCATGATGACTGACGCCTTCTTCGTCGCCTTTCGGTTGCCCAACCTGCTGCGCCGCCTGTTCGCCGAGGGTGCCTTCTCCCAGGCTTTCGTTCCCATCCTTGCCGAGTACCGCAATCGGAGGGGCGAAAGCGAGACCAAAACGCTGGTCGATCGCGTCGCCAGCGTGTTGTTTCTGATCCTGATTGCCGTCAGCGCGCTCGGGATGGCCGCGGCACCCCTGCTGATCGCCGTCACGGCGCCCGGCTTCAGCGCCGATGCCGAAAAGTTCCAGCTGACCGTCGAACTGACGCGCATCACCTTTCCCTACATCCTGTTCATGTCGCTGGTGGCGATGGCCGCCGGCATCCTGAACACGTGGAGCCGGTTTGCCCTGCCGGCCTTCACACCGGTGCTGCTGAACGTCTCCTTCATCGGCATGGCACTTTTCGCTGCGCCCTGGTTCGATCCGCCAGTGCTGGCGCTGGCCTGGGCTGTTTTTATCGGCGGCGCGCTGCAACTTGGAATCCAGCTTCCCGCCTTGGCGAAAATAGGCATGCTGCCGCGCTTCGACCCGGTCTGGCGCGATGAGGGCGTGCGCAGGATCTTCAAGCTGATGGCGCCGGCAGTGCTGGGTGTTTCCGTGTCCCAGATCAGCCTGTTGATCAACACCATCTTCGCCTCCTTCCTCGAGAGCGGCAGCGTCTCATGGCTCTACTATGCGGATCGGATGATGGAGTTTCCCGCCGGCTTGCTGGGAGCGGCGCTGGGCACCATCCTGCTGCCGAGTCTGGCGAAAACGCACGCCGGCGGCAGGACCGAGGACTTTTCGGCATTGCTCGACTGGGGTCTGCGCCTCACCCTGATGCTGACCCTGCCCGCCTCTCTGGCGCTGGCAATGCTGGCGACCCCCCTGCTATCGACCTTATTTCAATACGGTGCGTTTGCCGCCGCCGACGTGCTGCGCACCCGCGAAGCGCTGGTCGCCTATTCGATCGGCCTGACCGGACTGATACTGGTCAAGGTGCTGGCGCCCGGCTTCTATGCCAGACAGGACATTCGCACGCCGGTGAAGATCGCCCTCGTCACGCTGGCCCTGACGCAGATGATGAACATCGCCTTCATCGGCTGGCTCAAGCATGCCGGTCTGGCCCTGTCCATCGGCTTGGCCTCCTGCTTCAATGCCGGAATGCTCTGGCGCGGCTTGCGGCAGCGGGGTGTCTATCAGCCCTTGGCGGGCTGGGGAAGCTTTATGCTGAAGCTTCTCGCCGCTCTGATTGTTCTCGGGAGCGTGCTGTGGTTTGCCAGCGACAGGGATGCAGCGTGGCTGGCGATGAGCGGCAGCCAGCGTGTGCTGCGGCTGTCCGGCCTGGTCCTGGGAGGAATCGCCGCCTACTTCGCCACACTGTGGCTGCTCGGTTTCCGGCTGCGCGATTTCCGCCGCAAGGCGGGCTGATCAGTCCCCGCGCGCGACGCCTTCGCGGCGCGGATCCACCGCACCAACCCAACCGTCGGCGGTACGCACGATCAAATGCAGACCGCTGGTCATGTCGGTTCGCTTGATCTCGTGTCCGCGTCGCTGGAGATCCAGCACCAAGGCTTCCGGAACACGGCCGCGTTCGATCTCCGTCGCTCCATTTCGGTTGCCGATGTGAGGCTGCGCCACCGCGGCGGCCGGCGTCTGCCGTCCATCGAGCAGCGCGACGAGGGTGCGCGCGACATAGTTGATGATCCGGCTGCCGCCGGGGGAACCCAGCACGGCATGGAGCCGTCCGCCGGAATCGAAAACGAGGGTGGGCGCCATCGAAGACAAGGGGCGCTTGCCCGGTTCCAGGCGATTGGCCACCGGCTTGCCGTCGCGCTCGGCGGTAAGGGAAAAATCGGTAAGCTGATTGTTGAGCAGGAAACCATCGACCTGTATCCGGCTGCCGAAGGCACTTTCGATCGAACTGGTCAGAGCCACCGCATTGCCCTCCCGATCGACAATTGAAACGTGCGTCGTTGCCGGCAGTTCCGGCGCATCATCGTCGGCCTGCGCGTGGCCGGCCGGAAGCGTCCCCGGTGCCGCGATGCCCATGCTGCGCCGCGGATCGATCAGACGGGCGCGCTGTGCCAAATACTCTTGCTGCAGCAGTTCGCTCTTGGGCACCGCAACGAAATCCGGGTCGGCCAGGTAGCGCGCCCGATCCGCGTACGCGAGTCGCCCGGCCTCGGCAAACAGATGGGCAGAATCCGCTGAAGCGGCATCTCCCGATGCCATTCCCGCGCGTTCGAGGAACCCCAGCAACTGCAGGACGCCAATGCCACCGGATGAAGGTGGCGGCATGCCGCAGATGCGCCAGCGGCGATATGGGCCGCAGACCGCGGTTCGCTGCAAGGGCTTGTAGCTACTCATGTCGACCGCAGTCAACGGGCCTCCGCGCTGTCCTACCGCCGCAGCGATCTGCGCGGCTACCACACCGTCATGCAGCGCATTGGCGCCGCCGGTCGCAATGCCGCGCAGGGTCGCAGCTAGCTCGGGATTGCGCAGAATTTCGCCGACGGGCTTGGCCTCGCCGCTTGCCTGATAGTAGAGCGCACGTGCCGCCGGATCGAGGCGCAACAGCAAGTCCTCGCGGAGCATCAGGTGCAGGCGCGGCGAAACGGCAAAGCCATTTTCGGCGAGTCGAATCGCCGAGCGGAAGAGCCGCTCCCATTTCAGTTTGCCGTGGCGTCGATGCGCCGCTTCTAGCATGGCGACCAGACCGGGCACACCGACTGCCTTGCCCGTCGCCAGCATCTCGGAAAACTTCGCCGGACTTCCATCTGCCCGTCGTGCAAAGTCGGCGCTGGCACTACGGGGCGCAATCTCGCGGCCATCCCAGGCAGCCACCCGGCGTCGGGTGGCATCCCAGTACAGCATGAAACCGCCGCCACCGATGCCGGACGATTGCGGCTCGACCAGGTTCAATACCCATTGCGCGGCGATCGCGGCATCCAGCGCATTGCCGCCAAGCTGGAGGATTTCCGCAGCAGCGTCGGTGGCGTAAGCATTCGCGGTAACCGCCATGAAAGCTTTGCTGACTACCGCTGCCCGCGGCGCGAATCCGCTGGCCGCTTCCGGTTCCCCGGCCTGCGCCCATGCCGGCACGGCGCCAACCGCGACGGCCAGCGCCAATGC
>JBAZOF010000299.1:0-3217 GCA_041648855.1 Sulfuritalea sp. | reverse complement strand
ACGCCAGCGCCTGCTGCTGGCCACCGACGGCAGCGAGTTCTCGCAGGCGCCGACGGCGATCGCTATCGCCCTGGCCAGGAGATTCGGCGTCACGCTCGACGTCATGACCGCCGTCGCCACGCCGGATGAGCACGAGCAGGCGCGTGCGCGTCTCGCCCCCGTGCTGCGCCAGGCCCTGGTGGCCGGCGTCGACAACGAGGAGATAGTGCGCCACGGCAAGCAGCCGGTGCAGGAAGTGATCGCCGCCGCCGCCGCGGCCGACACCAACATTCTCGTCATCGGCCGGCGGCCGCCGCGTGGCGACCTGAAGGACAAACTGCTCGGCGATGCCGCCGCGCAGATCATCGGCAGCGCGCCCTGCCATGTCCTCGTCGCCGGCTGGCAGGCCGCGATGTGGCACAAGCACATCCTGTTCGCCAGCGACGGCACAGACAAAAGCGACTCGGTCGCCGAAGTCACCAGCCAGATCGCCAGAGTCACCGGCACCCCGGTCACCATCGTCTGCGCCATCGCCCACGAGAAGGACCGGGCAGAAGCCCTGGCCGACGCCGAGCACAAGGCCGGCCTGATGCGCCTCGACGGCGTGCACTGCGACACGCGCATCGTCTGCGCCTCACCGATAGAGGCGATCACCGATGCGACACGGGAACTCGAGGCCGACCTCGTCGTGCTCGGCTACCACCGCGGCAAGGGACTCAACCGCGTCATCGCCGGCAGCACCACCGACCGGGTCATCGGCACATTGACCTGCGCCGTGCTCGTGGTCAGGCCGGCCGCCGAACCTGACGACGTCAAGGCCGCCATCGACAAGCAATCCTGAAAAACTGAATGGAAGTCTTTCAGGCGCCGCAGGCTGCAAGCTCAGTCGCGGCCGGTGTGCCGCGCCACAAGAGCAGGCGTCAGGCTGCCGGCACCGGCATCGCACGCCGGTCGAGCAGCGCCATCCAGCCGCGGATCACGCGGTAGAGCACCCACAGCCCGGTGCCGACGATCACCATGAACGCCGCCGGTATGCCGATCAGCGTGATCGCCAGCAGGCCGGCCACTACCAGCCACAGTGCGGCAAACCAGAAGCTGCGCAACTGCCAGCGCCAGTGCGTCGCCAGCCAGGTGCCGCGCACCTGGTCGCGGGTCACGTAGTTGATGATCACGGCGATGATCGACGGCCAGCCGAAGACGAAGGCGCCGATGATGCTGGCAGAACTGATTATTCCCGACGCTGCCGACAGTGCGTGCAGTCCGTACATCACATGACACCAGGCGCGCGGGCCGTCCATCCGGCCGTTCGCTTCGTCGTGCGCAGGAATCACTTCGGGTTCGGTCATTGCGGCTCCTAGAGTCCCAAGTCTTGCCACAGCGCATCGACGCGCTGCTTGACGGCCGGGTCCATGACTATCGGACGACCCCACTCGCGCGTCGTCTCGCCTGGCCACTTGTTGGTGGCATCGATGCCCATTTTGCTCCCGAGACTGGCCACCGGTGAAGCGAAATCGAGGTAATCAATGGGCGTGTTCTCGGCAATCAGGGTGTCGCGCGCGGCGTCAACCCGCGTGGTGAGCGCCCAAATCACTTCGGGCCAGGATCGCACATCGACGTCGTCGTCGGTGACGATGATGAACTTGGTGTACATGAACTGGCGCAGGAAACTCCAGATGCCGAACATCACGCGCTTGGCGTGCCCCGGGTACTGCTTCCTGATGCTGACCACGGCCATCCGGTAGGAGCATCCCTCGGGCGGCAGGTAGAAGTCTACGATCTCGGGAAACTGCTTCTGCAGCAGCGGCACGAAGACTTCGTTCAGGGCCAGGCCGAGCATGGCCGGTTCGTCGGGAGGCTTGCCGGGGTAGGTGGAATGGTAGATCGGGTCGCGGCGCATGGTGATGCGCTCGACGGTAAACACGGGAAATTCGGCGACCTCGTTGTAATAGCCGGTGTGGTCGCCAAACGGACCTTCCAGGGCCGTTTCGTATTTTTGGCCCTCCACGGCGGTTTCACCGGGATTGATAACGCCTTCCAGCACGAATTCTGCCGAGGCCGGCACCTGCAGGTCCGCCCCGAGACATTTGACGAGCTCCGTCTTGGCGCCGCGCAGCAGCCCGGCGAACTGGTATTCCGACAGCGTATCGGGAACCGGCGTGACCGCCGCCAGGATCGTCGCAGGATCGGCGCCGATCACTACCGCGACCGGGAAGGGCTCGCCGGGATGCGCCGCGCAATGCTCGCGGAAATCCAGCGCGCCGCCGCGATGCGCCAGCCAGCGCATGATGACCTTGTTCGGCGCGATGATCTGCTGGCGGTAGATGCCGAGGTTCTGCCGTGACTTCTGCGGCCCGCGCGTGACGACCAGGCCCCAGGTGATCAGGGGCGCAGCGTCGCCGGGCCAGCAGGTCTGCACCGGCAGGCGCGCCAGATCGACGTCGGAGCCTTCCCAAACCACTTCCTGACAGGGCGCCGAGCTCAGCAGCTTCGGCGCCATGTTGAGCACCTGCTTCAGCACCGGCAGCTTGTCCCAGGCGTCCTTCAAGCCCTTCGGCGGCTCGGGCTCCTTGAGGTAGGCCAGCAGGGTGCCGACGTCGCGCAGGCGGGTCTTCCAGTCGGTGCCCTCATTGTCTTCGCCTTCCCCGGCGGCGATGCCCAGCGCCACGCGGCGCGGAGTGCCGAACAGGTTGACCAGCACCGGAATCGAATGCCCCTTCGGTTTTTCGAAGAGCAGCGCCGGCCCGCCGGCACGCAGCACGCGGTCGGCGATTTCGGTCATCTCCAGCTTTGGATCTACCTCGACAGCGATGCGCTTGAGTTCGCCGAGCGCTTCGAGTTGGGCAATGAAATCGCGCAGATCGGTATATTTCATCATGTTAGTTTAACCGCCCGCGTCTCGCCGTGCTTCATCAGCCAGACCCGGTCCTTTGATAGTCGGCGCTGGCGACACGCCGATGCCAGGTCCGTGGGCGGCTGATCGAGGGCTTCCTGCGTCAGTCCGAAGGTTCCCCAATGAACGCCGAGTGCCTGCTTCGCCTCCAGGTCGATGACGATCTGCACCGCGTCGTCGGGATTCACGTGATGCGGTCGCATGAAGTCGCGCGGCAAATAGGAGCCGACCGGCAGGGCCACGAAATCGACTGCGCCGAGGCGGCGGCGAATCTCCTTGAAATCGGCCGAATACCCCGTGTCGCCGGTGTACAAAAACCGCCAGTGCGGCGCTTCCACCCGCCGCCAG
>JBAZOF010000298.1:0-3219 GCA_041648855.1 Sulfuritalea sp. | reverse complement strand
GCGCGTGCCTGCGCTTCGCCGATCGCGTTGAGATCGATGTCGATCTGTCCCTGAACGCGCTTCTCACTGTTCCAGTCTGTCTCGCCATGACGGACTAGACAGAAGCGGGTGATTCCCGTGGTCGTCATGCGTCGGGATTCAGGGATTGTGGCGCGCGTCGCTGCGCAGCATGCGAGTGAGATTCTGCCGCACATAACTAATGTGGTTGGCCGCCGCACTGAGCGCCTGGTCGGCATTGCCCTGCTCGATTGCCCGCCATACCGCCCTATGCTGGTCGAGCAATTGATCCCTCGCGGCCGGAACCTGCAGCAGTTCGCTCAAATTGCGGCGCAGGTTGTCGCGCAGCAGTCGCAGCAGGCTTGCCGTCAAATGGCCGACGATGACGTTGTGCGCGGCTTCGGCAATGGCCTGATGAAAGGCCAGATCGGTATCGACCTGGGCATCCAGATCATCGCCGGCGAAAGCGGCCTCGAGCCGCGCCAGACTCTCGCGGATGCGCTCACGGTCGGCTGCGGTGGCGCGGCGCGCGGCAGATTCGGCGGCACGACCCTCGAGCATGTGGCGAAACTCGAGCATGTCTTCATGCACCGCCGGATGGTCGCGCAGAATTTCTTCCCATGGATTGCCGAAGCTGGCGTCGAGCCGGTCGGTGACAAAAGTCCCCCCGCCCTGCCGGCTTTCCAGCAGGCCACGAGCCGCCAGCTTGTGGATCGCCTCGCGCAGGGACGCACGGGAAACACCCAACTGCATCGACAGTTCGCGTTCGGAAGGCAAGCGATCACCCGGCTTCAAGCCGCCCTCGAGCACCCGCTGTTCGATCTCCCGCGCGACCACATCGGCAAGCCGCGGCGCTGTCATTTTTGCATCCATAATTTTCAATATAGCATTGGTCTGACCACAATATCAATCACAGAAGAATCGTCATGGGACAATCTTCAATTCTCCTTGACACCAACTATCTCGGCCATTAATATCCGGCCACTTTTGGTCTGACCAATGACCCAAAAGTAATAGGTCGCCTGCCAAACAAAGCCTCAACCCGGCTTCAGCGGTCGCGTGCAAAGTGCTGACGCAGTCAAGGAGAAACTCTTGAATCGACGAATGTTGAAAGCTCGGGTTAATATGCCTCCGGCCATCGGCATCACCAAAAATAAGACGCATGATGCGTACCGGGATGCGGCCGCCGAGCCCCGTCCCTTCGATGCGCCGACCTTTCAGGAGATTCATGCATGACCGCATTGCTCAGACTGTCGCAACTGATCGACGGGCTCAACGAGCGCGTGGGACGAAGCATCTATTGGTTGATACTCGCGGCCGTGCTGGTCAGCGCGATCAACGCCATCGTCCGCAAGACCTTCGACATGAGCTCGAACGCCTTCCTCGAAATGCAGTGGTACATGTTCTCGGCGGTTTTCCTGCTCGGCTCCGGCTACACCCTGATGCGCCAGGAACACATTCGCATCGACATCATCTACGGCAGGTTTTCGCGGCGCACACAGGTCTGGATCGACATCTTCGGCACTGTGGCATTCCTGATGCCGATGTGCCTGATGTTCATCTACCTTTCCTGGCCGTTCTTCATGCATTCGATCCAGGGCGGTGAAGTCTCCGCCAATGCGGGCGGACTGATTCTGTGGCCGGTAAAGGCCTTGATGCCGCTCGGCTTCGTACTGCTGATGCTCCAGGGATGCTCGGAGCTGATCAAGCGCATCGCGTTTCAGATGGGGCTGGCCTCCGATCCGGGCGAGAAGAAGCAGGACAAGAGCGCCGAGGAGGAACTCGCCGAAGCCATCAAGGCGCATCTGGTGGCTCCCGAAGTCGTCGATGTGGTGGCAGCCCACGACAAGATGCACGCTGACGCCCGCGGAGAAAATACCAAATGAGCGCCTTCCTCATCGCCAACATGGCGCCCATCATTTTTGCCTCGCTGGTCGTCTTCCTCCTGATGGGCTACCCGGTGGCCTTCTCGCTGGCCGCCAACGGCATCATCTTCGGTCTGATCGGCATCGAACTCGGCATGTTGCCGCCGGAATTGTTCCGCGCGCTGCCGGAACGGGTCTATGGCGTCATGAGCAACGAGACGCTGCTGGCGATCCCGTTCTTCACCTTCATGGGATTGATTCTCGAACGTTCGGGAATGGCCGAGGATCTGCTCGACACCATCGGCCAACTCTTCGGCCCGATCCGCGGCGGCCTTGCCTATGCCGTGGTTCTGGTTGGCGCGATGCTGGCGGCCACCACGGGCGTGGTCGCCGCCTCGGTGATCTCGATGGGCCTGATCTCGCTGCCGATCATGCTGCGCTACGGCTACGACCGGCGCCTGGCCTCGGGCGTGATTGCCGCCTCCGGAACGCTGGCGCAGATCATCCCGCCGTCGCTGGTTCTGATCATCATGGCCGACCAGCTCGGCAAATCGGTCGGCGACATGTACAAGGGCGCCTTCATCCCCGGCTTCATCCTGGCCGGCCTCTACCTGTCCTATATCCTTGCCATCACCTTGATCAAGCCGCAATGGGCCCCGGCCCTGCCGCCCGAAGCCCGCGTTTTCCGCGAGCCGAGCGGCAAGACCGGCGCCACATCGCTGCTGATACTCGCTGCCATTTCAACGGCAGCCGCCGTGTATTACGCCCTGACCTATGCCACCGAGAAGCCGCTCGACGAAACCATTGTCACGTCGATGTCGGTCGGCATCGGCATCGCCTTTGCCGCGGCCGTGATCAATCGCGTGGCGAAAATGAACCTGCTCTCGCGCATGGCGGAAAAGGTCACCTTCGTCCTGATCCCGCCGCTGGCGCTGATCTTCCTCGTGCTCGGCACCATCTTCCTCGGCATCGCGACGCCGACCGAAGGCGGCGCGATGGGCGCCGGCGGCGCGCTGATCATGGCGCTGGCAAAAAGGCGCCTGTCCTGGAAGCTGCTCAGGCAGGCGATGGACAGCACCGCCAAGCTGACCACCTTCGTCGTCTTCATTTTGGTCGGCGCCCGCGTCTTCAGTCTGACCTTCTATGCGGTCGACGGCCACGTCTGGGTGGAACATCTGCTGCACGATCTTCCCGGCGGCCAGGTCGGCTTCCTGATCGTGGTGAACATCCTGATCTTCGTGCTGGCCTTCTTCCTCGACTTCTTCGAGCTGTCGTTCATCGTGGTGCCGCTGCTCGGACCTGTGGCAGAGAAGCTCGGCATCGATCCGATCTGGTTCGGCGTGCTGCTGGCGGTCAA
>JBAZOF010000297.1:0-3224 GCA_041648855.1 Sulfuritalea sp. | reverse complement strand
CTGCTCAAGGGCGCGCTGGCCTTCGCCGACAAGGTCGTCGCCGAAAAGCGGCCGCTGAAGCGCATCCGCGACATCAAGATCGACTACCCGACGCAGGAAGCCTTCTTCCAGTTCTCGCGCAACATGGTCAAGGGCGTCGCCGGCCCCTTCCCCGCGCCCTTCAAGTGCATCGACGCCGTGCAGGCCGCGCTGACCAAGCCCTTCGACGAGGGCATGAAGATCGAGCGCAGCTACTTCCTCGAACTCATGGGTACGCCCGAGTCGCGCGCGCTGCGCCACGCTTTCACCGGCGAACGCGCCGCATCGAAGATTCCCGACGTCCCCGACGACACGCCGGCGCGCAAGATCGCCAAGGTCGGCGTGATCGGCGCCGGCACCATGGGCGGCGGCATCACCATGAACTTCCTCAATGCCGGCATCCCCGTCACCATGTTGGAAATGAAGCAGGAAGCGCTGGACAAGGGCATCGCCACGATCCGCAAGAACTACGAAAACAGCATGAAGAAGGGCAAGCTGAGCCAGGAGAAGCTGGACCAGCGCATGGGCATGCTGAGCGGCACGCTGTCCTATGACGATTTCAAGGACGCCGACCTGATCATCGAGGCGGTGTTCGAGGAAATCGGCGTCAAGGAAGCCGTGTTCAAGCAACTCGACGCCATCGCCAAACCCGGCGCGATCCTCGCCTCCAACACCTCGACGCTCGACGTGAACAAGATCGCCAACTTCACCAAACGCCCGCAGGATGTGGTCGGCATGCACTTCTTCAGCCCGGCGAATGTCATGAAGCTGCTCGAAGTGGTGCGCGGCGCGGCAACGGCCAAGGATGTCATGGCCACCGTGATGCAGGTGGCGAAGAAGATCAAGAAGACCGCCGTCGTCTCGGGCGTCTGCGACGGCTTCATCGGCAACCGCATGATCGAGCACTACGGCCGCGTCGCCGGCTTCCTGCTCGAAGAAGGCGCGACGCCGGCGCAAGTGGACAAGGCGTTGGAAAAGTGGGGCATGGCCATGGGCCCGTTCCGCATGGGCGACCTCGCCGGCAACGACATCGGCTGGGCGATCAGGAAGCGCCGCTATGTCGAGAAGCCCTCGATCCGCTACGCCAAATTCGCCGACAAGCTTTGCGAGCAGGGCCGCTACGGGCAGAAGACCGGCAAGGGCTGGTACCTCTACCAGCCGGGCAATCGCAAGGCGATCCCCGATCCCGAAGTCGACACGATGCTGGAGGCCTACCGCAAGGAACTGGGCATCACGCCGCGCAAGATCAGTGATGCCGAAATCGTCCAGCGCTGCATCTACGCGCTGGTCAATGAAGGCGCGCGGATTCTGGAAGAAGGCATCGCCGCCCGTGCTTCCGACATCGACATGATCTACCTGACCGGCTACGGCTTCCCGCTGTTCCGCGGTGGCCCGATGCTGTATGCCGACGAAGTGGGCCTCTACAACGTGGCGCGGAGCATGAAGGAATTCGCCGTTACGTCCGGCGACAGCTTCTGGGAACCGGCGCCGCTGATCGCCAAGCGCGTCGCCGAAGGCCGCAGTCTCACCTGAACGCTGACGTGATCATCACCCCACAACCTGTCCCTCGTCACACCGGCGAACGCCGGTGTCCAGACCAGCCGCACTACTGGATTCCGGCGTGCGCCGGAATGACGGCCATTGGCGTTAACTGAATTCTGGAGAATCACATGACTGATGCCGTTATCGTATCCACCGCCCGCACCGGACTGGCCAAGTCCTGGAAGGGCGCCTTCAACATGACCCATGGCGCCACGCTCGGCGCGCATTCCGTGAAGCACGCCGTGGCCCGTGCCAAGCTCGACCCGGCCGAAGTCGAGGACGTGCTGATGGGCTGCGCCACGCCCGAAGGCGCCACCGGTTCCAACATCGCGCGCCAGATCGCGCTGGCCGCCGGCCTGCCGGTCACGGTGCCGGGCGCCACCATCAACCGCTTCTGCTCCTCGGGCCTGCAGACCATCGCCATGGCGGCCCAGCGCATCATCGCCGGCGAATGCGACATCCTGGTGGCCGGCGGCGTCGAGAGCATTTCCTGCGTGCAGCAAGAAGCCAACCGCCACATGATCGCCGACCCGGCCGTGCTGAAAATCAAGCCCGAGGTCTACTGGAGCATGCTGCAGACCGCCGAACAGGTCGCCAAGCGCTACAAGATCGGCAAGGATCGCCAGGACGAATATGGCGTGAACAGCCAGCTGCGCGCCGCCGCCGGCCAACTCGCCGGCAAGTTCAACGACGAGATCGTGCCGATGACGGTGACCATGGGCGTCGCCGACAAGGCGACCGGCGCCTTGTCGACGAAGGAAGTCACCATCGCTGCCGACGAAGGCATCCGCCCCGACACGACGCTGGAAGGCGTCTCCAAGATCCGCTCGGCGCTGCCCGGCGGCGTCATCACCGCCGGCAATGCGAGCCAGTTCTCCGACGGCTCCTCCGCCGCCGTGGTCATGAATGCGAAACTCGCCGAACAGCGCGGCCTCAAGCCGCTGGGAATCTTCCGCGGCTTCGCCGTGGCCGGCTGCGAGCCCGACGAAATGGGCATCGGCCCGGTGTTCGCCGTGCCAAAACTGCTGAAGAAGGCCGGCCTCACGGTCAAGGACATCGACCTCTGGGAACTCAACGAAGCCTTCGCCGTGCAGGTGCTCTACAGCGCGGACACGCTGGGCATTCCGCTGGACCGGCTCAACGTCAATGGCGGCGCGATCGCCGTCGGCCATCCCTACGGCGTCTCCGGCGCCCGCCTGGTAGGCCATGCGCTGATCGAAGGCAAGCGGCGCGGCGCGAAGTTCGTCGTCGTCACCATGTGCATCGGCGGCGGGCAAGGTGCGGCGGGCCTGTTCGAGGTGTGCTGAAACTTCCTGCTCATTCGGGTACGTGGTTCGACAAGCTCACCACGAGCGGGATTCCTTTGTTTCCGATCGTCCTGAGCCTGTCGAAGGACCTGTCGCCGCGGCAAATTTTTTGAAAGAACTTTCATGAGCGTAAAAAAACTGTTCGACCTCACCGGCAAGGTCGCCATCATCACCGGCGGCTCGCGTGGTCTCGGCCTGCAAATGGCCGAAGCGCTGGGTGAAATGGGCGCAAAGCTCGCCATCACGGCGCGCAAGGCCGACGAACTGGCCGAAGCCAAGGCCCATCTGGAAAAGCAGGGCGTCGAGGTGCTCACCATCGTCAACGACCTGTCGAAGTTCGACCAGATTCCCGGCCTC
>JBAZOF010000296.1:0-3234 GCA_041648855.1 Sulfuritalea sp. | reverse complement strand
GCAAGGTTACCGTGAGCGTCGGCATCACCGAAATCAAAAACACTTCGTTTCCCGTCGAATTGCTGGGTCGTGCCGATCAGGCCCTGTATTACGCCAAATCCCACGGCCGCAACCGGGTCTGCTTCTACGAGGCGCTGGTCGCCGGCAAGGAGATCGAAGCCTACAGCCATCCCGGCAGCACCTGAAAGCGCGACGTGCCACGCCGATGGCGCTGCTGGTTCCCGACATGCCTCACGACGAATCGCAAACATGAACAACTTCTCGATTGACGTCGGCACCGCCGACTTTCAGGAAAAGGTCGTCGATGCCTCGCGCCTGGCTCCGGTGCTGGTCGACTTCTGGGCGGAGTGGTGCGCGCCCTGCCGCACGCTCAAGCCCGTGCTGGAAAAGCTCGCCGCCGAATACGGCGGACGCTTCATCCTCGCCAAGGTCGATTCGGACCAGCACCAGGAACTCGCCGCCCGCTGCGGCGTGCGCGGCATTCCCAACGTCAAGGCCTTCGTCAATGGCGAAATGGTCGATGAATTCACCGGCGCCCTGCCCGAAGCGCAGATCCGCGCCTTCATCGACAACCTGATGCCTTCTCCCGCCGAGCCGCTGCGCATCGCCGCGCTCGAAGCGCGCGCCAGGGGCGAAGCGGAGGTCGCCGCCTCGCTGCTGGCCGACGCGCTGCAACTCGACCCGGGCAACGAAGCCGCGCAACTCGATCTGGCCGAAATCCGCATCGACATGCGCGACATGGACGCCGCGCGGGCCATCCTCGATGCGCTCGAGCATCAGGCCAAGGACATCCCGCGCGTGCGTGCGCTGCAAGCCCGCCTCAAGCTGGTGAATGCCGGCACCGGCGCCGACCCCGCGGCGCTAAAGGCCCGCATCGACGCCAACGCAAACGATCTCGATGCCCGCCTGCAACTGGCCAACACGCTGGCGCTGGCGCATGACTACCGCATGGCGCTGGAACAACTGCTGGAAATCGTCCGCCGCGACCGCAAGTGGCAGGACGAAGCCGCGCGCAAGGCCATGCTCGACTTGTTCACTCTGCTCGGCAGCGACCCGCAACACGAAGACCTGGTGCGCGAATTCCGCATCCAGCTGGCGCGCACACTGAACTAGAAGTCGGCGCTGACGGGACGGCGAAGGAGCGGAAAGGGAGCTGGCTCGAATAGCCGATTCGTGCGCGACGTGGCATGGTTTGGCCAGGTCAAAACAAAATCGATGCTGACCCGTTTAGTTCATTTCTTTAGTTCCATTATTTACTTTTGCGATCAAGCAAATCACGTGCTACTGGATCATTTGGCATGATCCACGCTCCCTTGTAATAAACCAGTTCTTCACAGTCGGACGTCTGCGCCAACTTCACCGGCTCGCGGACAAACACCCTTAGATAACGAACGTCCGGGTTTTTGGCTTCCTCATTTAATCGTCTGACTTCCGTTGCTGGAAGCACGCCGGGGTAATCCGTCAACTGCTTTTCCCGAATCAAGGTGCCGATCACGACGTTGGCTTCCCCCATCTGGACAGGAAAATCCGCTGGAGCAATCCGCTGCCACGCGCTGCCGTCGAACTTGAAAAAAACGTAGGGCGGATTGGGTCGTTGCCACTTGTTATAGGCAATGCAGCCGGCAGGAGTGGTGACTATGTAAGGCACTCCGCCCACCACATCGACAGCCAACAAGATCAGGCTGGACTTCTCTGGTTCAGGGCCGGATTCTGTTTCCCAAGCGACGGTCTGGTCCGTCTTGGGAAGATTGAAAGTGATCGTATGCCGGTCGATCGGAGTCTCTTGGCCAATTTCATGGCGTCCGCCGCGGGTCTGGCTACGTTTCATGATGATTTTCGTACCGTCATGCAATTGCACTTGTTCCTTCCAGCTTGCCCCGCCAATGCCGAATATTCCTGCGTTCGCGCTCATGCTCACCCCCAAGGCCAAGACCGGCATCGCCACGCGCAATCCCTTGCGCACCATTGAAATTCGCTTGCTGCTCATGCCTGTTTCCTCCATGTCGCTTCGTTAGCTGATCGCAAGCTCCGCTCGCCGTCTCGCCAGCACCGACTTTTCACCGCCGGCAACACGGCCAGCACCTGCGCCGTGCTCCAACTAAAGGGGTCAGCATCACATTCATTTCCATTTCTCTCTCCTCAGAATCCGAATCCGGTTTGTTCTTCCATGCCGTCCGGCGTGGTCACTTTCCCTAGCCAAACGGATCAGCGTCATTTCATATTGTTGTTTTCCGATTCAAGGAATCCGGCGCATTCCGATTTTCTGCACATCTCTCATGCCTTGCCTCCCTCACGCAATTTCCATTTGCCCCAGACAAGACTCCGTCCCGCCAGTAACTATTGGGGTCAGCATCACATTTATTTCCATTTCTCTCTCCTCAGAATCCGCATCCGGTTTGTTCTTCCATGCCGTCCGGCGTGGTCGCCTTCCCTAGCCAAACGGATCAGCGTCATTTCACATTGTTGTTTTCCGCTTCAATGAATCCGGCGCTTTCCGATCTCCTGCACATCTCTCAAGTCTTGTCTCTCCCGCGCAATTTCCATTTGCTCCAGACAAAACTCCGTCCCGGCAGGGAATCTATCCGATTCAATGCAAATTGGCTATCCGGCGCAATGCATGACCGAAAACGAGGGCTATCGACAAGGGACTTGGTGCGCACTGCGACTTCTGTCCGCCAGAAGTCGGCGCTGGCGGGACGGTGATTCAGCTCGCCTTTGGACTCCAATTGACTCAAGCCCGACCGCAATCGGTCCAAACCCTGAACGTGCCCGACGTCAAGACTTGTCTTTGCGCGCCGGTACCAGTAAGGTGCGCGCCCTGCCCCCGGACTTTCAAAGAAACCCATGCCGCCCTCGATTCAGTCGCGCATCGCGCAACGCATCGCCGAAGAACTCGGCGTCCGCCCGCAACAGGTGGTTGCCGCCGTGCAACTGCTCGATGAGGGCGCCACCGTGCCCTTCATCTCGCGCTACCGCAAGGAGGTGACCGACAACCTCGACGACACGCAGTTGCGCAACCTGGAGGAGCGGCTGAACTACCTGCGCGAGCTGGAAGACCGCCGCGCTGCGATCATTTCCTCGATAGCGGAACAGGGCAAGCTGACGCCCGAGCTCGAAAACGCGATCGCCGCCGCGGAGACCAAGCAGGGCCTCGAAGACCTCTACCTGCCCTACAAGCAGAAGCGCCGCACCAAGGCGCAAATCGCCCGCGAGGCCGGCCTCGAACCGCTGGCC
>JBAZOF010000295.1:0-3244 GCA_041648855.1 Sulfuritalea sp. | reverse complement strand
GGTCTCGGCCGTGTTGGCGGCGACATTGCCGCCGACCTGCACCACGCGGATGCCGTCGTCGGTGTCGAAGGGCCAGCGCCGCAGGGCCGGCAGGCTGGTGATCCACAGGCAGTTGTGCTGCTGCAAATCATCCGGCGTGCGCGGCGTGCCGCGCCGCGCGAGGTAGGCGGGCGAGGCGCAGATCACCCGCTCGAGGTTGCAGATGCGCCGCGCCACCATCGACGACTCGTCGAGCGGGCCGATGCGGATCGCCACATCGATGCCTTCCTCCATCGCGCCCGGTGGTTGATCGCTGATGGTGATATCCAGTTCGACTTCGGGATGAAGTTCCTGAAAGTGCGGGATGGCCGCGGCCAACTGATGCATGCCGAAGGCCGAGCCGCAGTGCAGGCGCAGGACGCCGCGAGGGCTGGCCGAAGCCTGGGTAACCTCGGCCTCGGCCTCGTCCATCGCCGACAGAATCGGACGGGCTTTGGCGTAGAAGGCCTCGCCTTCGGCCGTCAGCAGCAGACGGCGGGTGGTGCGCTGCAGGAGCCGCGCGCCGAGGCGGTCTTCCAGGCGAGTGACCAGCTTCGACAGGGCGGACGGCGTCAGGCCCATAAGCCGCGCGGCGGCAGAAAACCCACCGGTTTCCACGACACGGACAAAGGCGGTCATCTGGGCAGCGCGATCCATTCGGTGATTATGGACGAATATTCATCAATATTGTTCCATTGATGCTAATTGTCATTCCCTCAATATGTAATTACAGTTCAGTCATGCGGTGTTGCACCGCACCATCAAAAAGGAAATAGTCATGCTTCCCCAAAATTTGAATGCCCTCGACAAGGAAGCCCGCGCATTGCGTACAGCTGAACTTCAGAGGATTCAGGAACAGTTCTTCGCGAAAGTAAGCACCTACCTTCATCTGCTGGCCGCCGCGGCGCAAGCAGGTCTGACGGCGATCAGCCACGGCCTGCGCCACCTGTTTTCCTGGAATCCGCAGGCCCGCTGAGGCTGATTAGCTGACTTTGGGGGCTAGCCGCGCCCCCAGCACTGCACCGGCCGTCACCGCCGCCAAGCCGGCCAGCGCCAGCAAGGACAGCGGCTCATCGAGCACCGGCACGGCCGCCAGCGCCGAAAAGCCTGGCACCACCGCCATCAGCAGGGCTACGGTCTGTGGCCCGAGATGGCGCACCGCCAGCGCATACAGAAGCATGGCGACGAACACCACCAGCACGCCCTGATACACGGCCTGCATCAGGATTTCCGCCGCCGGTGCCTGATCCAGGGTGCTCGGCAGGAACAGCCACCAGATCGGCAGGTACACCACGGCGCTGCCCAGCGTGGTGGTCACCGTCGCGGCCAATGGCGGCATCGGGTAGCGGCGCAGCAGCAGGGTGAAGGTCGCCCATGAAGACGAACCGCAGAGAAACAGCAGGTCGCCGACCATTTGCATGCCGCTGATCTGTGCGCCGTGCAGCAGGGTATCGGCGGCGGTCAGCACGATGCCGGCGAAGACCAGCCCCAGTGCGATGCGTTGCGCCCGCGAGGGTGCCTGCTTGAGCCACAGCCAGGCAATCACCGCAGTCTCGAACGGCAAGGCGCCGGGCATCAACACCGAGGCATGGGCCGCGGGCGCCAGTCGGAAGGCGGAATACACCGCAACCGCGTAGCCGATGCCGCCGAACAGCGAGAACAGCGCGATCACCTTGAACGGAGGCAGGCTCACGCGCGGCAGGAAGAAGACTGCGATCAATGCGCCGACGCCAAAGCGCAGCGCGGTGACGTCCCAGCCGGTCAGCACGCCCTTGCCGCCGGCGCGCGTGACGAGGATGAAGCCGGTCCAGATGCAGATCGTCGCCGCGACCGCGATCCAGCCGACGCGCGTGGAGGATTGCGACGGCGTCAAGCCAGGGTGCGGTAGCAGCCGCCGTGAAAGATCAGCGGCGGCTTCCCGTCGCGATGAAAATGTTCCACGTGGCCGACGAAAATCCGGTGATCCCCGCCCGGATAGCGCATTTCATTGCGGCACTCGAACCACGCGCAGCAGCCGGGCAGGATCGGCGTGCCGCCGGCGCCGACTTTCAGGTCGATGCCGGCAAACCTGTCGCCCTGCGACTGTGCAAAAAGCTGCGAGAGTTCGACCTGGTCGGCAGCCAGGACGTTGATCGCGTAATGGCTGCAGGCCTCGAACACCGCCAGCGAAGGCGACTGCAGGCCGAGGCTCCACAGCACCAGCGGCGGCGCCAGCGAAACCGAGGCGAAGGAATTGATGGTGACGCCCACGGGCTGGCCGTCGGCGGCGCGCGCGGTAATCACCGCGACGCCGGTGGCGAATTCGCCCAGCGCGTCGCGCAGGCTGCGGGTGTCGAGAAACGGCGGGAACTGCTGGTTCATTGGGGCTGACATCTTCAAGAGGCTCTAAAATCGGGGGGCTTACTTTTATTGGGAGCACCTGATGGGCTTCATGGATCGTATCGGCACTCCGCTTTCTCCGTCCGCCACGCGCGTGATGCTTCTGGGTTGCGGCGAACTGGGCAAAGAAGTAATTATCGCATTGCAGCGCCTCGGTTGCGAGGTGATCGGCGTCGATCGCTATGCCGATGCGCCCGGCATGCAGGTGGCGCATCGCAGCCACGTTGTGACCATGACAGACGGCGCCGCCCTGCGCGCCCTGATCGAAAAGGAAAAGCCGCACCTGGTGGTGCCCGAGATCGAGGCCATCGCCACCGCCGCGCTGGTAGAGATGGAGCGCGACGGCGTGGCGGGGCATTTCCCCGAATTCATCCCGACCGCACGCGCGGCGCAATTGACCATGAACCGCGAGGGGATACGCCGACTCGCCGCGGAAGAACTCGGCCTGCCGGTCTCACCCTACAAGTTCGCCGATACGCTGGCCGAAATGCAGGCCGCCATCGACGGCATCGGCTTCCCCTGTGTGGTGAAGCCCGTCATGTCGTCCTCCGGCAAGGGCCAGTCGCTGCTCAAGAGCCAGGCCGACGTCAAGACCGCATGGGACTACGCGCAGGCCGGCGGTCGCGTTGGCGCGGGTCGCGTGATCGTCGAGGGCTTCATCGACTTCGACTACGAGATCACCCAGCTCACGGTGCGCGCGGTGGGAGCGTCAGGCCAGGTCGAGACTTTCTTCTGCGAGCCGATCGGGCATGTGCAGGTCAATGGCGATTACGTCGAGAGTTGGCAGCCGATGGCGATGACGCCGGCCGCCCTGCAGAAGTCGCGCGAGATCGCCCGCGCCATCACC
>JBAZOF010000294.1:0-3246 GCA_041648855.1 Sulfuritalea sp. | reverse complement strand
CCGAAGCCGCCTCGCGCAAGAACGCCCGCCGCAGCATCGTCCTCGCGCGCGACGTCCCGGCCGGTCACGAACTCACCCCGGACGACCTCACCTACAAGCGCCCCGGTACCGGTGTCAGCCCCCTTCATTGGGATGAGGTGTTGAACCGCCGCACGGCTGCGGCGCTGCAAGCCGACCACGTCCTGCAATGGCAGGACCTCGCGCCCGCGAGCGAATGAATCCTCGCAATGTAGCCATCATCCAGGCCCGCATGGGGTCGAGCCGGTTTCCGGGCAAGATGCTTGCCCGGCTCGGCGGCATCCCGCTGCTCGAGTGGGTCGTGCGCCGACTGCTGCGCGCCACTACCTTGGCGCAAGTCGTACTGGCCACATCGGATGGTGACAGCGACGCCGCGCTGGCCGAGCTTGCGACGAGACTCGGGATCGCGGTGTTTCGCGGCAGTGAAGCGGACGTCCTCGGTCGCTTCGTCGGTGCTGCGAGCATGGCGCGAGCCGACAACGTCGTGCGCATCTGCGCCGACAATCCCTTCATCGACCCGGCCGAAGTAGATCGCCTGGTCAGATATTTTGCCGAGAACCCGTGCGACTATGCCTGCAACCATCAGGATCGACTCGGCAGCAACTATGCCGATGGCTTCGGCGCCGAAATATTGTCAGCGGCCTTGCTCGAGAAGATCGCCGCAAATGCGCTTGAAGTCCGCCACCGCGAGCACGTCACGCTCTACCTCTGGGATCATGCGAGCGAGTACACATTGACCGCAGTCGCGGCACCTGAAGAACTGGCATTCCCGAAACTTCGTTTCGATGTCGACACGCCGGGCGACCTGGCAAACCTGGAAGTTCTGGTCCGCGCAGGAGTAGCCATCGAAACACCGGCACCCGACATCATCAGGATTGCACGGCAGAACCGCCGTGTCGCCAGCGCCGACTTTCAGGGCGATGCACGCGATGAACTCGCCGATTACCTGCAACGATTGTTTCCACTGTGCCGAAGCATCACCGGCAACCCCAATCGCGAAACCCTGAAGACCTTGCAGGAACTCATCCCCCTCACTATCCATGAAGTACCGTCGGGCACCGCAGTGTATGACTGGACCATTCCCGACGAATGGAATATCCGCGATGCGTGGATTGCCGATGCGAGCGGGCGCCGCATTGTCGATTTCCGGGACAGCAACCTGCACGTGATCAGCTACAGCGAGCCCGTCAATTCCGTCATGGACTGGGCAGAGCTCCAGCCTCGCCTGCATCGCCACCCCCAATTGGCGGACGCCATTCCCTACCGGACCAGCTATTACAAGCGCGACTGGGGCTTTTGTGTCACCCATGCGCAATTCGCCGAGATGGAAAAGCTGGGAGGGCCCTTTACTGTCGTCATCGACAGCGAGCTCAAACCCGGCTCGCTGACCTACGGCGAACACCTTGTCCCGGGTCGATCCGCCCAAGAAATACTGCTCTCCTGCTACATCTGCCATCCTTCGATGGCCAACGACAGTCTGAGCGGTGTGCTGCTCACCGCCTTCCTGGCACGTCACATCGCGAGCCTCAAGGATCGTCACTGGAGCTACCGCATCGTCTTTGTCCCGGAGACAATTGGCGCCATTACCTGTTGCGCGCGCAACGAGGCGGCGATGAAGCGAATCGACATGGGGCTGGTGATCACCACCGTCGGCGGGCCGGGCAAGTTCGGCTACAAGCGCAGTTTTGATTCGTCGCACCCGATCAACGCGATGATTGAAGACGTGTTCCGCGACACGAAGACCGAGTTCATCACCTATCCTTTCGATATCCACGGCAGCGATGAGCGGCAATACTCCTCCCAAGGCTTCCGGATCAATGCCGCAACGCTCTGCCGGGATCGCTACTATGAGTATGCCTATTACCATTCATCGCTGGACGACCTCAGCTTCGTCACGGCGGAGCAGATCGCCGGAACGCTCGACTTGTATGTCCGTCTGATTGACAAGATCGAGGCGCGTCGCGTCTACCGCAACCGGATTCCGCATGGCGAAGTCATGCTCTCGCGCCATGACCTGTATCCGGCCACGGGCGGAGCCCAGCGACCGGAACTCGGCGGAAGGTCCGAGCTCGACTTGATCCTCTGGTTGCTGTTCCTGTGCGATGGAAAGCTGGACATTGCCAACATTGCGGCAAGGCTCGGCGTGTCGTCCGCAGACCTCGTGCCGATCGCAGATCGACTTGTCGCAAAAGATGTTCTCGAACTTGTCTGACTGTCCCCATGGCTAAGAGCTATCGTTTGCAAGCGGCCGGCCTCGACGCGGCGTGGGATGCCTTCGTTGCTTCGTCGCCTGATGGCACGGTCTTCATCACCTCCAACTATCTTGCCCACACCGGTTGTCGCCTGGGCCTTTACCACTGCTACAACTCGAACGAATTGCGTGCCGTCGTCGCGGTGGTGGAAAGTCCGGACGGGGCCTCGGCGATTCTGGATGACTTGGTGATCTACAGCGGCGTTTGTTTTGGGGCGCCCACCCATGGCCAAAATCGCGCGCAACAGAATTCCGAGCGGCACGAAGTTGCCATCTTCATAGCGGCAGCATTGGCCGACCGGTATCAGCGGGTCGAGTTTGCCCTGGCTCCCTCGATCAATGATGTAAGGCCGTTTCTCTGGCACAACTACGGGCAGGAACATGGCCGTTACAGCGTGGATGTGAGATACACGTCCTATCTCGACATCGGTGATTTTGCTTCCGCGCAGGATCTGGAGCACATCGAGGCCTACAAACAAGCAACGGGAGCCCGCCGACAGCAGATACGCTACGCGCGAAGGGATGGAGTGCTTACCGAGGAGTTTTCCGATGTCGGATTGTTCGTCGATTTCTATCGCCGCACCATGGATCGTCAAGGCGAAGATGTGAGTCCGGACAAGCTTGACCGCATGGCCACTCTCGTTGCCGCCCTTCTGGGCTCGGGCGCGGCCCGCATGTTCGTTTCAAAATCTTCCGATCAGATTGCGGGCAGCGCCGCGGTCTATGCTTTCGATCATCGCCGGGCCTATTATCTTTTTGGCGCAAGCGATCCTGATCTGCGGGACTCTCCAACCGGCACTGCAGTATTGTGGGATGCGTTCGGCAAGCTGGCTGCCGCCGGGATTACGCAGATCGACCTGGAGGGCGTAAATAGCCCGCGGCGGGGCTGGTTCAAAATGAGCTTCGGCGGCGAGCTGCGCGCCTACTATCAGATCACCAAGGCCAGTCAATGAATCAGAGCTTTCCCGTCGTCCATT
>JBAZOF010000293.1:0-3247 GCA_041648855.1 Sulfuritalea sp. | reverse complement strand
TCACCACGGCGAAGATCACGTTGGGCAGCGCGAGGTTGTTCCATTCGTTCCAGACGAAGTAGCCGATGCCGGTGCCGCCCACCAGCATTTCGGCGGCGACGATCACCAGCCAGGCAATGCCCATCGAGATGCGCATGCCGGTCAGGATGGTCGGCGCCGCGGCCGGCAGGATCACCAGGAAGGCCTTGCGCAGCGGATTGACTTCCAGCGTGCGCGCGACGTTGATCCAGTCGCGCCGCACCGAGGCGACGCCGAAGGCGGTGTTGATCAGCATCGGCCAGATCGAACAGATGAAGATCACGAAGATGCCCGAGATCGACGAATCCTTCAGGCTGTAGAGCGCCAGCGGCATCCAGGCCAGGGGCGAGATCGGCTTGAGGACCTGGATGAAGGGATTGAAAGCCCTGAACAACAGCGGCGACATGCCGATCGCGAAACCCAGCGGCAGCGCAACGATCACCGCCAGCAGGAAGCCGAGACCGACGCGTCCGAGCGAGTGCGCCAGCTGGATGCCGATGCCCTTGTCGTTGGGTCCCTTGTCGTAGAACGGATCGGACAGGTACTCGACAAAGGCGCGAGCGACCTTGACCGGCGGCGGGAAGCCGTCGGTCTTTTCCGCCCCCTTGCCCATCAGCGCCGCATACTCGGCGTCGGCGCCGGCCAGCGCCGAGGACTCCTTCGGTTGCGTGGCAAGCTGCCACGCACCGAGGAAAATGGCGAAGATCAGGATCGAGATCAGCGCCGCATGGAGACTCAGCTTCGATGGCATGACGCCCTCCTCAGACTTTCTTGATGGCGAAGCTATTGACGTAGGCATCCGCCTTCAGCGGGTCGAACTCCTTGCCCATGACCTTGAACTTCTTCATGGTCTCCTTCGGCGGCGTCATGCCGACCTCCGTCATGTACTTCTTCGCATCGGTCAGCAGATAGACCTTTTCCGCAATGTCCTTGTACTTGACGTCGCCCTTGATGTAGCCCCAGCGCTTCATTTGCGACAGGATCCAGTAGGCCATCGAGTACCAGGGGAAGGGGTCGTAGTCGACCCGCTCGGGCACGTTCTTCACATTGCCCAGGCCATCGGCGAACTTGCCCGTCAGCACCTGTTCCAGCACGGCCTTCGGCTGGTTGAGATAGTTGGCGGGCGCCAGCACTTCGGCCATGATCGAGCGGTTCTTCGGATCGCGCGCCATGGCCGCCGCCTTGAGGATGGAGCGGTAGAGCGCGGCAAAGGTGTTCGGATTCTGCTTGATGAACTCGGCCGGAATGGCGAAGGAGCAGCAGGGATGGCCGTCCCATATTTCGCGCGAGAGGATGTGGATGAAGCCGACTTCGTCATACACCGCGCGCTGGTTGACCGGATCGGGGCCGAGAAAGCCGTCGATGTTGCCGGCGCGCAGGTTGGCCACCATTTCGGGCGGCGGCACCACGCGCAGCTGCACGTCGGTGTCCGGGTTGATGCCATGCTCGGCGAGGTAGTAGCGCAGCAGCATGTTGTGGATCGAGAACTCGAAGGGAATCGCGAACTTGAAGCCCTTCCAGTTTTTCGGGTCGCGGTTGTTCTTGTGCTTGGGGGCAAGCACGATCGCCTGACCGTTGATGTTCTGGATCGTCATGACGCTGGTCGGCGAGGCGTTGGAGCCGACTCCCATCGAGATCGCCAGGGGCATCGGCGCCAGCATGTGCGATGCGTCGTATTCCTTGTTCAGCACCTTGTCGCGGATCAGCGCCCAGCCAGCGGTTTTCATCATGCTGACGTTGAGTCCTTCCTTCTTGTAGAAGCCCAGGGGCTCGGCCATGATCAGCGGGCTGGCGCAGGTGATCGGAATGAAGCCGACCTTCAGGTCCTTCTTTTCCAGCGAGCCCTTTTCCTGCGCCATGGCTTCCAGCGCGCCGAACGGAATCAGCGAAGAAATTGCCGCCCAGGCGGTCGAGGCACCGACCGTCGAAAGGAAGCGGCGCCGCTCCGCATCACGGGGAAACAGCGCGCGCATCACCGTGGTTTCGATCACGCGGCGATTGAGCGCCTCGGTTTCCTCCAGCTCGTGTTCGGCCTGACTGCCGTGCTGACCGCAGCTGCAACCGCTATGGAGAATGACATTGGGGTCGAAGGGATTGTTGAGTGACATTTCAGGCTCCTGGTAAAAGTGAATTCATTCTTTGTACTGCATCAACCGTGCCACGCCCTGTTTGCGCGCATCGGGGCGCCGCTCGCAGGTCTCGCGCCTCGAAACGGTGCGTCCGCATCCGGGACATGCACCATTTCATGGCTCGTACGGCGCGAAGTCGGACTTGGTGACGCCGCAGTCGGGGCAATACCAGTCCTCCGGGATGTCCGCGAATCGCGTGCCCGGCGCCAGCCCGTGATCGGGGGCACCGGCGACTTCGTCGTAAATCCAGCCGCAGACATTGCAGATCCATTGCCGAGTTGCAATCGCTGTCGTCATGATCGCTTCCTCAGGCCGGGCACGGCGTGCCGGCCTCGATGCGGGCAATCTCGCGCCGCAGATGCTTGGTGGCCGGCGTCACGATGGCGATGAAGTAGGCTTCGCGCAGCCGGCGCTGCGCCGGACTCTTCTGCAGGTAGCCCTTGGCGCCCGTATGCAGCATGGCGGCATTCGCCGCCTTGACCGACATTTCGCCCCCCGCCAGACGCAGTTTGAGGATGTCGAGCACGACAGCGGCTTTCGGGTTGGCGCTGATCGTATCGGCCAGGGCATAGGTAGCGGCGCGCGCTTCCTGCAGGACGGCGTCGATGTCTTCCGCCTGGTCGTCGAGAAACTGATTGACGTGGGCATGCGTCCGGTTCGCCTGCTTCATCATGTCCACACAGGCTTCGATCAGGCCCAGCCCCATGCCCATCTGCGCCAGGATCATGCCGGGCTTGATGCGCTTCACATAGTCCCCGGACTGCCCGGGATGCGACAGCACCATCGCATCCGAAACAAACGCATCCCTGAAGTGGCAGGCCAGCGTGCGGGTGCCGTCGAGCGCCACGAAGTGCGCGCAATCGACCAGCTTGAAGCCCTGCTGCTGACAGTCGACCAGAATGAAAACCAGACCGTCGTCGCCCTTCGCCTCGCCTTCGACGGGACAGCCGGTGGTGAAATAGTGCGTCGGGCCGAGATTGGAAACCCAGGGCAGGACGCCATTGATCACATAGCCGCCCGCGACCTTCTTTGCCGAAAGGCGAAAGTCCTCGATGGTGTCGCAGGACTTCACGGTATTCGAAAGCCCGGTGCCGACCAGC
>JBAZOF010000292.1:0-3260 GCA_041648855.1 Sulfuritalea sp. | reverse complement strand
GCCTTTCTTGCCGCACCCGGGCGCGGGATCATTCGCTGATTCCATGAGACAGGTTCCAAGGATTGCCATGGTCGCCGGCGAAGCCTCCAGCGACCAGCTTGCCGCGCATCTCATCACCGCGCTGAAGCAGCATTTACCCGATGCGCAGTTTTACGGCATCGGCGGGCCGAAGATGCAGCGCGAGGGCTTCGATTCGCTCTGGCCGGCGGAAATGCTGGCGGTGCGCGGCTATGCCGAAGTCCTGCGCCACTATCGGGCGATCACCCGCATGCGACGGCAGTTGCTGCGCCGTCTGCTGCAAGACCGGCCGGATGTCTTCATCGGCGTCGACGGGTCGGATTTCAATCTCTGGCTGGAAAAGCGCCTCAAGCGCGCCGGCATTCCGACCATCCATTTCGTCAGTCCGTCGATCTGGGCCTGGCGCAGGAACCGGATGCACAAGATCGTCCAGGCGGTGACCCATATTCTTGCCCTGTACCCCTTCGAACCCGAGCTGTACCAAGGCACGGCAGTCAAGTGCAGCTATGTCGGCCATCCGCTGGCCGATGTGATTCCGCTCGAAATCGATCAACGCGTGGCGCGCGAGCGGCTCGGTGTGCCGCAGGATCAACCGGTGATCGCGCTGCTGCCGGGCAGCCGCCAGTCCGAGCTGCATTTCATGGCCGAGACCTTTGTCGAGACCGCCAAGCTGCTGCTGGCGCGCTATCCGAAGTTGCAGTTTTTGGTGCCGCTGGTTTCACGCGAGACGCGTCTGCAATTCGAAACGGCCCTGTGGAAGCTGAAGGCCGACGAGTTGCCCTTCACCCTGATGTTCGGCCATGCGGCGGAAGCCGTCGCGGCCAGCGATGCCGTGCTGGTCGCCAGCGGCACCGCGACGCTGGAGACCGCGCTGGTCGGCCGCCCGATGGTGATCGCCTACAAGATGTCGCCATGGTCATGGCGGCTGATGCGCGGCATGCGCTATCTGCCCTGGGTCGGGCTGCCCAACATTCTCGCGGGCCGCTATGTCGTGCCCGAATTCCTGCAGGACGAGGCGACGCCGGAGAACCTTGCCCAGGCGCTGGGCAACCTGCTGGTCGACCGTCAGGCGCGCGCCGCCATCGCCCGCGTCTTCGACGGCATCCATCGCCTTCTGCGCCAGGATACCGCGCAGAAGGCGGCCGACGCCGTGCTGCCCTACCTGCAGAAGGCGTGATGCACCTGGTCTGTGGCGTCGACGAAGCGGGACGCGGTCCCCTGGCGGGGCCGGTCTATGCGGCGGCCGTGATCCTCGATCCGGCGCGACCCATCGAAGGTCTGGCCGATTCCAAGAAGCTCTCCGAGCGCAGGCGCGACTATCTGGCCCTGGAAATTCGCGACAAGGCGCTGGCCTTCGGCGTTGCCTGGGCATCGGTCGAGGAGATCGACAGCATCAACATCCTGCAGGCCACGCTGCTGGCGATGCGCCGCGCGGTGGAAGCCCTGGTGGTGCAACCAGGCGAGGCGCTGATCGATGGCAACCGCTGCCCGGCGCTGGCGATGCCGGCGCGCGCCATCATCGGCGGCGATGCAACGGAGCCGGCGATTTCGGCTGCCTCGATTCTCGCCAAGACGGCGCGCGATGCCGAAATGCGGCGCATCCATGAGGCATTTCCGCAGTATGCGCTGGATCGCCACAAGGGCTATGACACGGTGGCGCACCGTGCCGCGCTGACGCTGTACGGGCCCGCCGTGTTTCATCGCAAGAGCTTCGCGCCGGTACGGGCGCTGCTGGCTTCCCGGAACAACCAGGCATGAGCGAACCCCGCGTCATTACCTCGCGCGACAATCCGAGTTTCAAGGCGCTGCGCGCTGTGGTTGAAGATCCGCGGCGGCAGGGCCGGGCATGGCTCGACGGAATTCATCTGGTGACGACCTGTCTGGACCGAGGCATTGCGGTCAGACAACTGCTGGCGAGCGAGAGCGGACAAAAAAATGCGGAGATCGCCGCGCTGCTGCAAGCCGCCGCGGGTGTCGATTGCGTGATCCTGCGCGACAGCCTGTTCCGCGAGATTTCCGGGCTGGGCAGCCCGACGGGGGTCGCTGCGGTGATCGACATACCCGCAGCGCCTGCGGGCGGCATCGCGGGCGACGCGGTAGCGCTCGACGCGGTGCAGGATGCCGGCAACGTCGGTGCCATATTGCGCACTGCCGCCGCTGCCGGCGTGCGCCATGTGCTGTTGGGTCCGGGCTGCGCCGGCGCCTGGTCGCCGCGTGTGCTGCGCGCCGGACAGGGAGCACATTTCTCGCTGACTATCCGTGAGCAGGTCGATCTGGCTGCAGCGCTGGCCGCCTGTCCGGCGACCTCGGTCGCGACCGTAGCGCGCGGCGGCACGAGTCTCTATGAAAGTGATCTCACCGGGCCGATCGTCTGGCTGGTGGGCAACGAAGGCGCCGGGCTTGCGCCGGACCTTATCGCTGCGGCGAAAGTACGCGTCACCATTCCGCTTGCGAGCGGTACCGAATCGCTCAACGTCGCGGCAGCGACAGCTGTATGCCTGTTCGAAGCGCGTCGTCAGCGGCTGATCCTGCAAGGGGATGCCGTCCCCGACAGGAGCCGGGGACATAAATAAATAGGGCCCGCTCCATGCGGGCCCAAAAACTAAGGCCCGCATGGAGCGGGCCTTGGGGAAACGCGAAGCGCTGATTCTTACTTCTTCTTCGCGGCCTTCTTGCCGGCAACGGCAGCCTTGAAGGTGGCGCCGGCGGTGAAACGCGGCACGGTGGTGGCAGCGATCTTGAGTTCCTTGCCGGTTTGCGGGTTGCGGCCAACACGCGCAGCGCGCTTCGACGACTTGAAGCTACCGAATCCAATCAGGGTAACGGTGTCGCCCTTCGACACGGCTTTGACGATGGCAGCGATCGTTGCGGACAGCGCCTTCTCCGCAGCAGCCTTGCTGATGTCGGCTTCTTTGGCGGTGATTTCGATCAGTTCAGACTTGTTCATGTGTGACCTCGTGGAAGTAGTGGTAGTGATGGTAGTGGTGGTAGTGGCGGGTTGAATTCTATGCGAATGCTAACGCAGTGTGACAAACAATTCTTTCCTGGGGGCAAGCTTTTTAAAAATTGTATCAATCTTGCAGGGGATCGGGTGCGGTCGATGCGCCTTGGGCACCCGAGCCTTCGCAGGGCGATGAATGCTCGCATAAACTCGTGAATCGGGAAAGGCGTACAAGGCAAAGGCGATAAAATATTCTTTTTGACAGGTAAGCTGGCCGTTGCTGACGGATTCGTCCGGTTCT
>JBAZOF010000291.1:0-3262 GCA_041648855.1 Sulfuritalea sp. | reverse complement strand
CTGCGGAGCCCGAAGGACGAGTACGAAGTCGCCCGCCTGTACACCGATGGCGCCTTCAAGAAATCACTCGAAGCAGCTTTCGAAGGCGGCTACCGCCTTCAGTTCCATCTCGCCCCGCCGCTGCCGGGCGGACTCGACGTTAGCGGCGCACCCAGGAAGCGCACTTACGGCCAATGGCTGCTGCCCGTGCTGAGGCTGCTGGCGAAGGGCCGCCGGCTGCGCGGCAGCCGGTTCGATGTTTTCGGCTACAGCCGTGAGCGGCGCCTCGAGCGCCGGCTCGCCGCCGACTATGCGCGGATGATCGAGAATTCTCTGCCGCAGCTCGACGCGCCAAGGCTCCCTGCCCTGCTGGAACTCGCCTCACTACCGGAACAGATCCGCGGCTACGGACACGTCAAGCTGGCCAGCGTCGAAAAGACCAAGGCGCGCGAAAGGGAGTTGCTGGCGACGCTGTGACCCGCTGCCCGAAGCAAGTGCGGCGCTTACCGCGAATGTTCGCGCCGCGCATCCCGGCCACGAAAGACGGTCTGATCGCGACGGTCCTCGTATCGCACCTGCCGAACGAAGTCGCGCTGCTCGTGGTGCTGCTCCCAATGTCCGACCGCCTGGCGGTAGTGCGGCCGCGGCCTTTCCCATACGCCGCTGTTCCACACCTGTCGATGGCCATTCCATGCCCAGTAACCGGGCACCCAGATCCGACCAGGAGAGGCCACCGGCATATACGCGACGACGCGTACCGGCGGCGGCGTCCCGATGGCGATGGCGAACGATCCATTGCCGGCGCGGAAGCGAATGTCGGCATTGTCCGCGAATGATGGTGCAGAAAATAGCGCGCCCACGACGACGGCAGCGACTGGAAGATACCTGGCGGCTTTCATGTGATTTCCCTCGTAAATCGCGCGAGGTACAGGAACCACGCGCTGATGAACAAGGTAACGCACAGCCCCCGTCCGGGTCACTCGCAAAACTGTAAGGCATGGCCGCCGTTTGTAAGCGCATATGAGCATCGCAGCAGGTGTTGCGCATGCCGGGGTGATTTCCGCAATTGACAACAGCGCCCGGTGTCAGCAAAATTTTTCGAAGGCCCGTGTGATTTTCCGTGCTTGCAGACCTTCTGAATGGGATGAATGCGAAATGATGAAAAGGATTGAAAGTTGGCTGTGCGTGATCCTGCTCTGTGCGGCGACGCCCGCATTGGCGCAGTCGGAATACTCGATGCGGGGAGCCACGAATGCCCGCGATCTCGAACTTCCGACGGAACCGTCGCCCATCGCTGCGGCGACGCTGCCGCGCATGGCACTCTTCAAACCCGACGGTGCCGGGCCCTTCCCGGCGCTGGTGCTGCTCCATCAGTGCGGGGGCTTGCGCAGCGGCAACGGTCGCTGGCAGAACATGTCGATGCTCGACTGGGCGAGGGAAGCCGTCGGCCGCGGCTACGTCGTGCTGCTGCTCGACGCGCTCGAGCAGCGTGGCGCGGACACCCTTTGCAAGGGGCCCAAGAACGATATCTTCCCCTCGCGAGGGATCCGCGACGCTTTGCAGGCAGCCGCATATATGCGCAGCCTGCCCTACGTCGATCCCAGGCGCGTCGCCTACGCAGGCTATTCGTGGGGCGCCGGTGTCGGCCTTGCCGTCAGCAGCCGGCAGTCGGCGCAAACCTTGGGCATTGCCGAGCGCTACAACGCCGTGGTCTCCTTTTATCCGCCATGCGTCTATAACCCGAAAACCGGCGCGCCCTACACCACGATACTGAAAGGAATCGATAGCCCCCTGCTGGTACTGCTGGGGGGCAAGGATACCGAAACGCCGCCGAATGAATGTTCCGACCGCCTCAAGCCAGCGCAGGAAGCCGGCGAGCCGGTCCATTGGCATCTCTATTCCGAAGCGACGCACTGTTGGGATTGCAAGAACCTCCATGGGTTCAAGAAGGTCGACGCTTTTCGCGGCGCCGACGTCGAGTATTTGTACGACGAGGCGGTGACACGGGATTCCGCAAAGCGCATGTTCGAGTTCATCGAGAAGGCGTTCGCGAATCGGAAGTGACATGCGGCGTTCCTGATTGCCAAATGGCTGCCCCCGTTTCGCCCCGGAGTTTGCGGCCCCGGGGAGCCTTGAGCCTGTGGCGGCCACGTGCGTTGCACCGGCGCAATGCAATATCATCCGGAAAGGCGAACAGCCGTCTTCTGGAGAGATATTTATGAGCGGGATGATCATCATCGGGGCCGGACTGGCCGGACTGACTACGGCGGAAACACTGCGTGCCGAAGGCTACGAGGGATCCATCATCCTGATCGGCGACGAAGCGCATGCGCCCTATCAACGCCCGCCGTTGTCCAAGGGCTTTCTGCTGGGCGAAACCAGGGAAGCGCAATTGATGATGCGCCCCGCGGAAGTGCTGGCGAAGAAGAACATCGCCTTGAAATTCGGCGCCGGCGCCACGGCGATCGACCGCGCCGCGAAGCAGGTCACGCTCGCCGACGGCGCGACGCTGGCCTACGACGGCCTCGCGCTGTGTACCGGCTCGCGCCTGCGGCCGCTGCCGCTGGCTGGCGCCGACTGGCAGGGCGTGCATGGCCTGCGCTCGCTCGACGACGCGAAAGCCATCGCGGCAGCGCTGGAGACGGCGCAGAACGTAGTGATCATCGGCGGCGGCTTCATCGGCCTGGAGGTCGCCGCCGTCGCCCGCAAGAAGGACAAGAAGGTCACCGTGCTGGAAGCGGCCGACCGCCTCATGGCGCGCGTCGTGCCGCCGCTGATATCGCAGTTCTACCTTGACCTGCACACCCGTCATGGCGCCGACGTGGTGCTCGGCGCCATGGTGTCCGAGTTGGTCGGCCATGACGGCAAAATCGCCGCGGTAAGGACCAAAGACGGCCGCGAGTTTCCCGCCGACCTGGTGCTGGTCGGCATCGGCATCATTGCCAATACCGAGCTGGCCCAGGCTGCGGGCCTCGCAGTCGATGGCGGCATCGTGGTCGATGCCTGCGGCCGCAGCTCCGACCCGGCCATCGTCGCCGCCGGCGACTGCACCGTGCGACGCATGGACGACGGCAGCCTGCGCCGGCTCGAATCCGTGCAGAACGCGCTGGAGCAGGGCAAGTCCGCCGCCCTTGCGCTGCTCGGCCGCGAACGACCTTTCACCGCGGCGCCGTGGTTCTGGTCCGATCAGTATGACGTCAAGCTGCAGATGCTGGGGCTGACGGCCGGCTTCGACCGGATGGTCACGCGCGGCGACGCCACCACGCAGAAGTTCTCCGTCTAC
>JBAZOF010000290.1:0-3270 GCA_041648855.1 Sulfuritalea sp. | reverse complement strand
ACTTCGTGGCGCCGAAACTAGGCGCTGGGGCTTTGCACGCTCGGGATTCCGCTTCGCGGGCGAGCGATACGGTGGCGGATTACGCCGGCGCCTTCGCCGTCACGGCCGGCATCGGCATCGAAAAGAAGCTGGCCGAGTTCGAGGCGCAGCACGACGACTACCGCGCGATCATGCTCAAGTCGCTGGCCGACCGGCTGGCCGAAGCGGCCGCCGAATGGCTGCATCGCGAAGTACGCACTAACTACTGGGGCTACGCCTCCGCCGAGTCGCTCGACCGCGACGCCCTGATCGCCGAGCAGTATCGCGGCATCCGTCCGGCGCCGGGCTACCCGGCCTGCCCCGACCACACCTCGAAGGGAGCGCTGTTCGCCCTGCTCGACGCGCCGAAGAACGCCGGCATGCAGCTCACCGAAAGCTACGCCATGACGCCCGCCGCTTCGGTCGCCGGCTTCTATCTGGCCCACCCCGAAGCACACTACTTTGCCGTCACAAAAATTGGTCGCGACCAGCTTGAAGATTGGGCAAGGCGCACCAACTACCCCATTCCAGAAGCCGAAAAATGGCTCGCCCCACTGTTGTAATCCCCCGGAGAACCCAATGTCAGAAGCCAACCTGAATCGCCTCAGCTTCAATGAAGCTGTCGTGTTCGTCAAACAGCGCAAACGGGCGGCGTTTGCCGCGATGCCGGTATTCGGTGACGACGAGGATGACGAAAACGCGACCGCCGAAGGCGCGCGCATTTTCATCCTGCTGCCCGACGAGGATGAAGGCTGGATCCTGCGCTTCATCGCCGGGCCGTTCTTTTCCGCCGCCTACGCCGCCAACGACGTCATACCCAACGACGAAATTCCCGATCGCGTGCGCGAACTGCTGTTCGTGCCGACGCGCTGCGAGGAGGATTGGCTCACCGACCAGCTGCAGGTGCTGCTCGGCAAACTGACGCAAGCCGCCGGCATCGGCGATCAGATGCCTGATTACACTTCCCAGCCCGCCAAGGCGGCGGAGGATGTGGTCTTTCCGGTGTCCTTCATCGGCCTGAACAAGCCGCTCTGAGCGGCACGGATCAGGCTAGGCCCGGCGCACGACCATGAACAGCCGGCGAAACGGAAACAGGGTCGTGCCGTCGGCCAGAGGCGGATAGGCGATTCGCAGCCGTCGCGCATAGTCCGCCTCGAACTCCGCTCGCTCGGGCTCCGCCAGTTCATCGAGGAACTGTTTGAGCCAGGTTCCCTTGGTCCATTCCTTGACCGGATCGGCGCCGTGAAGGACCTGCAGGTATTCCGTTTCCCAGATGTCGATGCTCGCGGCCAGCGACTCCAGCATCGCGTAGTAGTCGCGGGGCTCAGCGACGGGCGAAAGGCGCAGCAGATGTTCGAGTTTCCGCCGCCATGCGCCTTCGCGCACGGTCTCGGCAATCAGGGTGTGCGAGGGCGCCGCAAAATTCCGCGGCATCTGCACGGCAAGCACGCCGCCTTGGGCAAGCTGCGCCAGCAGCCGCGGGAACAGCTGCTCATGCCGGGGCAGCCAGTGCAGCGCGGCGTTGGAGAAAATCAGGTCCGCAGGCTGCGCCGGCGCCCAGTCGGCCACGCTTTGCCGGATCCATGTCGCCTCGCGAAACGCGCGCGCGGCCTGCGCCAACATTTCGGCCGAATCGTCGACACCGGTAATCGAGGCCTCGGGCCATCGCTCGGCCAGCAGGCGCGTCACGTTGCCGGCGCCGCAGCCGAGATCGTAGACACGCTTCGGCGCCGTCAGGTCGACCCTGCCCAGCAGATCGACCGCGGGCCGCAGTCGCGGCTCGGAAAACTTCAGATATTGATCGGGATTCCACGCCATCTTCGCCTCCCAAACGCGCGGCCGCCTGCCCGGATTCAAACGCCCCAGACCACCGGCTTCTTCTTCTTCAACGACCACTCCAGCAGTTCCAGCAGCGGCACGGCGCGTTGCGTCAGGGTGACGAAGGGCCGCGAGCCCTGCGCATTGGGCCGGCTCCTGTCCGGCTCGGTGCGCGGCAGGTCTTCCTCGTCCAGACCGGCACGCTGCCGCTTGTCTTCCTCGATCGCGGCCTTGAGCCGGGCGATCGCGTCGGGCAGTTGCTCGACGGTGACGATGCCCTTGTCGGTCGCGTCCTTGCCCATGAGCTTCATCATGCGCTGTGCGACGTCGCCGAACATGATGACGTCGCCGGAGGCGGGGGATTGAAAAGTGACGATCATAAGTCCAGCTCCTGCACCCAGTCGAGAATCTGCTGCGCCGGTTTCTTCCAGTCGCGCTCGAGCATCAGGCCGTGGCCCATGCCGGGAAACACATGGGCGTCCACACCGTAAGTGCGCGCCGTCATTTCCACCAGCGAAGCGGGAATCAGGTGGTCGAATTCCGCGCCCTGCACCAAGAGCGGCGTGCGCTTGACGCGCCCGGCCCGCGGCATGCCGAACAGGGACATGTCCCAGATCGCGCGGTGCGATTCGGATTGCGAACCCTTGTAGTAGCGCTTGAGGTCATCCAGCGACACCGGCTGCGCAAACAGCGCCTCGCGCAGAGTTTCCAGCGAGGCCTTGCCGCCGCTCATCAGGCTGTTGAGGTCCGTCATCATGCCCGGCTTGGAAAACATCATGCCCACCGCGGCCGACAACAGGCCTTGCGGGGGCACCGCACACATCAGCACGGCGCCGGGCGCCTGATGATCTTCGAGATACTTCTGCACCACGAAGCCGCCCATCGAATGCCCGATCAGCACCGGCGGCGCCGGCAGGGCGGCAACCGTGGTCGCCACGTCCTTCACGTAGTCGTTGATCGAAAAACTGTCGAGATGCTTGCGGCCGGGCGAAGCGCCGTGTCCCGAAAGGCTCAGCGCATAGGCCGCGTACCCGGCCTCGGCGAAGAAGGGCAGGAAATGCTCCTCCCAGCACCAGGCGGCCGTATACGCTCCATGGATGAAAAGCAGCGGCGTCGGCTGCGGTTTGCCCGCGGGGGTACGGACCAGGACTTCGTGATGCTCGAATCGGGGCATATTCATTGCGACAGCTTGTAAGAGCGCTTGGGCGACGGCCGCGAAGGGGTCATCGGGACGTCATCGTGCGCGGCTCTGATTAGAATGCTTATCTTTGAATTTTACCGCGCACCATCCATGCTGAAATGGTTGATTGTTCTGGTGGCCGCTGTTTTCATTGTCGGCTTGTTGCAGCCCCGCCTGGCGCGCCTGCTGCAACTGGGTCGGCTGCCGGGCGACCTGCGCGTGCGGCTGCGCGGCAGGGACTACATCTTCCCCTT
>JBAZOF010000289.1:0-3273 GCA_041648855.1 Sulfuritalea sp. | reverse complement strand
GCCGGTAATGCGCTGGAATGCCTCGTTGGCGTAAGTGATGCGCCGCTCGGCGTCGGTGATGATCACGCCCTGCGAAATCGAGGCCAGGGCCTGATAGTGCAAACGCAGGATTGCCTCGTGCTTCATGCGCTCCTCGGCCTGGACCACCCCGACCAGATTCTCCCGGAACACGATCATGGCGCGCGCCATGTCGCCGATTTCGTCGCCGCGCCGGCCGTCCATGGCCGTGATCTCGACCGACGCGTCACGGGCCGCGAGCTTGCTCATGGCATCGATCATCCGGGTCATCGGGTTGACGATGCCGTGCGCAAGCGCCGCCGCCACCAGCACGGTCAGCCCCAGCAGGATCGTGACGAGCACGGTGACCCACCGCGCGGTGAGCAATGCCGCTTCCTCGGCGGTTCTGGCCCGCGCAATCAGTTCGGCGGCGAGACTGTCCTCGACCATCTTCATCTGGTCGATTCTTTGCGTCGTCGTATCGAACCAGTGCGCAACCTTGATCTCCGCGCCCAGGCGCGCGCGCCTGCCGTCGGTGATGATCCGCCGCATGCGATCGAGCTCCATCGCGCCGGCGCCTTCGAGCGTGTAGTCGAGCAGCGCGACCTGGCCGGGCGAAGCGAAGTAGCGGAACTGGTCGAGGTACAGCCGCTGCTGGTCGATCAGCTCGATCAGGCGCATCCGGCTGGCGGAGTCGAAGCGGCGCGCGGCAAACCCGGCGGTGCCGACTGCCCGTTCCAGTCCGGCGCTCTCCTTGGCGTGCAGCAGATGCAGATAGGCATAAATCGACCGCGTCAGATCGGCCCGCGTGCTGACCACCAGAATCTCCTCGACGATGCCGATCAGCCGGGTTACCGCGCTGCCATAGAGGCGGGTCAGCTCCGGCGCAGCAATCTTCTTCCCGACGACGGCGCCGCGCCAAGTCTCGATCTGATCGACCGTCTCCCTTGCCGCCGCGATGCGGTTGGCCAGTGTTCCGCCGAAACGCGAGGCATCGAAATAGACCAGCGCACCGGCGACTGCCGCCCGCTTTTCGTCGGTCTCCCGATGCCGCGCCGGCAGTCTGTCCACCAGTTCGGCTCCGCCGGCACCGATGAAGCTGGCGGAGACGCCGCGCTCCTTCTGGATTGCGTGGATCAGATTGCCGAGGCCGGGCGCGAGCTCGGCAATGACGCGCAGGTCCCTCATCTCGTTCGCGGTGCGGAAATAGCCGGTGACGATCCACAGCGACAGCGCCAGCACGCCGATGATCGGCAATGCCAGCGCAAGCCCGACACGTATGCCGATGCGAAGCTTGTGCAGTCCGGGCAGCGGCACGCTCAGATCACCCACTGGGGTGCATCGTGCCGGGTGGCATCGATGCCTTGTGCCGGAACCGGACGGCCGAACAGGTAACCCTGATAGGCGTCGCAGCCATGGCTGGCGAGGAAGCCGCGCTGTCCCTCGGTCTCGACACCTTCCGCGATCACCGCGAGGCCCAGGCTCTGGCCCAGGGTGATGATGGCTTTGGCGATGGCGGCATCATTGGGGTCGGTGAGCACGTCGCGCACGAAAGTCTGATCGATCTTCAGCTGGTCCAGCGGCAGGCGCTTGAGGTAGCTGAGCGACGAGTAGCCGGTGCCGAAATCGTCGAGCGAGAAACCGACGCCCCTCGCCTTGAGCACGGTCATCCTGGCGATGACTTCTTCCACATCGGCCAGCAGCAGGCTCTCGGTCAGCTCGAGTTTCAGCCTCGCCGGATCGGCGCCGGTCCGATCGAGTATCGCCAGCACCTGCTCGACAAAGTCCGGATGATGGAACTGTCGGGCACTGACATTCACCGCGACGGTGAGGTGGGCCATCTCCGGCTTCGCGGCCCACTCCACCAACTGGCCGCACGCGGCCTCCAGCACCCATTGACCGAGCGACAGGATCAGTCCGCTTTCCTCGGCCAGCGGAATGAACTGTCCGGGCGGCACCAGGCCGCGCTGCGGATGCTGCCAGCGCACCAGGGCTTCGACGCCGGTCAGATTTCCCCTGCCGTCCACCTGAGACTGGTAATGGAGAAGAAACTGGTTGTCCTGCAAGCCTTGGCGCAGCTCGGTTTCGAAGCCGGCGCGGGCCGTGACCGCGGCCTGCATTTCCGGATCGAAGAAACGCAGGGTATTGCGGCCCGCCGCCTTCGACTGGTACATGGCGAAGTCGGCCCGCTTCAGCAGCTCGTCGACCGTGTCGTGATTCTCGCCGAACAAGGCGACGCCGATGCTCGGCGTGCTGTGATGCTTGTGCTCGCCCAGCAGGTAGGGCCGGTTGAGCGCGGCGAGGATTTTCTCGCCCACCATCCTGGCCTGCGGTCCGGCCTTTTCCGGGCCCGCACCGAGACCTTCGAGCATCACCACGAACTCGTCGCCGCCGAGGCGGGCCACGGTGTCGGTTTCGCGCACGCTGGCCGTGAGCCGCTCTGCAACCTGCTGCAGCAACAGGTCGCCCTTGTCATGGCCCAGGGTGTCGTTGAGCACCTTGAAGTTGTCGAGGTCGATGAACAGCAAGGCGCCCTCGCGCCCGCTGCGGGCGCTGGCGGCGATGGCCTGCTGCAAGCGATCGAGCAGCAAGCGCCGGTTGGGCAGCTGGGTCAGCGGATCGTAGAAGGCCAAGCGGTGAATCTCGGCCTCGGCCTCGGTATTGCGGGAGATGTCGGAAAAGGTGCCGATGTAGTTGCTGACCTGCCCGTCGGGCGCGACGACCGAGCTGATGGTCAGCATCTCCGCATAGATTTTGCCGTTCTTGCGCCGGTTCCAGATCTCGCCCTGCCAATGGCCCTTGTCCTTCAGCGCATCCCACATGCGCTGATAGTAGGCCGCATCGTGGCGCCCGGACTTCAACAGCGCCGGGGTCCCGCCGATGACCTCTTCCGCGTTGTAGCCGGTGAGCCGGGTGAACGCCTGATTGACCCGCACGATGACACCCTCGGCGTCGGTGATCATCATGCCTTCCTGCGACTCGAAGGCAATCGCGGCAACGCGCAGGTTCGCCTCGGCGCGCTTGCGCTCCTCGATGCTGGTGGCAATCCCGAGATAGCCGGCGATGCCGCCCTGCGGGTCGCGGATAGCCGTAATCGACAGCAGCACCGGCAGCCGCGTCCCGTCCTTGCGAATGTAGGTCCATTCGCGCTCATCGGGTTCTCCCGTGGCGCACGTCCTGGCGACAAAGGCATCGACTCCGGGGGCGACCGCAAAGCCCAGCTCCCGCGTCAGCAACGCGGCATATGCGCCGATCTCGGCCGGGTCATGGAACAGG
>JBAZOF010000288.1:0-3277 GCA_041648855.1 Sulfuritalea sp. | reverse complement strand
ATCCTGCGCATGAAATCGCTGCACCTGGGCGATGTCGAGGATTTCCCTTTCCTCGAAGCGCCGGCACCGCGCATGATCGCCGACGGCTACCAGTTGCTTGCCGAGCTCGGCGCCATGGACGAGACGACGAAGCAGCTGACCGAGGTCGGCGTCGAGCTGGCCAGGCTGCCGCTGGATCCCAAGATCGGCCGCATGATTCTCGCCGCGCGCGAGCACAACTGCCTGCGCGAAGTGCTGATCATCGCCGCCGCGCTGGGTACCCAGGACCCGCGCGACCGGCCGCAGGAACATGCCGCGACGGCCGATCAGGCCCACGCCAAGTGGAAGGACGAGAAATCCGAATTCCTTTCCTACCTGAAGCTGTGGGCCGCCGGGGATGAAGTCTGGAAGCACGAGACGAGCAACAAGCAGCGACAGTGGTGCCGGCAGAACTTCATCAACTGGCTGCGCCTGCGCGAGTGGCGCGACGTGCATGGCCAGTTGATGACCCTGTGCCACGAGCACGGTTGGAAGGAAGACCAGCTCCCCGGCAGCTACGAGGCCATCCACAAGGCGCTGCTGACCGGCCTGCTCGGCCACATCGGCCTCATCAGCGAGGAAGACAAGAACTACCTCGGTGCGCGCGGCATCCGCTTCTACATCCATCCCGGGTCGTCTCTGTTGAAGAAGGCCGGGCGCTGGATCGTTGCCGCAGAGCTGGTCGAGACCTCGCGCCTGTTCGCGCGCTGCATCGCGAAAATCGAGCCGGAATGGCTGGAGCAGGTCGGCGGCCACCTGATTCGCCGCCACGTCTATGAGCCGCATTGGGAGAAGGGCCCGGGTCAGGTCGTGGCCTGGGAGCGCGTCACCCTGCACGGCCTCATGCTGCATGCCAAGCGGCGGGTGCATTACGGCCCGAGCGATCCGAAGCTGGCGCGCGAAATCCTGATCCGCGAGGCGCTGGTCGAAGGCCAGGTCGGCGAGGACTGGGCGCGCAAATGGCGCTTCTTCCAGCACAACGCCAAGCTCATGAAGGAAATCCAGGCGCTGGAACACAAGTCGCGCCGGCCCGACGTGCTGGTCGATGACGAGCTGATCCATGCCTTCTACGATGCCAGGATTCCCGAGGGCGTCATCACGCTGGCGGCCTTCGACCACTGGCGGCGCGAGGCCGAGGCCGCCAACCCGAAACTGCTCTGCCTGGAAAAGGAGCAGTTGATGCGCCACGAGGCGGCGGGCATCACCACCGACGCCTTTCCACCGGCACTGATCCATCGCGGGCAAAGCTTCAAGCTGAGCTACCACCATGATCCCGGCGCGACGGACGACGGCGTGACATTGACGCTGCCGCTGACGGCGCTCAACCAGTTGCCGGCCAATCGCTGCGAATGGCTGGTGCCGGGGCTGCTCAAGGAAAAGATACTTGCGCTGCTGAAGACGCTGCAGCAGAAATATCGCCACCGCCTGCAGCCGCTCGACGAGTTCGCCACGGATTTTTGCGAATCAGAACATGACCGCGACGAGCCGCTGGTGCGCGCCCTGACGCGAGCCGCGGAGGAGCATCTGGCTATGAAGCTGCCGCTCGACGCCTTCCGCAGCGGCGAGTTGCGCCCTCACCTGTTCATGAACTTCCGCCTGGTCGACGAGCATGGCGGCACGCTGGCGATCTCGCGCAATCTCGCCGAATTGCGCGCGGAGTATCGCGACCGCGTCGAGCAGGCCTATGCCGCGGCGGAAGTACGGCACGAGGCCGCGGCCGGCGATTTGTCCGGGCTCACCGCCTGGACCTTCGGTGCGTTGCCCGAGTTGATGGAAGTGAAAGTCGGCGCTGGCACCACGGTGGGTTTCCCGGCGCTGGTCGATACCGGCGAGGCCGTGCGCCTCACCGCCTTCGATACCGAGGACAAGGCGCGCGTCGAGCATAGACGCGGCATGGCGCGTCTGTTCGCGCTGCAGCTCGCCGCCCAGGTCAAGGCCGTCGAGAAGCTGCCGGGACTGCGCGAGACTGCGCTGCAGTTCGTCGCCTTGGGCACCGAGAAGGAACTGAGGGAGCAGTTGGTCGCCGTGACGCTGGAACGCACCTGCCTGATGGATCCGCTGCCCACCGAAGAGTCGGCGTTCGCGGTACGGCGCGACGCGGCGCGCGGCCGCATTCTGCTGGTGGCGCAGGAGATACTGCGCCTGATCGGGACGATCCTGGCCGAGCATGCCGTGCTGGCGAAGAAGCTCGCTGCTGTCCAGAAGGCCTTTCCGCAGGCCTGCGCCGACATCGGCGCGCAGCTCGCCGAACTCATGCCCAAGAGATTCATCGCCACCACCCCCTTCGAGCGGCTGCAACACTATCCGCGCTACCTCAAGGCGATCAGCCTGCGGCTCGAAAAAGCCCGCAGCGATCCGGCGCGCGACACGCGTCTCATGGCAGACTGGCAGGCGCTGGGCAAGCCTTGGGAGCGCGAACGCAATGCGATGCTGAAATCCGGGCAGATGGGCGATGCGTTTCTCGATGAGTTCCGCTGGCTGCTCGAAGAACTGCGCGTCGCGCTGTTCGCGCAGGAACTGAAGACCTCATCGCCGGTTTCGGTGAAGCGATTGCAGAAGATGTGGGATAGTCGGGTACACAAATGAGCGGCATCCGTGAGGGATCGTGATGATTGAGGTGCTCGCGGCGTTCAGCAAATCGCTGCGCGACCTGTCGCGAGCCGAGGTGCTGTGGCAGGCGCTCTGGCCGCCGCTGGTCGCGCTGGCGTTGTGGATTGTCGTGGCCGTCGCCGTGTGGGCGCACGGCTTGGCGCTGATGGCGAGCATCGTGCCCGAACTGCCGTGGTCAGGCTGGGAATGGGTGGCGCATTGGGCCGCGATCATCCTGTTGGTGGCGGCCTTCGCTGTGCTGGTCTATTTCACCGCGATTTTCCTGGTGGCGGTGTTTGCCCTGCCGCGTCTGGTCAATCTGGTGGCGGCTTCCGACTATCCGGATCTCGGACGTCATGGCGAAAACGTGTTCTGGGGCAGCCTGGGCAATACCCTCGGGGTCGGCGTGATTTTCGTTGTGGGGTGCCTTGTGACGCTGCCCCTGCTGCTGATACCGGGAGTGCTGCTGGTGCTGCCGCTGTTGTGGGCCAGCTGGTTGAACCAGCGCACCTTCCGCTTCGACGCCCTGGCCGAGCATGCCACGCGTGCGGAAATGCGGCGCCTGGTGGCGGAGAATCGCAGCAGCTTCTACGCCGCCGGGGTCGGTACCGCTGTCGCTGCGCACCTGCCGCTGGTCAATCTGCTGGTGCCCGCCTTCACCGCGCTGGTC
>JBAZOF010000287.1:0-3282 GCA_041648855.1 Sulfuritalea sp. | reverse complement strand
TCTGAGGGAGTCGGCGTAGAGGCGTGCCTCGACGTAGCGCACCAGCGCCCGGGTGCCGCGCGCGCAGTTGCGGAACACGCAGACGCCCTGATCCATCAGGCCGGCGCACATGGCGTCGTAGAGCTGGCCCCCGTCGACGATTCCGATCACCGGCTTCTCGTTGCGCTCGACCAGCGGCGGCATCAGATGCACGGTGCTCTTCGGGTCCGTGATGTCGAAGCCGGGGCGCAGGGTGCTCTGCTGCAGGGCCCGCACGGCGGGCGCTGTCGGATCGAGTCCGACCACGACTGCGTCGATCGCGGGATCCTGCAGGAAGGCCTCGACGATTTGCAGGTGCGCTTCGTCATCGGCGCCGGGGTTGATGTCGATCGGGTTCCTGACCTCGACCAGGGCATTCAATTTCTTGGCCAGCAGGATATCTTCCAGCCGCTTGACCGTATCGTTCCCAAGGCTGCCCATGGTCATGGCGAAGGTATCCGACTCGATGGAATCGGCCATGCCGACCGCTTCGAAACCGGCGCCGCTGATGGCTCCGAGGCGATTGCCGCCGATCTTCTTCTTGTGCAGCGCGCCGGCGATGTAGAACAGGTCGTCGAAGGTATTGAAGTCCTCGGCGACGATCGCTCCGGCCTGGCGCACCACCGATTCGAACAGGACCGGCCCGCCCGCGATCGACGCGGTATGGCCCATCACGCCGCCCATGCCGGGCGCTGTCTTGCCTGATTTGTAGACCACGACCTGCTTGCCCTTGAGCACGGCCTTGCGTACCGCCCGGGCGAAGTCGAGGCCGTCGAGATCCTTGAAGCCCTCGATGTAGATGCCGATGGTTTCGATTTCGGGCAACTCGGCAAAATAGCCGAGCATGTCGCCGTGGGTGAGATCGGTCTGGTTGCCGAGGGCCAGCATGTAACGCGGATCGAGCCAGGGGTTCTGGCTGATGCGGGTGATCATGAAGGCGCCGCTCTGGCTCAGCATCACCGAGTTGCGCTCGGGCTTCTTCTGCGGCTTCGGCAGCCGCTCCAGCGGGATGAACCAGGAGTCGTAGGAGCCGGGATGCGACACCACGCCGAGACAGTTGGCACCGAGGAACACCGGGCCGCCGCCGGGCTTGGCGTGGGCCGCGTTGATGCGCCCGGCCAATGCAGCAGCAGGCTCGCGGCTGGCCATGGTTTCGCCCAGGCTGCCGGGAATCAGCATGACCGATTCGACCGAATCGGTTTCGATGATTTCATCGACCAGTTCGTAGACGGCGCTGGCAGCCACCGCGACGATCAGCAGGTCGAGCTTGTGGTCCAGCGCCTTCAGGCTTTCGACGCACTTGACGCCGTCGATCTCGGTCTCGCCGGGCCGGATGATGCACAGGCGCTCCTTGCTGTAGCCGCTTCCCATCAGGTTCTTCAGGATGATGCGGCCGAAGTTCATGTTGGAAGACGATACGCCGATGATGCCGATCGAAGCCGGATGGATCAGTTTGTCGATCTTGTGAATCGGGCGGGGCAGGCGGCCCGCAGGCGGTGCGCCGAATTCGCAATGTGCCTTTTGAACCGTCAGCCGTTCACCACAATGGACGGGATTGAGTTCCAGGCTCTTGAGTACGAACGCGGCATCCGTATTGTCCTGGGCGACGCCGTTGCCCAGCGTCAGCAGTTGTCCAAAGCAGTTCTCGAGCTGCTGGTCCGCGACGGGCTGACCATCGCGCCTGGCGATGGCGGCGAGTCGTTGATAGGCCAGCGTGCGTTTGAACAGGCCGAGGAAGTCGCCGGCATTGGTCAATTCGACGGCGGCGTAGACCGACGCCCGATCCTTCCTGAAATTGCCTTCATCGAGATCGGCATCCAGGCCGCCCAGCCCTGCGCTGATGACCATGCCGAATTCGCGGGTGTTGTTCAGGCTGATTCGGAGTTCGACCGCGTGCGAGCGTGGCGTTGGCGGCACATCCTGAGCGAATGCCATGTCCAGGCTGGCAAGCAGGGTAGCCAGTTCTCTCGGGTTCAGGGTATCGCGCCCCGCGGCGACGGCTTGCCGGAACAATTCCGTCGTTACGGGCTTGTTGGCGACGGCTCGGATCCTGGCCTGTGACGGATTCTGCATGCTTTGACTCCCTTGGTGCCGCGATCGACAGGGTGGTGCCGGGGAGCACTATAACAGATACAGAAATATCAATAAACTTTAGTATTAATGTATCGTTTGATATCCATCAAGTCGAGGGTTGGCTGGAGCCCGTATCAGGCAGCGGGCGTCGCGAGGCCGCCGAAGCGTTCGTAGAAGTACGGGGCAGCGGGGGGCAGGGGGCCGTTGGCGGTCTCGCACATTGCCAGCAGGTGTTGCTGGGCGAGCGGGTAGGTGATGCTGTACAGGTCGCGGCAAAGCTGGCGGGCGATGCCGCCGCTCCAGTTGGCCGGCAGTAGTTGCGACGGCAACTGGGGATCGTGCAGCAGCGCCCGCCGGAAGTCGTGCATGAGCAGGGTCTGGACCAAAAAGCACTGCTCGGGGTCGAGGCTGCCGGCGGCGCGCATGGTGCGCAATACAGGACGGAACAGTTCGACAAAGTCGTGGTATTTGGCTGCAAGTGCATCGAGATTCCAGCATTCATGCACCAGTTCCTGCAGCGGCTTGCTGGTCAGGGCGCTGATGTTGACGGCCTTCATGGCCACCACCTTGTCGTGCGCCCCTGTCTCCTGCAGGATGTCGAGCAGGGCGTCGGTGTCGGCGGACGGGTGGGCGAGGATGCCTGAGGCCAGCGCGCCGTAGCCCGCCCAGGCCAGTTCCTTGCGCAGGGCATCGCGTTGCGCGCCGCCCAGCGAGCCGGGGATCATGACCAGCTGCCATTCGCCGGTCCAGGTGTCCTGCGGGGCGAAATAGATCCGGCGGTAGGCATGTTCGAAGCGGCGCCGGCCGGAGGTGGTCAGGCTGTAATAGCTCTTGCGGCCCATCTGCTCGGACACCAGCCATTTTTCCTGGGACAGGCGATAGACGCTGGTACGCACCATGCGCTCGTTGAGGCCCAGGGGTTGCACCAGTTTGATGAAGCTGCCGAGCCAGACCGTGCCGCCGTGCGGGGCGATGAAGTCGCCATAGATCGTGATGATCAGCGAGTTGGCGCGGGTCGGATGCTGATCGAGGAAGTCCTTGATCCACTGGCTGATATATCGGCTCTTCACATTATTCCTAAAAGACAGATCGGGGCAGTTGCGGCGCTGCACATTGTATTGGATCAGCCGACGTGCAGCATTAGACAATTCTAATGTGATACAAAATCATTGCATCAAGTCTGGCAAAGTT
>JBAZOF010000286.1:0-3356 GCA_041648855.1 Sulfuritalea sp. | reverse complement strand
ATCAGTTCGACGATCTCGGGCAGACCTTCTTCGAAGCGCCGCAGGGCAGCGGCCTCCCAAGGGTCGGGCGCATTGGTCGGACGCAAGGGTTTGAGGCTGGTGAGGTGCAACTGGGTGCCGCCGGCCAGCTGCGCGATTTCGGCGATCTGGCGGGTCATGTGGGCGGGATTGACCATCGTCAGCCTGAGCCCCTCCTGCGTGACCACGTCGCGCCTTTCGTGCTCGAGATAGGGGTTGGGCGGAGCGGTCTCCGTCACCGGCACATAGACGCCGCCGTGCCGGGAATTCCAGTCACGGGTCAGCTCCACCAACCGGAACAGGGCTGCCCCGCGCTCGCGCGCCATCGACATCATCTTGGCATCCGCTTGCCGCCACTCGTGAAACCACGACGCAAACACGCCAAGCGCGACGACGACAAATACGATCGACGGCCGGAGCCAGAGCCGTGACGGACTGCCATGCATCGACGGCTGATTCAATGGGGCATGCATGCCCCATTATGCATCAGCGCCGCCTCGGTGAAATCAGCCGGTGATGCGCGCCACCAGAGCTTTCGCATACTGATCGGTGGTGGCAGTGCCGCCCAGATCGCCGGTGCGTATCTTGTCCTTGTTGAGCACGTCATCCACGGCCTGGCGCAGGCGATCGCCGAGGTCCTTGCGCTTGACGTGATCCAGCATCATCCCGGCCGCCAGCAGCAACGCCGTCGGATTGGCGATGCCCTTGCCGGCGATGTCCGGCGCCGAGCCATGCACCGCCTCGAAAATCGCCGCGTCTTCGCCGATGTTGGCGCCGGGCGCCATGCCGAGGCCCCCGACCAGGCCGGCAATCTCGTCCGAAAGGATGTCGCCGAACAGGTTGGTCGTCACCAGTACGTCGAACTGCCAGGGATTCATCACCAGCTTCATGGCACAGGCATCGACGATTATTTCTTCCATGATGATCCTGTCCTTGTACTCGGCGGCGTAAATCTCGCGCGCGGTTTCGAGGAAGATGCCGGTCAGCGCTTTCATGATGTTGGCCTTATGCACCACGGTCACCTTCTTGCGGCCCTGCGCCACGGCGTAGTCGAAAGCGAAACGCACGATGCGGCGGCAGCCCTGGCGCGTATTCACGCCGGTGGACATGCCGACCGCGTGCGGGTCGCCGTCGATCGGGATGAAGTGCTCGTAGCCCATGTAGAGGCCTTCGACGTTCTCGCGCACCAGCACCAGGTCGATGTCCTCGAAACGGCCGCCGGGAATCACGGTCTTGCCCGGGCGCAGGTTGGCATAGAGCTTGAACTCCTCGCGCAGGCGCACGTTCGAGGAGCGATAGCCTCCGGCGATGGGGGTTTCCAGCGGCCCCTTGAGCGCCAGGCGTGTCTTGCGGATGCTTTCGATGCAGGCCGGCGGCAGCGGATCGCCGCAGGCCGTGACGCCGCCCATACCGGCGACCTGGGTCTCCCACTGGAACGGTGCACCGAGAGCGGCGAGAACTTCGAGGGTCGCAGCGGTAATTTCGGGCCCGATGCCATCTCCGGGAATCAGGGTGGCAGGAATTAGGGTGGCGCTCATAGGGGTCTCCGCAGTTTCGGCAAGGAATATCGATGGTCTTCGCGCCGTATCAAGATCCCGACCGGCAATGCATCTGTGGGTCCGGGCGCACACTCTGAAGCATGGCACGGGTGGCTGAATGACCGCTTACAGCCGACCGTGACGGGCCGCGATTATACGCAATCCCTATCGCCTCATACGTGTCATCTATTTCAGTTGCCCCCCGGCCCTGCCCGAAGACGCAACATGGCTATTGCGCCGCCCGCAAGGCCGGCAGCGCCGATTGCCGCAGCATCGAGGAAGCACCCAGCCAGCCGGCGACGACCACCAGCACAGTACCGGCCAGCAGGCCGATCAGCCACAATTCCGGCTGCGGCAGGTAGTCGAGGCGGAAGGCAAAGCGCGCCAGGCCCCAGCCGATGACGCTGGCGGCAATGCCGGCGAGCAGGCCGGCCAGCGCACCGAGCGCGGCGAACTCGGCCAGCAGTGCCGCAGACAACTGCCGGCTGCGGGCGCCCAGGGCGCGCAGCACCGCCAGTTCGTGGCGCCGCTCGTCGCTGCTGGCTTGCAGCGCGGCGTAGAGCACCGCCAGTCCGGCCAGCACGGCGAAGCCGAACACCAGTTGCACGGCGCGGGCGACCTGGTCGATCGTCGCATGCAGCTGCTTGACCAAGGCCGCGACATCGATCACGGTGAGGTTGGGAAAGGCGCGCACCAGTTCGGGAATGACGCCGGCCCTATCGGCCGGCAGATGAAAGCTGGTGATGTAGCTGGCCGGAAAATTGTCCAGCACGCCGGGCGGCGACATGACGAAGAAATTGACGCGCATCGAATCCCAGTCGAGCTTCCTGAGGCTGGTGATCACCGCCTCGACCCGGTTGCCGGCGATGTCATAGACCAGGCGATCGCCCAGTTTCAGGTTCAGCGTCTCGGCCAGTCCATGCTCCACCGAAAACTCGGCCGCCTGCGTGGCGCCGTGCCAACGCCCGCCGCTGACCGTGTTGCCGGCCGGCAGCCGAGCCGACCATGACAGATTGAACTCCCGATCGACGAGGCGCTGGGCGCGATCGTCGGCATACGTCTCCGGTCCGACCCGTTGCGCGTTGACCTGCACCAGGCGGCCGCGCACCATCGGCTCCAGTTCCGGCGCCGGCAAGCCGCGCGCCTTGAAGAAGTCGGCGATGGCGACACGCTGATCGGGCTGGATGTTGATCGCGAACCGGTTCGGCGCATCGGCCGGAACGCGGGCCAACCAGCTGTCGAGCAGGTCGCCGCGCGCGACCGTGAGCAGCAGCAGCGCCGTGAGGCCCAATGCCAGCGCCACCGCCTGCACCATCGTTGCCGCCAGGCGCCGGCGCAGATTGACCAGTCCATGCCGCCAGCCATAGCCCTTGCCCGACGGACGCAGACGTCCCAGCGCGGCGAGCATCAGGCGCGCCATCAGGGCGAAGAAGCCGAGCGCGATGAGGAATCCGGCCAGCACGATCAGTCCCAGGCGCAGTTCCCCCGCCATCCACAACATCAGCGCCGCCAGCACCAGCGCCCCCAGCAGGTAGGCGCCAACCGAAGCAGGTTCCGAGCCGCTCCACTCGCGGCGCAGCACGCGTATCGTCGGCACGCGCTTCAAGCGCAACAGGGGCGGCAGGGCAAAACCAACGATCAGTGTGAGTCCCACCAGCAGGCCATGCAGCCAGGGCAGCAGCGACGGCGCCGGCAACTTGGTCACCATCAAGCCCGCCAGCAGTTGCTGCAAGGCACCCTGCACGGCAAAGCCGGCAAGGCAGCCAGCCAGCGTTGCAGCCAAACCGAACAGCAGGAATT
>JBAZOF010000285.1:0-3362 GCA_041648855.1 Sulfuritalea sp. | reverse complement strand
TGGCGTGGTGCTTGCCGTAGAGATGCAGCTTCAGATTCGGCACCGCGAGCAGCTTCGCCCAGTCGGGCTCGTGGCTGTGATGCGGGTCCTGCAGGTACCACAGGTCGCCCAGCAGGTTCACCATCACGGCGGCGGAATGCGCGCGCGCCTCGCCCAGCGGCAGCCCGGTCAGCGTCCGCACCTGCTGCTCGAACTGGTTGGTGATACAGGCATCGATTGTGTAGTGCCCCGAGTTGTGCGGCCGCGGCGCCACTTCATTGACGTAGAGCTGGCCGCGCACGATGAAGAACTCGACGGCCAGCGTGCCGACATAGCCCATTTTCTGCGCGATGCCCTCGGCGATCTCTTCCGCATTGCCGGCCAGGCAGCCCGAGGTGCGCGCCGGTACGATCGAGACATCGAGGATGCCGTGGCGATGGCTGTTCTCGGCGGTGGGAAAACACTTCACCACGCCAGCCTCGTCGCGCGACAGCACCACCGAGACTTCGTAATCCAGCGCCAGCATCTGCTCCAGCACGCAGGGTTCGTTCTTCAACTGGCGAAATGCCAGCAACGCTTCTTCGCGACTGTGGACCCTGACCTGTCCCTTGCCGTCGTAGCCGAAGCGGGCCACCTTGAGGATGCCGGGGAACAAGCCCGCGTTGGCCTGCGCGATATCGGCCTCGCTGCGCACGTCGGCGTAGGGCGCGTGAGGAAAGCCATGCTGCTTGAGAAAGCCTTTTTCGGCGCTGCGATTCTGGCTGATGGCGACGGCGGAGGCCGACGGACGCACCGGGAGGAACTTCGACAGATAGGCCAGGCTGCCCGCCGGCACATTTTCGAATTCGGTGGTTACCGCAGCGCAGGACTCTGCCATTCGGTTCAGCGCATCGGGATCGTCGTAGGCGGCCACCAGATGCTGGTCGGCGATGCGCCCGGCGGGACTCTGCGGATCGGGATCGAGCACCACCACCCGATAGCCGAGTTCATGGGCGGCAATAACGAAGAAGCGGCCCAACTGGCCGCCACCGAGCATGCCCAGCGTGGCGGGGGGAAGAATCATCGCTTGATGGCGCGAAACCCTATGTCTCGACGACACTGCATGCCGTCGAACAAAATGGGATCGAGCACTTCGTAGGCCCGCCGCTGCGCGGCCCTGACGTTGTCGCCCAGCGCCGTGACGCACAGCACGCGCCCGCCCGCCGTCACCACCTCGCCGTCATGCTGCGCCGTCCCGGCATGGAACACGTGGCTGTCCTCGGTCGGCGCCGGCAGGCCGTGAATCACGTCGCCCTTGCGCGGAGCCTCGGGATAGTTCGCTGCAGCGACCACCACGCCGAGCGCGACACGGCGGTCCCACTCCGCTTCGACCTCGTTGAGGCGACCGTCAATGGCGGCATCCACCAGATCGACCAGATTGCTCTTGAGCCGCATCATGATCGGCTGGGTTTCCGGGTCGCCCATGCGGCAGTTGAATTCGAGCACGCGCAGGCTGCCGTCGGGCTTGATCATCAGGCCCGCATAGAGGAAACCGGTGTAGACGATGCCGTCCGCCGCCATGCCATTGATGGTCGGCATGATGACTTCGCGCATGACGCGGGCGTGAATTTCGGGCGTCACCACCGGCGCCGGCGAATAGGCGCCCATGCCGCCGGTGTTCGGGCCCTGATCGCCGTCCTTGAGCCGCTTGTGGTCCTGGCTGGTCGCCAGCGGCAGTGCGTGATGCCCGTCGACCATGACGATGAAGCTGGCTTCCTCGCCGTCGAGGAACTCTTCGACCACGACGCGGGCGCCGGCGTCACCCAATTTGTTGTCGGCCAGCATCATGTCCACGGCGGCGTGGGCTTCGGCGACATCCATCGCGACCACGACGCCCTTGCCGGCAGCCAACCCGTCGGCCTTGATGACGATCGGCGCACCCTCGGCATCGATGTAGGCGTGAGCCGCCTTGCTGTCGGCGAAGGTCTGGAACTTCGCCGTCGGGATGTTGTGCCGGGTCATGAAGCGCTTGGCAAAATCCTTCGAGCTCTCAAGCTGCGCGGCGGCCTTGGTCGGGCCAAAGATACGCAGATTGCGAGCGCGGAACACATCGACGATCCCGGCCGCGAGCGGCGCTTCGGGGCCGACCACGGTGGCATGCACCTTCTCGCGATCGGCGTAATCAGCCAGGGCGTGGATGTCGGTGAGCGGCAGGTTCTCCAACTCGTGTTCGAGCGCCGTGCCGGCATTGCCGGGCGCGACATAGACCTTCTGCAGGCCGGGAGCCTTGGCCAGACGCCAGGCCAAGGCATGCTCGCGCCCGCCGGAACCAACTACGAGGATTCTCATCGCGCTCAGTGGCGGAAGTGGCGGAAGCCGGTGAACACCATCGCCAGGTTCTGCTCGTCTGCAGCAGCTATGACTTCGGCATCACGAACCGAGCCGCCGGGCTGGATCACCGCGGTCGCGCCGGCCTTGGCCAGCACATCGAGGCCGTCGCGGAAGGGGAAGAAGGCATCCGAGGCGGCCACCGAGCCGACCACGGTGAGGCCGTTGTTCTCGGCCTTGATCGCGGCGATGCGGGCGGAATCGACACGGCTCATCTGGCCGGCGCCGACGCCGACCGTCATGGCGTCCTTGCAGTAGACGATGGCATTCGACTTCACGTACTTGGCAATGCGCCAGGCAAACAGCAGGTCGCTCATCTCGGCTGGGGTCGGCGCGCGCTTGGTCACCACCTTGATGTCGGCCGCGGTGATGCGCGCTTCGTCGGCGCTTTGCACCAGCAGGCCGCCGCCGACACGCTTGTAATCCATCAGTCCGCTGGCTTTGCCCATCGGCACGATCAGCACGCGCAGATTCTGCTTGGCAGCGAATACGGCGCGCGCCTCGGCGGTGATCTCGGGAGCGATGATGACTTCGGCGAACTGTCCGGCCACGGCTTCGGCGGTGGCCTTGTCGATGGCACAGTTGAAGGAGATGATGCCGCCGAAGGCCGAAGTCGGATCGGTCTTGAATGCCTTGCGATATGCATCCAGGGCAGACCCGGCAGTCGCCACGCCGCACGGATTGGCGTGCTTGACGATGACGCAGGCGATCTCGCCATCGAAGGCCTTGACGCATTCCCAGGCCGCGTCGGCGTCGCCGATGTTGTTGTAGCTGAGTTCCTTGCCCTGCAGCTGCTGATAGCTGGCGATGCTGCCGGGAACAGTCGTGGTCTCGCGGTAGAACGCCGCCTGCTGGTGCGGATTTTCTCCGTAGCGCATGGTGTCGACCTTGTCGAAGGCGAGCTGCAGCCTTTCCGGGAACATGCCGGGCTTGTTCAGCTCGTCCAGCGAGGTCAACCAGTTGGCGATCGCCGAGTCGTAGCGCGCGGTGTGGGTGAAGGCTTTCTTCGCCAGCGC
>JBAZOF010000284.1:0-3362 GCA_041648855.1 Sulfuritalea sp. | reverse complement strand
GTGCGCGACCGCTGCATCAAGGATGCCAAGTACGCCAACGCCATCCGCTGGCAGCCGGCCTTCAAGCAACTGATCTATCGCAACGACAACGGCAATCTGATCGTCACCATCAGCCAGAACTCCATCGGCAACGCCATCACCGAAATGCTCGGCGTCGTGGTCAAGCGCGCGCCGGACGCTGGCGCCTATGGCCGAGCCGAACCGGCGCTGATCGCCCGGCTGCTGGAGGTGAGGCGGCGCCTGGTGGAGGCCGACCTCGGCGAGGCGATCGCCACCCCGTACTGGGGCGCGGTGTAGCCGCCGCCCCGCCAGCGCCGACTTTCCCGGCATCGTCATCCGCTGCGGGTTCCCCGCTTGAATCGCAGGACTTCGCATGTTTGTGCTTTAAAATGCGCCGCACGACCGGGTTTCCGGTGACCTGACATCCCGGTAAGCCCCTGAACCCAATGCTATCCCCGACTCCAGACGCCATGAGCCGCGATGAAAAGCGCGCCGGCGCCGCATTGGCTTCGATCTTCGGCCTGCGCATGCTCGGGCTGTTCCTGATCCTGCCCGTGTTCGCGATCCATGCGCAGTCGATTCCCGGCGGCGACGACATGACCCTGGTCGGCATCGCTCTCGGGGCTTACGGTCTGACCCAGGCGATGTTCCAGATTCCCTTCGGCATGGCCTCCGATGCCTTCGGCCGCAAGCGGGTGATCATTTTCGGCTTGCTGCTGTTCGCCGCCGGATCGGCGCTCGCGGCGCTGGCGACGGATATCTGGTGGACCATCGGCGGCCGCGTGCTGCAGGGCGCCGGGGCGATTTCGGCCGCCGTCACCGCACTGGCCGCCGATCTGACGCGCGAGCAGCATCGGACCAAGGTGATGGCGCTGATCGGTTCCTCCATCGGACTGGTGTTCGCCCTGTCGCTGGTCGCCGCGCCCGCGCTTTACGCTGCGATCGGCATGAGCGGTATTTTCTGGATGACGGCCATCCTGGCGGTTGCCGCCATCGGCCTCGTGACGCATGTCGTGCCGCCGGCGCCGCCGCTGCCGGCCGGGCCCAAGCCGCCGTTTCGCGACGTGCTGCTCGACACCCAGCTGCTGCGCCTCAACTTCGGCATCTTCACCCTGCATATGGTGCAGATGGCGATGTTCGTCGTCGTCCCCGGCCTGCTGCTTAGCTACGGCGGTCTGCCGCTGGCCTCGCACTGGAAGGTCTATCTGCCGGCGGTGCTGGCATCCTTCGTCCTGATGGTGCCGGCGATAGTCTTCGCCGAGAAGCGCAACAAGGTACGGCCGGTGTTTGTCTTCGCCATCGGCCTGCTGCTCGTCACCATGCTGGTGATGTGGCTTGGCAGCGCGAATTTCGTCGTGATCGCGGGTGGCCTGCTGAGTTTCTTCGTCGCCTTCAACATTCTCGAAGCCATGCTGCCCTCGCTGATCTCGCGCATCGCGCCGGCGCGCGCCAAGGGCGCGGCGCTGGGCGTCTACAACACCACCCAGGCGCTCGGCCTGTTCGTCGGCGGGGCCCTCGGCGGCTGGCTGGTGAAGAACTTCGACGCCGGTGCGGTGTTTATTTTCGATGCGGCGATGGTCGCCTTGTGGCTGCTCGCGGCGGCTACCATGACGGCTTTGCCCCTGCGCCGGGCGGCGGCGACAGCATCGCCTGCGCATGGCATACTTGAAACAAAATCCTGAGGAGGAATTCACATGGCGTCAGTCAACAAGGTCATCATCGTCGGCAATCTTGGTGCCGACCCGGAAATGCGCTACTTGCCGAGTGGAGAAGCGGTCGCCAACCTGCGCGTGGCTACCACTGATTCGTGGAAGGACAAGGACGGCAACAAGCAGGAAGCGACCGAATGGCATCGCGTGAGTTTTTTTGGCCGGCAGGCGGAAGTGTGCGGCCAGTATCTGAAGAAAGGTTCGCAGATATATATCGAGGGCTCGATCCGCACCCGCAAGTGGCAGGACAAGGAAGGCCAGGATCGCTACACCACCGAAATTCGTGGCGACCGCATGCAGATGCTCGGCGGCCGCCAGGGTATGGGCGATGCGCCGCCGCGTGAAGGCGGTGGAGGTAGCAGCGCCGGCAGTCGTCCGGCCGCGGCACCGGCGGCACAGCCGGCCGGTGGCGGCTTCAACGACTTCGAGGACGATATTCCGTTCTGACGGTTTTGCCGGCCCGGGCTGATGTTCGCCAAATGCGCCGCAGCAGCTGAACATGCCCGACAAACTGAAACTTCTTTCCTGGCGCGACATCGTGTTTGTCGCGCTGCCTTCCTTGCTGCTGATCATCGGCGCGTTCTGGCTGGCAGCGCAGTTCATCAAGCCGGCGCCGCCCGACCAGTTGATCGTCAGCACCGGCGGCGAGGGCGGCGCCTACCAGCGCTTCGCCGCGCGCTACAAGGATGTGCTGGCGCGCTACGGCATCACGCTGGTGGAGAAGCCCTCGGCCGGTTCGATCGAGAACCTGCGACGGTTGCGCGACCCTGAGTTCGCGGTCGATGCCGCCTTCATTCAGGGCGGCACGGCGCGCCTGGAAGAAAAGGACGAACTGGTTTCCCTGGGCGACTTCTATTACGAACCATTGTGGATTTTCTGCCGCGAGGCGGCTCTGCGTTGCGGCGACAAGATTCTCGATCTCAAGGGGAGGCGCGTGGCGGTCGGTGGCGCAGGCAGCGGTACGCAGCACCTCGCCATGGAGCTGCTGGCGGCCAACGGCATCGACGCGAAGAATACGAAACTGATCGAAGCGGGGGGGCTGGGTGTGGTCGAGCGCCTGCAGAAGAACGAAATCGATGCCGTGTTCGTCGTCGGGCCGACCCAGTCCGGGCTGGTCTGGACACTGCTTTATACGCCGGGCGTGCACCTGATGAGCCTCGCGCATGCCGAGGCCTACACGCGGCGTTTTCCCCATCTGGCACGGCTGGTGCTGCCGCGCGGGGCCATCGATCTGACGCTGGAGATTCCGCCGCACGACACCCAGCTCGTGGCGCCGATGACGACCCTTCTGGTGCGCGAGGACACACATCCGGCCTTGATCGGCCTGCTGATGCAGGTGGCAAGCGAAGTCCATGGCGAGCCGGGCGTGTTCCAGAAGCCCGGTGAATTTCCGCGTGCCGGGCACAGCGAATTCCCGCAGTCGAAGGAAGCCGAGCGCTACTACAAATCCGGCAAGCCTTTCCTGCAACGCTATATGCCGTTCTGGGCGGCCACCCTGATCGACCGCATGGTGGTGATGCTGGTGCCGCTGCTCGCCGTGTTGTTCCCGCTATTCAAGTTCGCGCCGCAGATCTATGGCTGGCGGGTGCGCTCGCGCATCTACCGGCGCTACGGCGAACTGAAGTTTCTCGAAAATGAAATCAACGAAAATCC
>JBAZOF010000283.1:0-3376 GCA_041648855.1 Sulfuritalea sp. | reverse complement strand
TGCGATCATTTCCTCGATAGCGGAACAGGGCAAGCTGACGCCTGAGCTCGAAAACGCGATCGCCGCCGCGGAGACCAAGCAGGGCCTCGAAGACCTCTACCTGCCCTACAAGCAGAAGCGCCGCACCAAGGCGCAAATCGCCCGCGAGGCCGGCCTCGAACCGCTGGCCGATGCACTGTTCAACGACCCGACACTGGTGCCGGAAACGGAAGCGGCGAAATACGTGAACCCGGAAACGGAATCTGCCGAGAAGCACGTTCACGACGCAGGTGTACCAGACATTCGGGCCGCGCTCGATGGCGCGCGCCAGATCCTGATGGAGCGTTTCAGCGAGGACGCCGCGCTGCTGGCCAAGCTGCGCAGCTATCTCGGCGACTACGCCCTGCTCGTCTCCGCCGTGGTCGTGGGCAAGGAGGCGGCAGGCGCGAAGTTCCGCGACTGGTTCGACTTCCGCGAAGCCATCAAGACGGTGCCCTCGCACCGCGCGCTGGCGCTGCTGCGCGGACGCAACGAGGACGTCCTGCGCCTGGCCCTGAAGACCGAGCAGGAACTGCGCGACCCGCCCGAATCATCGCCTTGCGTAGGCATGGTCGCCGGCCACTTCGCGATTCGCGACGAGGGCCGCGCGGCGGACAAGTGGCTGCAGGAAACGGCCCGCTGGGCCTGGCTGGTGAAGCTCTCGCTGCATCTCGAATCGGAACTGATGAACCAGTTGCGCGAGCGTGCCGAGGAGGAAGCCATCCGCGTCTTCGCGCGTAATCTGCACGACCTGCTGCTTGCGGCGCCTGCCGGGCAGCACACGGTGATCGGGCTCGACCCCGGCATCCGCACCGGGGTCAAGGTGGCGGTGGTCGATGTCACCGGCAAGGTGGTCGATACCGCCACCATCTACCCGCACGAGCCGCGGCGCGACTGGGAAGGTTCGCTCGCGGTGCTGCGCCAGCTGGCGCAGAAGCATGGCGCCGGCCTGATCAGCATCGGCAACGGCACGGCCAGCCGCGAGACCGACAAGCTGGCCGCGGAACTGATGCGCCGCCACCCGGAACTCAAGCTGACCCGTATCGTGGTGTCCGAAGCCGGCGCCTCGGTGTATTCGGCGTCGGAGCTTGCGGCGAAGGAGTTCCCCGACCTCGATGTGTCCTTGCGCGGCGCGGTGTCCATCGCGCGCCGCCTGCAGGACCCGCTGGCCGAACTGGTGAAGATCGATCCCAAGGCCATCGGTGTCGGCCAGTACCAGCACGACGTCAACCAGACGCGGCTGGCGCGCTCGCTCGATGCCGTGGTGGAAGACTGCGTGAACTCGGTCGGCGTCGATGTGAATACCGCCAGCGCCGCGCTGCTCAAGCGCATCTCGGGCCTCAACAGCACGCTGGCCGGCAACATCGTGGCTTACCGCGATGCCCACGGCGCCTTCAAGTCGCGCGCCGATCTGAAGGAAGTGCCGCGCCTCGGCGACAAGGCCTTCGAACAGGCGGCGGGCTTCCTGCGCGTCAGCGCCAGCGAGAATCCGCTCGATGCCTCGGCGGTGCACCCGGAGGCCTATCCGGTGGTCGAGCGCATTCTCAAGGACATCAGGCGGGGCGTCAGGGAACTCGTCGGCGATGCCGCCACGCTGCGCACACTCGATGCCCGCAAATACACCGACGAGCGCTTCGGCCTGCCGACCGTGCAGGACATCCTGAAGGAGCTGGAAAAGCCCGGCCGCGACCCGCGCCCCGAATTCAAGGCAGCCACGTTCAGGGAAGGCGTCGAGGAACTCAAGGATCTGGTGCCCGGCATGCTGCTCGAAGGCGTGGTGACCAACGTCACCAACTTCGGCGCCTTCGTCGATATCGGCGTGCATCAGGACGGCCTGGTGCATGTGTCGGCGCTGGCCAATCGCTTCGTCAAGGACCCGCACGAGGTGGTCAAGGCCGGCGACGTGGTGAAGGTCAAGGTGGTCGAAGTCGACGCCGCGCGCAAGCGCATTGCGCTGACCATGCGCCTGACAGACGAGGCACCGGCACCCGGCATACAGGGTCGCGAGGAACGGCGCGCACCGTCGAAAGCCGGCGCAGGAGTCGGCGCTGGCACTACGGCGAAGCAGTCCGGAGCCAAACCCTCGCGACAAGGCGAGGCCCAAGCCGCGGGCGCCATGGCGGCCGCGTTTGCCAAGCTCAAGCGCTAGCGCTTGTCCTCGCCATTTCCGGCAATGCGATAGGCGTTGCGACTCGCCGCCTTCACTTCATAGAGCGCTGCATCGGCATAGTGCTGCAGCGCCTCGACGTCCCTGCCATGTTCGGGGAAGAGTGCGATGCCGATGCTGCACGAGATACGGACCGTACCGACTTTCAATTCGAACGGGCGCGCCAGCTCGGCGACGATGCGCGCGGCGACCTCCTCGACTTCCTCACGAGAGGGGACTTCGGTAAGGATCGCCGCAAATTCGTCGCCGCCCACCCGCGCCACCGTGTCGGCGGCGCGCACGCAGACGCGCAGGCGCCTTGCGGTCTCGACCAGCAACTCATCCCCGGCGGCATGTCCGAACTCGTCATTGACCGGCTTGAAATAGTCCAGGTCGATGAAGCACAGCGCGAATGCGCGGCCATGCCGCTGCGCCTGCAGGAGGACAACGCGCAGGCGGTCGGCGAACAGCGCGCGGTTGGGCAGGTCGGTAAGCGGATCGTGGTAGGCCTGATGGCGCAGCGCCTCTTCCAGTTCCTTGCGCTGCGTGATGTCGGTCAGCGTCGCCACATAGCGCACCGGCTGGGCGCCGCCGGCGATGCGGGCGACGGACATCCAGACGAAGAACAGCTCGCCGTTCTTGCGCCGGTTCCAGACCTCGCCCTGCCAACGATTTTCCCGGCTCAGGGTTTGCCACATTTCCTCGTAGAACTCCGGCGGATGCCGATCCGACTTGATCATCGATACGGCCTTGCCCAGCACCTCGCTCGCGGCGTAGCCGGTCATGCGTGAAAAAGCCGGATTGACCTCGACGAAGTGACCGCCCGCGTCCGTGACGATGATCGCCTCTGCCGCGTTGCTCAATACGGCGGCGGACAGTTCGCGATCCGCGAGTTTGCCTTCCAGCTCTGCGTTGGCTTCCGACAGGGCATGCGTGCGCCCGGCGATTACCTTTTCCTGCTCCTGAGCGAGGTGCTCCAGCGCCAGCAGATGGTTGCGGGTGCGCCTCACGAGCAAGTCCAGCAGGGCGGCCATCACGGCGAACATCAGGAGATGGACGGCGCTGGAACGGAAGCGCACGCCGTCACGAATCGCCAGCAGATCCGCCGCCGGCATGGTGACGGAAACGCCGCCGCGGATCTGGCCGAGCTGATAGCCTTGCTTCGCGTGGCAGGCAAGGCAGCCTTCGGTGACCTTGAGTGACGCCATGTAG
>JBAZOF010000282.1:0-3391 GCA_041648855.1 Sulfuritalea sp. | reverse complement strand
TTCATGCCGAAGGCCACAACTACGGGAACCAGCACGGGCAGCAGCGACGGGATCATCATTTCCTTGATCGCCGCCTTGGTCAGCATGTCGACACAGGTGCCGTATTCGGGCTTGGCCGTACCTTCCATGATGCCCTTGATGTCCTTGAACTGGCGGCGCACCTCGACAACGATGGCGCCGGCGGCACGACCGACCGCTTCCATGCCCATCGCGGCGAACAGGTAGGGCACCATGCCGCCGATGAAGAGGCCGATGATGACGGCCGGATCGGACAGGTCGAAGGCGAACTTGACGCCCGGCTTGAGCGATTCCAGGCCATGCGTGAAGTCGGCAAACAGCACCAGCGCCGCAAGACCTGCGGAACCGATGGCGTAGCCCTTGGTGACCGCCTTGGTGGTGTTGCCTACCGCGTCGAGCGGATCCGTAATGGCGCGCACGGAAGCTGGCAGTTCGGCCATTTCGGCAATACCACCCGCGTTGTCGGTGATCGGGCCGTAAGCGTCAAGCGCGACGACAATGCCGGCCATCGACAGCATGGAGGTGGCGGCGATCGCGATGCCGTACAAGCCGCCCATGGTGTAAGAGGCCCAGATGGCGGCACAGACGGACAGCACCGGCCACGCAGTGGACTTCATCGACACGCCGAGACCGGCAATGATGTTGGTGCCGTGCCCGGTAGTCGATGCCTGCGCCACGTGCTGCACGGGAGCGAACTCGGTGCCGGTGTAGTACTCGGTGATGTAGACCATCAGTCCGGTCAGTACCAGACCAATTACCGCCGCACCGTAGAGACGCATCTGCGTGCCGCCACTGATGCCCAGCACGCTATCCAGCAGGTGATCGTCGATCAGCCAGGTGGTCATCGGGTAGAAGGCCACCAGCGCCAGTACGCCGGCAACGATCAAGCCGCGGTACAGGGCGTTCATGATTTTGCCGCCCGGTGACGCCTTGACGAACATCACGCCGATGATCGAGGCGATGATCGAGAAGCCGCCGAGGGCCAGCGGATAAATGACTGCCTGTTCGGCAAAGACGGGATTCGCCTTCAACAGCAGCACGCCCAGCAGCATGGTCGCTACCGTGGTGACCGCGTAGGTCTCGAACAAGTCGGCCGCCATGCCGGCACAGTCGCCGACGTTGTCACCAACGTTGTCGGCGATCACCGCCGGATTGCGCGGGTCATCCTCGGGAATGCCCGCTTCCACCTTGCCCACCAGGTCGGCGCCGACGTCGGCGCCCTTGGTGAAGATGCCGCCGCCGAGTCGGGCGAAGATCGAGATCAGGGACGAACCGAAACCGAGGCCGACCAGCGGATGAATGATGTCTTCCATCCTGGCGCCGGTACCGCCCAGCATTTTCAGCACGGCGTAGTAACCGGCAACACCCAGCAGACCGAGGCCGACCACCAGCATGCCGGTAATGGCGCCGCCCTTGAAAGCGACATTGAGCGCCTCATTGAGGCCGATGCGCGCCGCTTCGGCGGTGCGGACGTTGGCCCGCACCGAGACATTCATGCCGATGTAACCGGCGGCACCCGACAGCACGGCGCCGATGATGAAACCGATGGCGGTGGTGGTACCGAGGAATATCCAGATGGCTATCGCGAGCACGACGCCGACGATGCTGATCGTGGTGTATTGACGATTCAGATAGGCTTGAGCCCCTTCCTGAATCGCCGCGGAAATTTCCTTCATGCGGTCGTTGCCCGCCGGTTGGGCCAGAATCCACTGGCTCATGATCCAGCCGTAAGCGATTGCCGCCACCGCACAGACCAGCGCAAACATCAGTCCTGCTGACATAAATGTTCCCCCTCAGATAATTAATGAACTCAACACATTATTTTATCATGCGATCCGGGTTGTGCAGCCTCCAGAAGCGCCGAATCCTATTGTTTCAAACTCGACGAATCGCCCGGCACCGCCGACGAGATCACATAGTGCATCGTGCGTCCCCAAGACAGAAGAAATTCATTTGATGGACAAATCCGGTTGATGGATACCGACCATGGTCACTGGCGGATATAGTGAATGGTAGAGTGTGTTTTCCCTGCCTGCCTGGCCTAATGCTGAAGACGGATCAACTCACATGCCCGATAACCAATCCAGTCTGCTCAATCAAATCGAACGCAGGACCATGCCGCGCGGAAAGGTATTGGTCGCTCAAGGCGGGGGGCCGACCGCCGTCATCAATCAATCGATGGCTGGCGTCGTCCTCGAAGCCCGCAAGTTCCGCAACGTCGAACTGGTCTATGGCGCGTATCACGGTGTATCCGGCATCGTCGACGAAGAATTTCTCGACCTGACTCAGGAAACCAGCCACAACATAGAGATGGTGGCCAACACGCCCTCCTCCGCGCTCGGGTCGACACGCGACAAACCTGATCTGAAATATTGCCGGGAGATATTCAAGGTTCTCAAGGCGCATGACATCGGCTACTTTTTCTATATCGGCGGCAACGACTCCTCCGACACAGTGCGGATCGTCAGCGAACAAGCACGCCGAGCAGGTTATCCATTGCGCTGCATCCACATTCCGAAGACCATCGACAATGACCTGGTCGGCAACGACCACACCCCGGGCTTCCCTTCGGCCGCCCGCTTTGTTGCTCAGGCCTTCATGGGGGCCAATCTGGACAACGCGGCGCTGCCGGGCGTTTACCTGGCGGTGGTGATGGGCCGGCATGCCGGTTTTCTGACGGCTGCATCGGCGCTGGGCAAGAAGTTTCCTGACGATGGGCCCCATCTGATCTACCTTCCGGAACGCACCTTCAGCGTCGAGAAATTCCTGGCGGACGTCAAGGCCACCTACGAAACACACGGCCGCTGCGTCATCGCGGCATCGGAAGGCATCCATGACAGCCACGGCAGGCCCATCATCACGCAACTGTCGACTCAGGTCGAACGGGACGCCCACGGCAATGTGCAACTCTCGGGTACCGGCGCCCTGGCCGACCTGCTGTGCGACGAGATCAAGGACAAGCTAGGCATCAAGCGCGTACGAGGCGACACATTCGGCTATCTTCAGCGCTCATTCATGGGATGCGTATCGGACGTCGATCAGCGCGAGGCCCGCGAGGTCGGTGAAAAAGCGGTGCAATACGCCATGTGGGGCGATCGCGACGGCTCCGTCGCGATCAAGCGAACCGGTTTTTACTCGGTCGATTACCAATTGGTCCCGCTGGAGAGCGTGGCGGGAAAGACGCGCGTCATGGAAGACGAGTTCATCGCCGCCAACGACACCGACGTCACCGACGCATTTCGAATGTATCTGCGCCCCTTGCTGGGGTCCGGCATGCCGGATGCCTATCGCTTGCGGCTGAACAAGGTCGACAAGATCCTTAATCCCGTCAAATAGGTCGGGCCGGAAGATACGGGCAATCTGCGCGCCAATC
>JBAZOF010000281.1:0-3434 GCA_041648855.1 Sulfuritalea sp. | reverse complement strand
GACCAAGCGCCAGGACGGTGCGGTAAAGGTGATCGGTGCGCTCGAAAAATACGCGACGTATTTCAACGATCCGCAGTTCAAGCCGATCGCTCACTGATCCGGTCAGCCCGCGCCTGGCGCCTTCGTGTCGGGCATCGACCCCGGGCCTGCCAACAGGCCAGGGTCGAAAAAGCGCATGGTATTGCGGCCGGCCGCCTTCGACTGATACATCGCGAGGTCGGCCTGCTTGATCAGGTCATCGATGGTTTTCCGCTGATCGACATACAGGGTGACGCCGATGCTTGGCGTGCTGTGGTGCTTCTTGCCGAGCAGGATGTAGAGCCTGTTGAGTGCGACGAGAATCTTTTCTCCGACAGATTCGGCCTGCCGCCTCGCTTCATCCAGATTTTCGCTCAACTCACTCAGCATCACCACGAACTCGTCGCCTCCCAGGCGCGCAGCCGTATCGACCTCGCGGATACAACTCTTGAGGCGGGCCGCCACTTCCTGCAGAAGAAGATCGCCGTGATCATGGCCATGCGTGTCATTGAGCCGCTTGAAATTATCGAGATCGATCAGGAGCAGCGCGCCATGATGGCCGCTGCGGGCGCATGTTGCCACCGCGCGCTGCAGCCGGTCCATCAGCAGCCGGCGGTTGGGAAGTTGGGTCAGATCGTCGTAGAGGGCCAGATGCCTGATCGCATCCTCCGCTGCCTTGCGCTCGGTGATGTCGGCCATGGTCGCGACATAGTGCGTCACCACCAGGCCATCGACGTCACGCACCGCCGCTATCGTCAGCCACTGCGGATAGATTTCGCCATTCTTGCGACGGTTCCATATCTCGCCTTGCCATGAGCCCGAACGATGAATACGCTCCCACATCACGGCGTAAAAATCTGCATCATGGCGCCCCGAACTCAGCATGCTCGGTGTCTGCCCGATGACGTCTTCGGCGGCGTAGCCTGTCAGTTCCGAAAATGCGCGGTTGACCCGCTGGATCACCATGTCCGCATCGGTGACAAGAATTGCCATGTCCGCCTCGAAGGCGGTGGCTGCAATCCGCAGTTGGCTGTCTGCCAGTTTTCGCTCCGTCACATCCCGGGCGACCACGACCACCCGCGAAATCTGGCCCGTATTGTCACGAATCACGGCACCGACCGATTCCATCCAGCGGATGCTGCCGTCCGGCAGCACGAAGCGGTAATCGCCCTGCTGGCCGATCCCGGTCCTTACCGTTTCGAGGAAGGCCTGCTTGATGCGCGCCCGGTCCTCCTCATGTATCTCGGCGAAAGAGTCCGTGCCGCGCAGGTCCCTCGCATGGCCGAAAAGCCGTTGGTAAGAGGGGCTGTTGTAGATCCGTCGTCCTTCCAGATCGAGCACCGCAATGAAGTCGCCAAGGTTCTCGGCGATCAGGCGGAAGAACTTCTCCTGCTCGCGCAGAGCCAGTTCAGTCCTTTTGCGCACCCCGATGTCCGTCACGACCATGAGGACCACAGGCGTCATTCCTTCCTGTACCAGCAACACCCCATCGAGCTGGGCGGAGAGGTAGGACCCGTCTCCGCGCAGCAAGCTCGCTTCAAAACTCACCTGGCCCTTGCGCAGCGCCGGACCGAAAAGGTTCCGCGTCAGCAGATCGACGTCGCCGGGTGCCACGAAGCGAACGAAAGGCGCATTCAGCAATTCGTCGGAGTCAATCCGCAATAGTTCGATGCCGGCCCGATTGACCTGGGCAATCGCGCCATCCTCACGGAGCTCGAAATAGGCACTGGGTGCGAACTCGAAAAGACTGGAAAAGTGGTCCCGCGCCGACTCCATCGCAGTCAGCGCGCGCTGCAACTCCACGACCTGCTGCTCCAATCGAAGCTGACCGGACCGCGCTTGCGGCGTCACCTCCTTCGATGGAGTGCGCGCGCCGGGTGCCGGTTTTCCGGACCGGACTTGATCACGCATGCTCCGATCTCCTTGCCCCAAGCTGCTGGCTGGCATAAGCCCAATTAAGGTAGGCGATACGCAACGCGACCAATTCGCGTTGCGCGCTCGTATCGCCCCTGGAAGCCTTGTCGAGCAGTGCCTGAAAACGTCTTTCGCTGGCACAACCCAAGTCCGCCGCCGAAGTTGCCGGTGGCAAACCGATCATTTCATTGAGCAACGGAATCATTTGTCGGCTGCCCTTCTGCATTCTCGCCAGCTTCCTCGAGCATCAGTTTGTTGCCTTCGGAGGACGCACCAGCTTGATGGCTTCCACCTTCGCGACCGCCGGCTGCAACTGGACGTCGCCTTCTGGCCGTCGGCATTTCAGTTCATTTCGCAAATTAGCGACCCGACACCGCCCACCCTTCCGGCAATTCCCTCCGGAATACGCGAGCGATCAGGTCGATGCCCATTCAACGATACAAGGGACTAGCCAGACAACAAGCGGCCCAAGCATGAACCATTCTGTGCCAATCAGACCAAACGGAAATACCGGCAGACCGGTATTTCAGCTACCGCCTTGCCGGTATTTTCCGGTGCGCATGAGAACGCCATCAGCTACCTCCAGCGAACTTCAGGGCAGGACCAGCCCGGTGCGAATTGCATATTTTGTAAGGTCCACCACGTTGTGCAGCTTGAGCTTTCTCATCAGGTTGCGGCGGTGAACGTCGACGGTGCTGGGCGAAATGTGCAATTCGTTCGCTATGTCAGGCGCGCTCTTGCCCTCGGCAAGCAGGGTCGCCACCTGAATTTCGCGCCGCGACAAGGGGTTGTCGTCGGGATCTCTCGACACAGACCGTCGGCTGCGCAGGCTGTCGGTCACCAGAGTGGTAACTTGGGGACAAAGATAGCTGCGGCCCTCGACCACGCTGCGAATGCCCTGCTTCAGCTCGGCGCCGGCCGCGGACTTGACGATATAGCCGCGGGCACCCGCATCAAGCATCTGCTGGACGATGCGCCGGTCAAGATAGGTCGACAATGCCAGCACCTTGATCTCCGGGTGTATGGCCAGCAGGCGCCGCGTGATCTCGATGCCGGATTGTCCCGGCAGGGCGATATCCATGACGACGACGTCGGGCGCCAACTCTTCCGCCATCCGCAGCGCCGTCTCGCCATCGCCGACTTCTGCGACCACTTTCATGCCGCTGTCCTGTTCCAGTACGGTGCGCAACGCCTCGCGCACCATCGTATGGTCATCGACAAGCATGATTCGGATCATCACGGCTCTCCTATTGATCAGTTTGGCAGGGAACGGTCAGGGTGATCGTGGTGCCGTTGCCGGGGCTGCTGTCGACCTCCATTGCACCTCCGATATTGACCATGCGTTCGTAGATCGAACTCAGACCAAAACTACGCTGCCCGGACATGGCGCCACGGTGATCGGCCGGATCGAAACCGCAACCGTCATCGTCAACGGCGAGCACCAGCTGGCTCTCGCTACACAGGCAAGAGACACTTGCATCGTTTACCCCGGCATGCTTCGC
>JBAZOF010000280.1:0-3487 GCA_041648855.1 Sulfuritalea sp. | reverse complement strand
CGCTCTGTACGTCGATGCGCCCCTGATGCTTCTGCGCGATGCTGTAGGCGAGCGACAGGCCCAGCCCGGTGCCCTTGCCGACCGGCTTGGTGGTAAGGAAGGGTTCGAAGACCCGGCTGAGGTGCTCGGGCGCGATGCCGGTGCCGGTATCGGAGATGGCGACGAATACCTCCTCGCCCTGTTGCCGGGTGCGGATGGTGATCTCGCCCTTCTCGGGGATGGCGTGGGCGGCATTGACCAGCAGGTTCATGAAGATCTGGTTGATCTGGGAAGGCACGCACCAGACCTGCGGCAGCACGCCGTATTCCTTGTTGATCGTGCACTTGTACTTGAGCTCGTTCCAGACGATGTTGAGCGTCGATTCGAGTCCCTGGTGCAGATCGGCCCACTGGGATTTGGCATCGCCGGCGCGGGAGAAATCCTTGAGGTCGCGGACGATCTTGGCAACGCGGGCCAGGCCGTCCTTCGATTCGGCCATGAGCTGGACGATATCGGTCTTGAGATAGTCGAATTCCTTCTGGGTCTTGAGCGAATGCACTGCCGCGAGTGGCGGCGCATCGATGGTGGCCTCCGCCGCTTCGTAGGCGGCGATGATGGCGAAAATGTCCTTCAGATAGCTTTCCAGCGTGCCGAGGTTGGAGGAAACGAAGCCGATCGGGTTGTTGAGTTCGTGGGCGACGCCGGCGGCGAGCTGGCCGATGGAGGCCATCTTCTCCGATTGCAGCAACTGGTTCTGCGCTTCCGTCAGCCTGGTGTTGAGTTCGCGCAGATGGTTGAGGCTGGCTGCCGTTTCCTGCTCGTGACGTTTGCGTTCGTTGATGTCCTGGATCAGGGCGACGAAGTAGTCGATGCTGCCGTCGGGCAGCCGCACGCAGCGGGCTGCGATATGCGCATGGGTCACCGAGCCGTCCTTGCGGATGAAGCGCTTGTCCATCGCATATTCCTCGATCTCGCCTGCAATCACCCGCTCGAAGCAGGCCACATCGGCGGCGAGATCGTCGGGATGGGTCAGTTCCGCCCAGGTCTTGGTCAGCAGTTCGTCGCGCGGGTAGCCGAGGATGTCGCACAGCGCCTGATTGACCTCCAGCCAGCCCTTCGTCGGGCTGGTGGTGGCCATGCCGACCATCGAGCGTTCGAAGAAGGCGCGGAAGTGCGCCTCGCTGCGGCGCAGCGCCTCTTCGGCGGCGAGCGCCTCGGTGATGTCGGCGCCGTAGGCCACTACGCGTTCCGTTTCGCCCTGAATCGGATAGAAGGTCAGCCGGAAAGTGCGGCCGGCGCGCCGGTCGACCAGTGATTCGCTGACTCCAGTTTCGGCCACGCGCTGGATCGCGGCGATGCGCGGGCCGGCCACTTCGGGCGGCATGACGTCGGTCATGCGCCAGCCGATCATGTTGTCGGGCGTGGTATCGAAGCGTTCGGCGCCCCTGCGGTTGATCATCAGCAGCGTGCCGTCGCGCTGGAACAGCGCGATGCTTTCCTCGGAACTGTCGAAGATCGTCGTCAGCACGTGCTTGCCTTCTTCGATCTCCCGGTCGGCGCGCTCCTTCATCATCAGCAGGAACCCGAGCGAGCCGATGACCGGCATCGCCATCGCGACCAGGAAGGTGATCGTCTGAACGAAGCTGCGCGTGGTGACTCCGGCAAGCTGCTCGGCGCCGGCCGCGGCGGCGGCAATGCGCAGCAGCAGCATCACTGCGGTGACGGCGATGGCAACCAGCAGCAGCGCGCGTCCTGCGGAGCGGGCCGGCTCCCGGTGCGTGGTCAGCAGATGGGCGACCTGGCCCAGTTGCACTAGGAGGATCGTGTTGCTGATGCCGATCCGCAGTCGTGGATCGTCCGCGACGACGGTGACTACCAGGGCGACCAGAGCCACCGGCGCGTATATCACCGCCTGACGGAAGGAGAGGCCGCGGAGGCGGCCTATCGCGCTGGCCCACAGTGCGAGAAAAGCGGACACCGCAATGTTGGAGCCGATGATCGCCGGACGGTTCGGGGAGACATCGTAGACCCCGAGAAGTACGTAGCACAGCGCATACAGCAGCAGTGCCGCCGCCCATGATCGCAAACCCTCCATCCCGCGGCGGATCGATATCACGCCGAGCGCGAAGGCGAGCACCAGGCTCATCGCGATGGTGGCGTAGAACAGCGTGGCGATATCGGCGAGCGGCATGGCGTCAGGGAGTCGGCGCTGGCAGGACGCCGATTTCGGAATTCTGTGCCTGTCTGGCCTCGATGGGAAGCCAGAGGGTGAAAGTGGTGCCCTTGCCGGGCTCGCTCTGTACGTCGATGCGCCCCTGATGCTTCTGCGCGATGCTGTAGGCGAGCGACAGGCCCAGCCCGGTGCCCTTGCCGACCGGCTTGGTGGTAAAGAAGGGTTCGAAGACCCGGCTGAGGTGCTCGGGCGCGATGCCGGTGCCGGTATCGGAGATGGCGACGAATACCTCCTCGCCCTGTTGCCGGGTGCGGATGGTGATCTCGCCCTTCTCGGGGATGGCATGGGCGGCATTGACCAGCAGGTTCATGAAGATCTGGTTGATCTGGGAAGGCACGCACCAGACCTGCGGCAGGACGCCGTATTCCTTGTTTATCGTGCACTTGTACTTGAGCTCGTTCCAGACGATGTTGAGCGTCGATTCGAGTCCCTGGTGCAGATCGGCCCAGTGGAACTTGGCATCGCCGGCGCGGGAGAAATCCTTGAGGTCGCGGACGATCTTGGAGACGCGGGCCAGGCCGTCCTTCGATTCGGCCATGAGCTGGACGATATCGGTCTTGAGGTAGTCGAAGTCCTTCTGGGCCTTGAGCGAATGCACTGCCGCGAGTGGCGGCGCATCGATGGCGGCTTCCGCCGCTTCGTAGGCGGCGATGATGGCGAAAATGTCCTTCAGATAGCCTTCCAGCGTGCCGAGGTTGGAGGAAACGAAGCCGATCGGGTTGTTGAGTTCGTGGGCGACGCCGGCGGCGAGTTGGCCGATGGAGGCCATCTTCTCCGATTGCAGCAGCTGGTTCTGCGCTTCCGTCAGTTTGGCGTTGAGTTCGCGCAGATGGTTGAGGCTGGCTGCCGTTTCCTGCTCGTGACGTTTGCGTTCGTTGATGTCCTGCACCAGAGCGACGAAGTAGTCGATGCTGCCGTCGGGCAGCCGCACGCAGCGGGCTGCGATATGCGCATGGGTCACCGAGCCGTCCTTGCGGATGAAGCGCTTGTCCATCGAGTATTCCTCGCTCTCGCCGGCGACGATGCGGTCGAACTGGCCCACGTCGGCGGCGAGGTCGTCGGGATGGGTCAGTTCCGCCCAGGTCTTGGTCAGCAGTTCGTCGCGCGGGTAGCCGAGGATGTCGCACAGCGCCTGATTGACCTCCAGCCAGCCCTTGGTCGGGCTGGTGGTGGCCATGCCGACCATCGAGCGTTCGAAGAAGGCGCGGAAGTGCGCCTCGCTGCGGCGCAGCGCCTCTTCGGCGGCGAGCGCCTCGGTGATGTCGGCGCCGTAGG
>JBAZOF010000279.1:0-3499 GCA_041648855.1 Sulfuritalea sp. | reverse complement strand
CTGGGCGCTGACGGTTCTCTGCGCTGCATCATCGTGCGCGGCGAGGGCTTGGTCTTTGCCGCCGGCGGCGACCTCGAGGAATTCCGCACCGCGCGGGCCACTGTCGATCTCGCGCTGGCCTACCACGAGGCGGTGGGCGAGGCGCTGGCCGCCATCGAGTCCTGTCCGCATCCGACGGTCGCGGCGATCCTCGGCCCCTGCGTCGGCGGCGGGCTGGAAATTGCCTGCGCCTGCGATCTGCGCATTGCCGGCGAAACGGCGCGCTTCGGCGCACCGATCATGAAGCTGGGTTTCTCGATGTACCCCGGCGAACTGGCGGGCCTGCTCAGGCTGGCCGGCCCGGCGGTGGCCAAGGAAATCCTGCTCGAAGGGCGGCTGCTGAGCGCGGCCGAGGCTTATGCCAAGGGCTTGTTGACGCGTGTTGTCGCCGACGACGAGGTGGAGCGGGAAGCGCAGGCGACCGCCGCGCGCATCGCCGCGGGCGCGCCGCTGGTCGCGCGCTGGCACAAGCAGTGGATTGCGCGGCTGATGGAGGATCGTCCGCTGAGCATCGAGGAAAAGCGCGCGTCATTCGCCTTTCTCGACACGCAGGATTACGCGGAAGGGCTGGCGGCCTTTCTCGCCAAGCGGCCGCCGCGCTTCAAGGGCCGCTGAGCGGCCGCGTTGCCCGCGCTAGCGCTTGCTGGCCGCCAGCGCCTCGTCCACCAGCGCTTTAAGCGGCTCGAAACCAAAGCGCGGCAGCGGTTTGCCGTTCACGAAGTATTCCGGTGTCTTGGTGACCTTGAGGGTTTGCGCATCGAGCAGGTCCTGTTCGATGACGCGGTCGATTTCGGGTGCTTTCATGTCGGCGCGCAGTTGCTGCAGATTCAGGCCGGCGCCTTCGAGGTGCTTCCAGATCAGGTCCACCTCGGCCTTGTGGTGCGGCGCCCAGTCGGCCTGTGCCTTCAGCAGGGCTTCCAGCGCCTGCCAGAATTTGCCCTGCTTGCGCGCCGCCTCCAGCGCCGCCACGACCTGGTCCGAGCCCTTGTGGAAAGGCGCGTAGCGCAGCACCAGACGAATGCGGTCGGGGTTCGCCGCCAGGATTTCCTTGACCATGGGATAGAAGGCCGCGCAGGTTTCGCAGGCCGGGTCGATAAACTCGACAATGACGACCGGCGCGTCGGCCCGGCCCAGAGCCGGCGAGTGCATGCGCACCAGCGCCTCGTTGTTCGCCGTGGCAACCTGGCCGGCCTGACCTTGCCGCTCGGCGTCGTAGAGCAGCGCGGCGGCGATGAAGCCCAGCAGCAGGAGAACCACGGCAACGGCGAACAAGGTCTTCTGTTTCATTTGGAGCTCCGCAGATGCGCTGCGACCAGCAACGCGATGATGGTTGTGAATGCCACCGCCGACAGCAGCGGAATGGTGAGGAAGCCGAACCACTCGATGACGGTTTGCGAACAGGGCACGCCCTGGGTACAGGGCTTGATGCTTTCGGGAATCACGCCGGCGACCAGCAGCAGGTGGAAGGTCGCGACCAGTGCGCCGGGCACGGCCAGCACCAGCCCTTAGCGGACAACTCTGCGGTCGAGCGGGAACAGGCCGAGCGGCAGGATCAGCGTCAGCGGAAACATGAAAATGCGCTGGTACCAGCAGAGCACGCAGGGCGGCAATTGCATGACCTCGCCGAAGAACAGCGCGCCGAGCGTCGATGCTGCGGCAATCAGCCAGGCGCCGAAAATCAGCGTCCATGTCCGTGATTCATCGGGACCCGGTGCGGCGGTCCGGTCGGCAGTCATCGTGGCGTGGCCTGCGTCAGAAGGGGTTTGCCGCGGGGTCCGCCGGAATCTTCTACGCGCAGTCCGCCGCCGCCGGAGGGGGGGTTGAAAGTCGGCGCTGGCAGCACGGCGGGAAATTCGACGCTGGCGAGCCGCGTGGTGCCGGTGTACTGGCCCATCGCGAAATGCCGCTCGGTCATGGCCACGCGCCGGCCGGCGACGGTACGGTAGTCCTCATAGCCGGTGGCGAACTCCATCGAGGCGTTGTTGATGGTCAATATGCCGCGCGAGCGCAGGATCAGCCGGGATTCCGCATCGATTTCGACGATCAGCTTGATTCCCTGCTGCACCGGCAATTCCAGCACCCTGAGCGGTCTTCCGTCACTGCTTTTTCCGGCACCGAGGTCGACCACGCGGCGCGCGTTTTCCTGCAGCCGCCAGGGCAGCGCCATGCGCGCCGCCTGCAGCGCCAGCGAGGCGTGAAACGCGGGCGTGGCCGGTTGGCCCTGCTGCCATGCCTCGTTGCCGCGCAGCAGGCGCGATTCCGGTTCACCGGGATATCCGATTTCGATGCGGAAGCGATCGGGCGCCTGCCACCAGCGTTCCACCGCCCCGTTGCCGCGGCGCAGGGATTCGATCACGCCGCGTTCGTGGATCGCGGCCGGCGCCGCGCCGCCGCCGTGGGCGGCGAGCACTTCCGCCAGCAGCTCGCCGACATCGGCCAGCGCAGGGGCCGCCAGCGCCAGCCACAGCAGGCAGGCAATTGCGGTCTTGTTTGCGAATCGCGCCATGATGGCTCCTGTTGTCCTGCCCGTCCGGCTGCGAAAGCCGTTTGCCTCAGGAATCCAGCTTGCCCTTGGACTCCGGCCGTGGATTCTGCGGCGGCGGCGTCTTGGGCGCCAGATTGACTTTGGCGCCGCCGAGGCTCTGGGTGATCTCCACCACGCCGGACAGTATCCGGTCCTCGGGTTTTTTCTGGCAGTAGCTGTCGAGCAGCGGAATCAGCACACTGACATTGGCGATGATCGGGCTCGCTGTTCCCGTGCGGGCATAGACGTTGTGGCCGGCGATGAAGCCCTGTGTCCACTCCAGCACCATGGCACGCGCTTCGGTATTGCGCGACTCCTTCCATTGCAGCCACTCGCTGCATTTGCGGATTCCCGCGCCGGTCAGCTTGACGTCCCGGGGCTGCGCCTGGGCACTGGCGAGCGCCGGGGCAAGCAGGGCCAGCACAAGGGCGGGCAGGATCAGGGCGGCGCGAAGCGGGTGGCTGGGCATCGTATGGGCAAACGAATGTGAGAGGCAGGGGCTATCGTAGCAGTTTGCCGCCGGCGGTATGTTCAGTCGGTGAGTCGGTCGCCAACGTGGTCGGCAAGGGCGAGGCAGGCGGTCAGGCCCGGCGATTCGATGCCGTAGAGGCAGACGAGGCCGGGCACGCCGTGCTCCGCCGGACCGGACACCAGAAAATCGCAGGCCGCCGCGCCCGGCGCATGAGGCTTCGGCCGTATGCCGGCATAGGCCGGCAGCAATGCGCCATCGGGAAGCTGCGGCCAGTAGCGCCGCACTTCGGCGTAGAAGGCGTCGGCGCGTTCCGGGGCGACCGTGTAGTCGATGCGGTCTATCCATTCCACGTCGGGACCGAAGCGCGCCTGACCTCCGAGGTCGAGCGTGAGGTGCACGCCGAGCCCGGCCGCTTCCGGCACCGGGTAGATCAGTCGCGAGAACGGTGCGCGTCCTGCCAGTGC
>JBAZOF010000278.1:0-3516 GCA_041648855.1 Sulfuritalea sp. | reverse complement strand
ACTCGGCTATCACCTCTCCCTCAACCGCGAATACAACCGGCACGACATCATTCGAACCCTCGAGCGAGCCTTGGAGCCGCACCGGCCGAGGACATTCACGCTGCCCGGCCTCCATTATGGCGAACGCGACGGGTTTCCCTCGACGTCGCTATCCGAGCTGAGTTACGCCACCTGGACCTGGATTAAGCTTGACTCGGCGAAGGCCAACCTGTCGGATGACGTCCGTCATGCGCTGACCGAATTTGTCGGCTGCTTCATCGACGTCGGTCCTGCCTATACGCCCGACGATCGGCCCTACATTGAACGCTTTTTCGGTTCGATAGCCACCCTCCTCTCGTCCCGGCTTCCCGGCTACACCGGTTCCGGTCCGCGGGATCTGCGTCGCGCGCTGGCGGATCCCAAAGGTAATCTGCGGCTCATTGTTTCACTCGCGGAATTGGAAGATCTTCTCGAAGCGGCGATAGCGGCTTACAACGCTACGCCCCATAACGGCCTCAATGGCCGTACCCCCCTTGAGGCCGTCGAACATTCGATCCGCAATCGCGGGGCCATGCTGTCATGGCTGCCAGAAAATAGGCGGAGCCGTCTGTGTCTCATGCAGACACCGAAACGTGCCCGGGTCAGAGGCTACCTTGCCCAGGGGCAACGCGGTCACGTGAATTTTCATGGGGTCCGATACACTAATGCCCTTCTGGCGGCCAGCGCCACTTTCCTCGGAAGCGAACTCAAGCTGTATTACAACAGCCAGGATATTCGCACGGTGCGCGCCATTACGCTGGACGGCATCGATCTGGGCGTTCTTAAAGCGCAAGGTGCCTGGGGCGAAATCGCCCACGACCTCACGTTGCGTCAGGAAATTCTCAAATTGCGAGGACGCAAGAAACTGGAAGCAGTCCTCAGTCATGGCTTCATCGAACAATTTGTTCAGAACAAGCTCAGTCAAGCCAAGCAATCCCGCCGCGCGGCGAGCAGCCTGGCACGCACTGTTCGAACCCTGTCCGCTGCACCCACCAGTGTGTGTGAAGCACCCATACCCGCAACATCAGTGCCCCTCGACGTTCCCGTCGCCAAACCGGTGCGACGCAAGATCCAGCCACAACGGATCGATGAGCCGACCCGTCAAGCTGATCGGAGTGCAACAACGATCAAGCCGCAAACGTTGGGCATCGGTACCGGCTTTGCCGGCAACGATTCTTCCATCCAGTATCCGCTGAGGAGCGACGCCAAATGACATCACCCAGCACACCGAGCGTTCGCCCCTTGCACATGAGCTTGCATCCACTCGAATCCGGCAACTATCGGATCGGTACCCCCGCCATTCAGGCGTTCTATGAGTTGGTCATCCGTTGCCTGCGCTATCGCATCACCGGCGCTCTGGCGTATGGACCGTCCCGCATCGGCAAGACACGCGCCATCGAATATTTGCGCTTGCTCCTGGCAGAGACCAATCCGACCATCACGACCTACCACGCACAGGCTGAACACAAGCCACGCCATGCCGAGGGCCCGTTCTTCGCCAATCTCCTGGAGGCTGTCGGATTTCCCGATGCAGATTCCGATGGAGTCCTTCACGCGTGCGGTCGAGATTGTACTGAAGGACAGTAGCGCGTGCGATGCACCCAGTTATCGCCCCGCCACGGAATTGTGGACCACGGCCGTGCACAACTGCGGTTACGTCCAGACACGCCAGGCCATCAGCACGGCATTACCCAATTTGCCTCACTTGCGTCAGGCGGCATAGCCGACTTTGCCGTGATGCGCGACTTCATGCCGATCCTGACGTTTGATGCGAACAGCTTGAGTCCGTCGTTCGGATACCTCTTTGATCGGCAGTGGCTTGATCCCTACGAGTCCATCGTCTCTATCCTGTGGAAGTTCGCACGGGCCAACGGTATCCCAGGACACGAGGTGACGGTCGCGGCGGCGCGTCAAGTCATCGATCCGTATGTGGGTCTTGAGGCACATCGCGAAGCCATCGATTTTAGGCGCCTGCAACGGGAGCTGGGCATCTCGAGGAAGACTCTTCGAGAGGCGACCATTCCGGCGCGGCGCCGCACCGCAATCGCGGCCCATTTTCGGTACTGCGCGCCTTGCCTGGGACGCGGCTACCACTCGCCCGTCCACCAGTTCGAGTCCGTCCAGCGCTGCCCGATTCATGATCAGCGGCTTCACTCTGCTTGTCGTCGGTGCGGCTATTCCGCGCTCTACCGACTCAACGCACTTTTCCTAGAGACGCCGTTCATCTGCTCGGCGTGTCGGTTGCCCTATGGTACGCAGTGGCCGAGCGTCATCTTTCGTTCGCGAATGCCAATGAAGGATCTGGTCAGCATCACGCGCATACGCATTGCACGCTGTCTCTGTTGAGAGATTCCAGAACATCAGTGCCGTTCCGAATCAGCGTTCACGACATTGTCTGCAGCCCCTCCCAAGTACACGGCAAGCAGATGGTCTGCGATCCACAATGGTGCTTTCGCTTGCGTTTCCAATGGGGTTGCCAATAGAGAAATAATTGCTCTACAATCACGCCATGGGAAAGCTCTTTTCGGGCGAAGGCTGGATAATTGTCGTACGGGGAAATGAACACCCACCGGTTCATGCCCATGTATTGCATCCGGATGGCAAGGCGGCGGTGTTTCTGTCAGGCAAAGTCGTCAATGCCGGGGTGCCGGCAAAAGTATTGAGCGCCGCGCAGTCATGGATCGACGCCCATACCAAGGAAGTTCGTCGCGAATGGGCGACGATGAATAATCCGCGCAGGAGATGAATGATGAGAGCGAAGAATGTTAACCGGCTGCAATCCGTCAATGTGGAGACGGGCATGGTCCTGACGGCCACTTACACCAGCGGCAATTCGATCCGCGTCGATCTGAGCGATGTGGCGCACCGGCTGGAAGCTTTTGCGCCGCTGGAATCTCGCCGCGAGTTTCGTCGCGCCGCCTTGGCCGACTTTGGCTGGGGAGTCGAATGGCCGTGCGGGGCCTCCCTGGATTCCGACCGCTTGCTGGAAATGGCATTGGAACAGCAAGGACAAGTAGCGAATGTCGATTTCCGCCGCTGGCAGGACCGGCATCAGCTATCCCTCACGGACGCCGCGAAGGCGATCGGTCTGACCCGGCGTACCGTAAGTCAGTACCGCACCGGTGCGCGCCCCGTGCCGCGAACCGTGACGCTCGCCTGCAAGGGGTGGGAAATGGAACAGAGTCGGCCGAAGCGGGGTCGAGCTCGGATCGCCCGCGATACCACCTCAAGTTCAGCTCGGGGCTAGCGTTCAGAGAACCCTCGGTTTGCCTCGGGGTGTGCTGAAATAACGAAGTGTCAATTTTGATTACGCAAAAGTGTCAAATTTGATTTCAACTACGGTGTCCTGGTTGAAGCCCGTCGTTTCGGTATCGACAATGACGCCGCGGGCGAGCGCTCGGCCATCGGGTTCGGCAAACGACGTGCGCGGCGCCAATTGACGCAATACCCGATAGTTGGGGTGGGCTTCAAGCCGTTGCGCGAGGGCTTCGGCGTCCT
>JBAZOF010000277.1:0-3554 GCA_041648855.1 Sulfuritalea sp. | reverse complement strand
GCGTTCGTAGATCGAACTCAGACCAAAACTACGCTGCCCGGACATGGCGCCACGGTGATCGGCCGGATCGAAACCGCAACCGTCATCGTCAACGGCGAGCACCAGCTGGCTCTCGCTACACAGGCAGGAGACACTTGCATCGTTTACCCCGGCATGCTTCGCGACGTTGATCAGAAGCTCGCGTACCGAACGATACAGCACAGCCTGAATTTCCTGGCCCAACGGCCTGTCGCAGGGATCGCCGTGGATCCGCACCGCGATGCCGTACACGCGCTCGATTTCATCGCCCAGCCATTCCAGCGCCGGCATCAAGCCGAGCCTGTGCAGGATCGGCGGACTCAGTTCCATGGTGATGGACCGCGCCGACCGTTCGGCCTGGTCCACCAAAGCCACGACCTCGTTGACTGCCGATGGGGGCGAACCCGCGGTGAGCGTAGTCAGCTTGATCTTGATCACCGCCAGCAGTTGCCCGAGGTTGTCATGCAGATCCTCCGCCAGCATGCGCCGCTCGCGTTCTTCGGTCATCGTCAGTTGCGCTGAAAGCCTGCGCAACTGCTTTGTCCGCTCCTGCACCATGGCTTCCAGGCTCACCGCCATTTCGCGCAATTGTTGCTCGGCCTCTTTACCCTGGGTGATATCGATCATGATGCCACGCAACCAGCGCGGCTCGCCGCCCTCCGTCACCACCGTGACAATGTCGTGAAGCCATATCGTACGACCATCCCGCGCGATGAATCGGTATTCAAAGTCGTGCGGCGCCATCTTCTGCGTGCAGGCCTCGCAATAGATGGGCGCCCAGGCCTTGTCGTCGGGATGCAGATGTTCCACCCAGAAGCCCGGCTGCAGCCAGTCCCCGGCGGGATAGCCCAGCAGACGTTCCGCCTGCTGGCTGACGAAGGTGAAGTCAAAGGTCCTCGCGTCGGCCTCCCACACGATTCCGTCGGTGGCGTTGACGATGTCCCGGAAGCGCTGTTGCGAAACCTTGAGCTCATCCTCCGCCTTCCTCCGCGCGGTGATGTCTTTCATGGTCGCCATGTACCCGACCAGGCGGCCTTGAGCATCCCTGACCGCGGAGGGACTGACGAACACCGGGAAGCGCTCGCCGCTCTTGCGCATGAAGGTCAATTCAAGCGTGTTCGTGTTGCCTTCCAGGACCGTCCGGAAAGCGGCCTGAATGGCTTCATATTCTTCCGGCGGCCAATACGGATGCGGCAGTCCCGATCCAATCAGTTCCTCGCGTGAAAATCCGGTCATGCGGCACAGGGCAGGGTTCACATCGAGGTGCGCACCGTTCGTATCCACCACCGACAGGCCGTCCTGCATGAAGCCGATCAGACTGTTGGAGAACTGGACGGAGGCATCCAACGCGCCCTGCACCTGTTTGCGTTCCGTGACATCGGTCAGCACAAGGCGCAGCACCGGGGCCTTGTCCTCCTTGATCAGGCGCAGGCTGTCGAGCCGGACGTCGATCTGCGCCCCATCCGGGCGCGACAGCCTGAGTTCGCAATTGAGCTTGGCATCCTGGCACAACGCAGACGTGAAATGCTTCTGCCAGCGGTCGCGGTCCCTGGCGGTGACAGACAGGCTGAAGCGACGCTTGAGCAGCCTGGCGCGATCCATCCCCAGCATTTCCGCGCCCGTCAGATTGATTTCGGCGATCACGCCCTTGTCGCTGAGCGTGAGATAACCAACCGGAGCAAAATCATAAAAGTCGATGTAGCGGTCGCGCGATTCTTCAAGTGCGATCTGTGACTGGCGCAGGGTCTCGTTCTGCATCTCCCGTTCGATCTGATGCACCTGAAGTTCATGCAGCAGCTCCGCAACCGGCCGCTGTGCGGCGGCGGCTCGCCGCGTGAGTTTGGCGGTGAGTCTGGCCTCCGCCTTCGCCCGCAGTTGCGGATCGTCTTGCTGCTTTCCATCGCGTCCGTTCATGCGACCTCCGGCATTTCGCTCACCAACATCGGCGCCACCAGTTCGGTGGCGTCCATTCCAGCGCTACCAGACTCCCGGATCATCCGCTGATATCGAGGGTAGTGCCCACCAGCCCGGTCACGCGTCCCTTGGCATCGGCGATCGTCACCGCCCGGGAGCGCACGAGGCTCGTCGTGCCATCCGGACGCCGGATACGATACTCGATGTCACAAGGGGCCTGCGTATCCACCGAATTCTGTATTGCCGCGGAGACACGTTTCCGGTCTTCGTCACCGAGGGCTTTCAGGACATCGTCCAATGACATCGGCGTGCCGACCGGCGGATAACCGAATATCCTGAACATCTCTGCCGACCAGCGCCCCTTGCCCGTCGCCACATCCAGATCCCAGCTGCCGAGACCGGCAAGCTCCTGCGCCGTGGCCAGCAGGGCTTCGCTGCGCCTCACCTTTTCGCTGGCAAGCTTGAAGTCCGTAACTTCAGTGAAGGTCAGCACCACGCCCTCGATGATGTTGTCCAATGTCCGGTAAGGCTGAATGCGGGCCAGATACCACGCCCCGTCCGTGGTGCGCAACTCGCGCTCGATGGGGATCAGGGTGTCGAGCACGGTCTGGAGGTCCGCGTGCATATCCTCACCCTCGATATTCGACTTGATGTCGCTGAGAGGGCGGCCGATGTCGGTGGCGATCAGGCGGTAGACCTTCACCGCCGCGCGCGACCGCGATGGCGTCATCGTCGAGGTCGGTGGCGTAGATCTGGACGCCGAATTCCCTGTGGTTTTCATCCATGTGCTCGCGCAGCAGCATGGCGATCGAATAGGCTTCCTCGCCCGTGGCACAGCCAGCCACCCAGACACGAAACACGTAGCCCTCGGGCTTGTCCGCCAGCATTTTCGGCAGGATGTCCTGCTTCAGGGCGACGAAGGCCTCCGGGTCGCGAAAGAAGCTGGTGACGTTGATCAGCAGTTCCTTGAACAGCGTTTGCACCTCGGCAGGGTGTTCCTTGAGGTAGCGCGCGTACACCGCGAGATCCTCTATGTTGTGCTGCGCCATCCTGCGCTCGATGCGGCGGCCGATGGTGCTCTTCTTGTAGAGCGAGAAATCGTGGCCGGTACCACTGCGCACTTGCAGCAATATCTGGTTCAGGCCGCTGACGGCCTTTCCCGATGTGATCGGTGCCTGCTTCTGGCGGTAGACGGACTGCCGCGTCAGCTCGATCAGCATCGCCGGCATGTTCTCCACCGGCAGGATATGGGTCGCGTAGCCGGCCGCAATGGCGCTTTGCGGCATGCCGTCATATTTGGCGGTCGACGGTTCCTGCACCATGCAGACGCCGCCGGCGCCGAGAATCGCGCGCAAGCCGAGCGTGCCGTCCGTGGCGGTGCCGGAGAGGATGATGCCGATGGCGCTTTCGGCCTGGTCCTCGGCCAGTGAGCGCAGGAAGGCATCGATCGGCATGCGCTGACCGCGCGCCTGCTCCGGCACGGAAAGTTGCAGCACGCCATGCAGGATCGCCATTTCGCGGTTGGGCGGAATGACATAGACGTGATTGGATTCGACCGCAACCTGATCCATGGCTTCCACTACCGGCATGGCGGTGGAGCGCTGCAGTATTTCCGTCAGAAG
>JBAZOF010000276.1:0-3570 GCA_041648855.1 Sulfuritalea sp. | reverse complement strand
GCTCTCGCGTATCACCCGGTGGCAAGGAATCAGGAAGCCGATCGTGTTCGCGGCGACCGCACTGCCCACGGTCCGTTTTGCCTTCGGCATCCCGACCTGTCGCGCCAACTGGCTGTAGGACACGACCCTGCCGAATTCGGTGTGGATCAAGGCTTCCCAGACCTTGATCTGGAAGTTGGTTCCCCTCAGCACCAGATGCACGGCCCCGCGCACCGGCGTTTGCGGAAAGATCTGCAGCAGCAGTTCCCGCGCATGCCCGTCGTCGCGCGCCAGCGCCGCATGCGGCCAGAGCGCAGCCAGTTCGGCCAGCATCGCCGCCTCGCCGGCGACGCAGAACGCGAAATGACAAATGCCGCGCGAGGTCCAGGCCGCCAGCACCTCGCCGAAGGGCGACGGCGCGAAGCCGTAGCCGATGGCCATGCCCCGCCCGGCGGACTTGATCTCCCCCGGCGTCATGGCCTCGCAACTCACCATCAGGTCGTGCAATCGACTGGTGCTGCTGAGGCCGGCATTCTCCGCGACCGTCAGCACGTCGGCCGACGCAGCCAACTGCTGCTTCGCGTATTCCTTGGTCAGGTATTGCAGGAAGCGCTTCGGCGAAATCCCCGCCCAGTCGGCGAACAATCGTTGCAGGTGATACGGGCTCAAATGCACCGCGTCGGCGATTTCCTCCAGCGTCGGCTGGCTGCGCGCATGGCCGCGGATGAAGTCGATCGCCCGCGCGACCACCGCGTAGTGGCGCGACCGGGCGGCAGTCGCATCAGGCACGATTCGCCCCCGCCCGGGCAAACACGGCCGCCGGGGAAAACCCGCTGACCAGCGCCGTGCCGGTCAGCACGATGAGGCTGCCGGCCAGGGTATGCCAGCCCACGGCTTCGTCGAGGAAGATGGCGCCCCACAGCACGCCGAACACGGGAATCAGAAAGGTGACCGTCAAGGCCGGTGTCGCACCGATGTCTTCGATCAGGCGAAAGTAGAGCAGATAGGCGACGCCGCTGCACAGGATCCCGAGTGCGATCACTGAGCCGATCACACGGGCTTCCGGCATCGCCGCGGGCAAGGGCGTAAACACCATGACCGGCGCTATGAACAACATCGCGGCCCACATGCTTCCCTGCGCGCTGGCGAAGGGTTCCGCCGACCGGGCCGACTTGGCATAGTGGGTTGCGATGCCGTAGGAACATGCCGCGCCCAGCGCCGCGGCGATGGCGATCCAGCCGCCGGCGGGCAGCGCCAGCGTTTCCACACCCGCAAGCAGCGCCACCCCTGCAATACCCAGCGCCAGCCCGATCAGCGACCGGGGTGCGAGGCGGGTTCCGGTCCACACCGCACCGATGACGGCGGCCCATATGGGCGCGGTCGCATTGAGGATGGACAGCAGCGAGGCCGAAATTGTCTTGGCCGCCAGAGCGAACAACAGAAAGGGCAAGGCGGAGTTGAAGAATCCCAGGATCAGGAAATACCGCCAGTGCTGCAGGACACCGGAGCGCTTTCCAAGGAGCATGGCGACGAAAAACAGAAACACGGCGGCGAGCGCGACGCGACCAAAGATCAGCAGCACGGGCCCCAGAACCGGAGCCCCGATCCTGAGGAACAGAAAGGAAGCGCCCCAGATGGCGGACAGAAGAATCAGACGGGCGAGGCTTGCGGCATTCACGATGAAATATTCAGGCTGAGGACAGCCCCAAGTATGTCAGCGCCAGCGCCGGGAGCAATCCGATTCTTGCGGAAATGCGCACTTCCAAGGCGCCTCAGCTCTTGTATGCTTCACTTCTTTAATCCCCTTCCGCACCCGCCATGCCCCTGCCCGCCCAAGCCCGCAAGACCGCCCAGGACCTGATCGACTTCATCGACGCCAGCCCCAGCCCGTGGCATGCGGTGGCGAGCGCCGAGGAGCGCCTGCGGGCGCAGGGCTACACCCGGCTCGAAGAGGGCGAGCGCTGGAAGCTCGCTGCGGGCGGGCGCTACTACACGGTACGCGGCGGCGCGTCGCTGATCGCCTTCGTGCTCGGCAGCCGGCCGCTGGCGAAAACCGGCTTTCGCATCGTCGGCGCGCATACCGATTCGCCGGGATTCCGCCTCAAGCCGCGCGCGGCCCAGGCCGACGAAGGCCTGCTGCGCCTGGGCGTGGAAGTCTATGGCGGCCCGATACTCGCCACCTTCACCGACCGCGACCTGAGCCTCGCCGGCCGCGTCGTGATGCGCACGGCGAAGGGGCCACAGACGCGCCTGCTGCGCTTCGAGCAGCCGCTGGCGCGTCTGCCCAACCTGGCGATCCACATGAACCGCGACGTCAATGAATCGGGCCTCAAGCTCAACAAGCAGACCGAGCTGCCGCTGATCCTCGGCCAGCTCCGCGCCGGCGAAGATGCCGAATCCCGCCTGCGCAAGCTGCTGGCCGATGCCGCCAAGGGCAAGCCGGCCGACCTGCTGAGCTGGGAACTGGCGGTCCATGACGTGCAGAAGGGCAGCCTGTGGGGCGCGAACGAAGAGTTCATCGCCAGCCGCCAGCTCGACAACCTCGGCTCCTGCCACGCCGCCCTCGCCGCCCTGCTCGCCACGAAAAAACCCGAGGCCACCTGCGTCGCGGGCTTCTTCGACCACGAGGAAGTCGGCAGCGAAAGCGCCGCCGGCGCCGGCGGCAGCTTCATCACCGACGTGCTGACGCGCATCGCGCTGCAGACCGGCGTCGACGCCGAGGACAGGCACCGCGCCCTGGCGCAGAGCTTCTTCATCAGCGCCGACATGGCCCATGCCTACCATCCGAATTTCCCCGCCGCCTACGAGCCCGGCCACAAGGTGCATGTGAATGGCGGGCCGGTGATCAAGAGCAACGCCAACCAGCGCTACACCACCACCGCCGAAACCGCCGCCCGCTTCATGGGCCTGTGCGAGAAGGCCGGCGTGCCCTGCCAGCAATACGCCCATCGCAGCGACCTCGGCTGCGGCAGCACCATCGGCCCCATGGTCGCCGCGCAACTCGGCATCGCCAGCGTGGACGTCGGCTCGCCGCTGTGGGCCATGCACAGCGCGCGCGAAAGCGCCGGCACGCTGGACCACGGCTACATGATCGCCGCCCTCACCGCGGGGTTCGCCAGCTAGGCAGGAAGCTCCTTCCCCTTCAAGGCGAGGGTCATCAAGAACGCTCCCTCCCCTTCAAGGCGAGGGTCACCAAGAACGCTCCCTCCCCTTCAAGGGGAGGGCTGGGGTGGGGATGGGGTCGACAAGCACGAACCAGGACCGGCAAATCATCCCCTTGCACTCCATCCCCCTCCCAACCTCCCCCTTGAAGGGGGAGGAGAAAATATCGATGCCATTCATGTAATTGCCCCGGGATTTGCACGCTGAGCGCGTCCCCCAGCAGATCATGCGGAATATCCGCGCCTATGGGCGCTAGCGCACGGAACCCGGCGCGGCGCTGGGACATCATCGGGCAGTCACCATCCCTACGGAGCCCATCATGAAACGATCCCCGCTGTTCGCAATCACCGCTATCACGCTGGCATTCGCGCCCGCCGCGTGGGCCGATACCATCACCACGATCACACCCCACGCCAGCAGGGTCAAGCT
>JBAZOF010000275.1:0-3570 GCA_041648855.1 Sulfuritalea sp. | reverse complement strand
TTGGCGGGGTGCTCATACTTCCAGCCATTCCTTGCGGATGGCTTCGTTGTTCTTGAGGTCGGCCGGCGTGCCTTCGAAGACGATGTGGCCGTGGCCCATGAGGTAGAGCCGTTCGGAGATGTCGAGGGCGATGGCCAGCTTCTGTTCGATCAGCAGGATCGAGATGCCGCGGTTGCGCACCTCCTGCAGAAAAACCCCGACCTGTTCGACGATCTTCGGGGCCAGGCCCTCGGTCGGTTCGTCGATCATGATCAGGTCCGGATCGCCCATCAGCGTGCGGCACAGGGTCAGCATCTGCTGCTCGCCGCCGGACAGCACGCCGCCCGGCGTGCTGTCGCGTTCCTTGAGGCGCGGGAAGAGGGCGTACATGTCGTCGATGTTCCAGCGCCCGCAGCGGCGGGGGTCCTTGACGCCGAGCATCAGGTTCTGCCGCACCGTCAGGTCGGGAAAGATCGAGCGGTCTTCGGGCACGTAGCCGATGCCGCAGCGGGCGATCTCGAAGGCCTTCTTGCCGAGGATATCGCAGCCGTTGAATTTGATGCTGCCACGCGCGACGACCTGGCCCATGACCGCCTTGGCCGTGGTCGAGCGGCCGACGCCGTTGCGGCCCAGCAGGCAGACGATTTCGCCGGTGTTGACGTGGAGATTGACGCCATGCAGGACGTGGCTCTTGCCGTAATAGGCCTGGAGGTCGCTGACTTGCAGCATGGGCTTCGACAACACGGCGTCACTCATGCTCATCCCCCGCATGCATGCTGGTTCCCAGATAGGCTTCCTGCACCGCGGCATTGCAGCGGATCGCGGCCGGCGCGTCGGTGGCGATGATCTGGCCGTAGACCAGCACCGAGATGCGGTCAGCGAGGCCGAACACCACGCCCATGTCATGTTCGACCATGACCAGCGTCTTGCCTTCGGTGACGCGGCGGATCAGGGCCACGGCATCGTCGGTTTCGGAGCGGCTCATGCCGGCGGTCGGTTCGTCGAGCAGGATGACGTCGGCGCCGCTGGCGATGGTGATGCCGATTTCGAGCGCGCGCTGCTCGGCGTAGGACAGGATGCCGGCAGGGGTGTCGCGGCGGCTCGCCAGGCCGATGTCTTCCATCACCGCCTCGGCACGCAGGCGCGCATCCGCGAGCCCGGCCAGCCTGTGCCAGAACGAATAGCGGTAGCCGAGCGACCACAGCACGGCACAGCGCAGGTTCTCGAATACCGAGAGGTTGTGGAAGATGTTGGTGATCTGGAAACTGCGCGACAGGCCCTTGCGATTGATCTCGAAGGGCTTCAGGCCGATGACGCTCTCGCCCTTGAGTTCGATGACGCCGGCAGACACCGGCAGGCGCGCGCTGATCAGGTGGAACAGCGTGGATTTACCCGCGCCGTTGGGGCCGATGATGGCGTGACGCTCGCCGCGATGGATGTCGAGGTCGACGCCGCGGATGATTTCGCTGGCGCCGAAGTTCTTCTTGAGGCCGGTGATGCGGATGGCGGGGGCGTTCATGCAGCCTCCGCCGGGCCGCCCCAAGGGGGCTGAAGTGTATTGACCGGAAGCCGCTGCAGCGGCTGAACCAGTGTTACCCCCTTCCATGGGGCAAAGGCAGGGTTTCGCGAAGCACTGCTTCGCGCTGCCGTAGCCGGCAGCCTGTGCAAAGGCTGCCGTGGGGCAGGGGCCAGGGGGTTGGCTGTCATGTCCTGTCTCCGTGCAGCGTCGACAGCGCGGAATTCCACGCCGCGCGGGTACGGCCGCCGATCCAGCGCGTCAGTCCCATGCCGACGGCCGTGACCGCCAGCGCCGCCAGCCACGGGCCGGGTGTGTTGAGGTGGAGTTCCATCTTCATGACCTTCGTCGCCGTGTCGCCAGCGCCGACTCCTTCACCGGCCAGCAGCGCGTAGCTCATTTCGATCAGGCCGACCAGGCCGGCCATCAGTATCAGCACGGGGAGGGCGACGGCGAGGTAGTGCGGCACCATGCGGCCGAACAATCCTGCCTGCCACAGGTTGCGCTGGATCGCGATGACGCTGGCGATGCCGCCCGGCGCCATCAGCACCATGAACAGGAAGAACAGGCCGAAATACAGCAGCCAGGCATGGGTCATGCCGCCGACCACGATCTGCATCACGGTGATGAGTATCGCCCCGATGATCGGGCCGTAGAAGAAGCCGATGCCGCCGACGAAAGTCATCAGCAGCACCACGCCCGAGGTGTGTGCGTTGAGGGTTTCCGAAGTGACGATTTCGTAGTTGAGCGCCGTCAGGCTGCCGGCGATGCCGGCGAACAGTCCCGACAGGATCAGCATCAGGTAGCGCACGCGCTGCGTGTCGTAGCCGACGAACTCGGCACGCTCCGGGTTGTCGCGCACGGCATTGGCCATGCGGCCCAGCGGCGTTTGCGTCAGCGCGAACATGGCGACGGTGGCGAGAAAGGCCCAGGCCACGATCAGGCCGTACATCTCGACTTGCGGCCCCCAGGTGAAACCCAGCAGGTCGCCCTTGCCGACCACGCGATTGCCCGAGACGCCGCCTTCGCCGCCGAAGAAGCCGGGGAACATCAGCGCGCAGGCGGCGACCAGTTCGCCGATGCCGAGCGAGATCATGGCGAAGGTGGTGCCGGCCTTTTTCGTCGTGACGTAGCCGAGCACCACGCCGGCCAGCATGCCGGCGAGGCCGCCGACCAGCGGCAGCAGCGCGGTCGTCAGCGGGCTGCCGTCCTTGCCGATGATGTTCAGCATGTGCATGGTGATGAAGGCGCCGATGCCGTAATAGACCGCATGGCCGAAGGAAAGCAGGCCGGTCTGGCCCAGCAGCATGTTGTAGGACAGGGCGAAGACCACCATGATGCCCATCTGGCACAGCAGCGAGACCACGAAGCCGCTCTTGAACACCAGCGGCAAGGCAACAACGAGGGCGAGGCAGCCGCCCCAGAGCAGCAGGCGGCCGCGGGAAAGAATTGCGCTGTTCAAGATTCGCGTGCCCCCATCAGGCCGCGCGGGCGGAAGATCAGGATCGCCACCATCAGTACATACGGTAGCACCGGCGCCAGCTGGGTGATGGTCAGTCGCGCCACCTGCGAACCCTCGGGCAGGGTGATGCCGATCAGGGCGAAGACATCGGTGATCGAGATCGTCAGCGCGATCGAGAAGGTCTGGATGCAGCCGATCAGCAGCGAGGCGACGAAGGCGCCGCCCAGCGAACCGAGCCCGCCGACGACGACGACGACGAAGACGATGCTGCCGACCGCGGCCGCCATGCCCGGCTCGGTGATGAAGGCATTGCCGCCGATGACGCCGGCCAGCCCCGCCAGCGCCGTGCCGCCGCCGAAGACCAGCATGAAGATGCGCGGCACGTTGTGGCCCAGCGCCTCGACCATGTCCGGCTTGGTCAGCGCGGCCTGGATGATGAGGCCGATGCGTGTGCGGGTGAGCAGGGCGTAGAGGGCGACCAGCATGCCCACCGAGACCAGCATCATGAAGCCCTTGTAGATCGGGAAGTCCGTGTCGAACAGCGAGAACAGCGTTCCGTCGAGTTCGGCCGGGATCTTGTAATCGACGGAGGACGTCCCCCACACCAGGTGCA
>JBAZOF010000274.1:0-3581 GCA_041648855.1 Sulfuritalea sp. | reverse complement strand
TGATGTCGAAGGACGGCGGCTCGGCCAAGCGCTGGGTGCTGCTCGGCACCGACTACGTCTATCCGCGCACCACCAACAAGATCCTGCGCGCCTTCCTCAAGAGCAAGGGTGTCGCCGAAGCCGACATCATGGAGGAGTACACCCCCTTCGGCCATTCCGACTACCAGACCATCATCGCCAAGATCAAGAAGTTCGCCGGCGAGGGCAAGAAGACGGCCGTGGTGTCGACCATCAACGGCGACTCCAACGTGCCCTTCTACAAGGAACTCGGCAACGCCGGCCTGAAGGCCACGGACGTGCCGGTGGTAGCCTTCTCCGTGGGTGAAGAGGAACTGCGCGGCGTCGATACCAAGCCGCTGGTCGGACACCTCGCCGCCTGGAACTACTTCCAGTCGATCAAGAATCCGCAGAATGACGCCTTCATCAAGATGTACCGCGACTGGGCTAAGAAGCAGAAGCTGCCGAAGGCCGACACCGTGGTCACCAACGACCCGATGGAAGCCACTTACATCGGCCTCCACATGTGGAAGCAGGCGGTCGAGAAGGCCAAGAGCACGGATGTGGACAAGGTGATCGCGGCCATGGGCGGCCAGACCTTCAAGGCGCCGTCCGGCTTCACCATCAAGATGGACGAGAAGAACCATCACCTGCACCGTGCCGTGTTCATCGGCGAAGTGAAGGCCGACGGACAGTTCAACGTGGTGTGGAAGACCAAGGGCCCGGTCAAGGCCCAGCCCTGGTCGCCCTTCATCGCCGGCAACGACAAGAAGAAGGACGAACCCGAGGTCAGCAAGGGCAAGTAATCGCTGGCTCGCCGCAAACCGTCATTCCGGCGCAAGCCGGAATCCAGTGCGATGATACGACTGGACACCGGCATTCGCCGGTGTGACGGGCTTGTTCGCGCCGCCGCCGTGTCGCCAGAGCCGACTTTCCCGAAGAATGCGCAAACTCCTCTTCACCCTGCTGTGCTGCCTGAGTCTCGCCGCCTACGCGGCGCCGGACCCGGCCTTGGTGCGCCAGCTCGCGGCCGAGGAGTCGGATGACAAGATTGCCGCGATCCAGAAGCTCGCGCTCACCGCCGAGCCGGACGCGCTGGCCGTGCTGCAGCAGCTTGCCGACGGCACGCTGAAGGACGACAAGGGCGAGGACATCACGATCAACAACCGCGTGAGGGGCGAACTCGAAGGCGCGCTGGCCGTGCTGAAACTCATCGACCCCGACGCGACGGTGCGCTTCAAGGCGGTCAAGGAAATCGCCACCAATGTCGACGCCGCGATGGCGCCCATGCTGGCCAGGGCGCGCGACCGCGAAACCGATCCGAAGATCCGCGCCTTGCTGGTCGAAATCCATGCGCTGGCGACGCTCAAGGATGAGGATCCGAAAATTCGCCTGGCGGCCGCTGCGGCACTGGCCGGCAGCGCCGACCCAAACACCAAGGCCGCGCTGAAAGCGCAGTCCGAACCGGCCAACGAGGCCGATGTCGAGGTGCGCCGCGCCGCCTTCCGCTCCTGGCTCGAAGTCAAGGACCGCCTGACCCTGGCCGAGAACATCGGCCGTGTCTTCTCCGGTCTTTCACTGGGCAGCATCCTGCTGCTCGCCGCGCTGGGCCTGGCCATCACCTACGGCGTGATGGGCGTGATCAACATGGCCCACGGCGAGCTGCTGATGATCGGCGCCTATGCCACCTACGCGATACAAAGCCTGTTCCGCACGTACTTCCCGGCGCAGCTCGACTGGTATCTGCTGGCCGCCGTGCCGGTGGCCTTCGTCGCCGCCGCCGCGGTCGGTGTGCTGCTCGAACGCACGGTGATCCGCTGGCTCTATGGCCGCGCGCTGGAAACCCTGCTCGCCACCTGGGGCCTCTCGCTGATGCTGATCCAGGCGGTGCGCGTGATTTTTGGCGCGCAGAACGTCGAGGTCGCCAATCCCTCCTGGATGTCGGGCGGCCTCGAAATTCTGCCCTCCATCGTCCTGCCGCTCAATCGCATCGTCATCGTCGGTTTCGCGCTGTTCGTGCTGATGCTGGTCTGGGTGCTGATGAACAGGACGCGGCTGGGCATGTTCGTTCGCGCCGTGACGCAGAACCGCGCCATGGCCGGTTGCGTCGGCGTGCCGACGGGTCGCATCGACACGGTGGCCTTCGCGCTGGGCGCCGGCATCGCGGGCCTCGGCGGCGTTGCCTTGTCGCAGATCGCCAACGTCGGCCCCGATATGGGCCAAGGCTACATCGTCGATTCCTTCATGGTCGTCGTGCTGGGCGGCGTCGGCCAGCTCGCCGGCGCGGTGTGGGCGGCGCTGGGCCTCGGCATCGTCACCAAGTTCATCGAGAGCTGGGCCGGCGCCGTGATCGCCAAGATCGTCGTGCTGGTGTTCATCATCATGTTCATCCAGAAGCGTCCGCAGGGCCTGTTTGCCCTCAAGGGCCGGTTCGTGGAAAGCTGATATGACCCGCACCCCCTTCATCGTCCGCTTCTTCGGCGCCACGCCGAAGCAGGGCTGGATCGCCATCGCGATCGCCGCCGCCATCACGCTGGTCCTGCTGCCGGCCCTGCACCTGCTGGTGCCGGCGGGCAGTCCCTTCCATGTCTCGGCCTACGTCATCACCCTGGTCGGCAAGATCATGTGCTACGCCATCGTCGCCGTGGCGATGGACCTGATCTGGGGCTACACGGGCATCCTCTCGCTCGGCCACGGCCTGTTCTTCGCGCTCGGCGGCTACGCCTTCGGCATGTATTTGATGCGCCAGATCGGCCGCGACGGCTCCTACCAGTCGGACCTGCCCGACTTCATGGTCTTCCTCGATTGGAAGCAACTGCCCTGGTACTGGACCGGCTCGGATTCCATCCTCTGGGTGCTGTTCCTGGTGCTTACCGTGCCGGCACTGGTGGCGCTGATCTTCGGCTTCTTCGCCTTCCGTTCGCGCATCAAGGGTGTGTACTTTTCCATCATCACCCAGGCCATGGTCTTCGCCGCGATGCTGTTCTTCTTCCGCAACGAAACCGGCTTCGGCGGCAACAACGGTTTTACCGATTTCAAGCGCATCCTCGGCTACAGCATTACCGCGCCGGAGACGCGCGTCGCCCTGTTCGCGCTGACCGCGCTGATGCTGTTGGCAACGCTGGTGCTCGGCCGCTACCTGGTGACATCGAAACTCGGCCGCGTGCTGGCGGCGATCCGCGATGCCGAATCGCGCGTCATGTTCATCGGTTACAACCCGCTCTATTACAAGCTCTTCATCTGGACCCTGTCGGCGCTTTTGTGCGGCATCGCCGGTGCGCTCTACGTGCCGCAGGTCGGCATCATCAACCCCGGCGAAATGTCGCCGGCGAATTCCATCGAAATCGCGATCTGGGTCGCAGTCGGCGGCCGTGCCACGCTGATCGGCCCGGTGCTCGGCGCCTTCATCGTGAACCTGGCGAAGAGCTTCTTCACCGTCGCATTCCCCGAGTATTGGCTGTTCTTTCTCGGCGCCCTGTTCGTCGGCGTCACGCTGTGGCTGCCCGATGGCGTGGTCGGCCTGTGGCGCAAGCTGCGCGACAAACGCAAGCAGGGGAGTGCGGCATGAGCGGCGTCAGCATTCT
>JBAZOF010000273.1:0-3588 GCA_041648855.1 Sulfuritalea sp. | reverse complement strand
CTGGAAGTGGTGAAGGGCCTCGAAAAGCTCGCCGCGCGCGATCGCTTCGTCGTCGCCAGCTTGTTCTGAATTCCGGGATTGCGATCGACGCCGCCGATTGCTGGCAGGCCTGGTTCGACGGTTCCGCCCTGCCCAATCCGGGCAAGATCGGCATCGGCATCCTGCTGCTTGCGCCCGACGGGCAGCGCAGCGAAGAATCCCGGCTGCTGACTGTATCCGGCTGCAATAACGAGGCCGAGCTGCATGCCCTGTGCGCGGCGCTCGAAATGGCTGCGAAAGCCGGAGCGCGAAGACTGGTGCTGCGCGGCGACGGCGATGTCGCGCTGCGCTATGTGCGCGGACCGGAAAGCACGCAGATTGCGCGCCTGCAAGGTCTTGTCGCCGACGCGCGCGAATCGCTGCGCCGCTTCGAGGACGTGCAACTGGTCTGGGTTCCGCGCCATCGCAACATTGATGCCGACCGCCTGTCAAGGCAGGCACTGGGCCTGCCGCAGAGTCCTGTGCGGTTTGCCAAGGGCCGGCGGCGATCGCGCTGATGTCATCCGCGGCGGCTATCCGGCCCGGTTTCCGCTATGATCCGCCCCCACTGCAATCAGGAGCCACAGCTTGGGAATACTGACCAACATCGTCGCCGCCGAGGAAGATGAAGTCGCCGCCATCGGCGAATCGCTGCGGCCCGTCGACGAGTGGAGCGGCATCGAACGGCGCGGCATCGACACGGCCAAGATCGCCACGCTGCATTGCCTGCTCACCGGTGACGAATTCGAAGAGGCCGTCGGTGCTTACGAGCCCGTCTATGTCACGGACGAGGGCGCGATCGTGCTGCGCCTGGCCGATGAGGTGCTGGAGCGCCTGGCTACGCTGGACGAAGATGCGCTGGAACTCGTTGCCGAAGAACTGGCGGCCACCGAGGAATATGAAATGGAGCAGTGGGACGCCGAGGAAGTGCAGGCGCTGGTGATGGAACTCGCGGATCTGGCGCGTCTGGCCGAATCGCAGGACCAGGTGCTGTTCATCTGGATGCACCCGCTGCTCACTTGAGCGCGGGCCGCTTCGACTCGATGTCCGCGAACAAGACCTGGTTCGTCTACCTTATCGAATGCACCGACGGCAGCCTCTACACGGGGATCACCGTCGATCTGGCGTCGCGCTTCAAGGCCCACATGGAGGGCCGGGGTGCGCGTTGCATGCGCATGCATCCGCCGCTGCGCATGCTGGCCGCGGAATCGCATCCCGACCGCTCGGCGGCTTCGAAGGCCGAGTACCGGATCAAGCAGCTCACACCGTCTGAAAAGCGCGCCTATGCGGCGCAAATGGCCGTCAGCGGCCTTCCTTCAGCCACACCTTAGTCTGTCTGTCCCATGATCGTTTTTTCCCACGGCAACAGTTACAGCGCTTCGACCTACCGCCAACTCTTCGACGCCTGGCGTGCCGCCGGCCACGAGGTGGCGGCCGTCGAGCATTTCGGCCATGACACCCGCTTCCCCGTCGACCGCAGTTGGCGCGGCATGACGCATCAGCTCACGACGCTGATCGACAGTCAGCCCGAGCCCCGCCTCTGGCTGGTCGGGCACTCGATGGGCGGCTACCTGAGCCTGCTGGCAGCGGGCCAGCGCCCCGAGCGCGTGCGCGGCATCGTCCTGCTCGATTCGCCCATCGTGTATGGCTGGAAATCCGGGCTGATCAGCGTGGCCAAGGCGGCCGGCCAGATGCGCCGGCTGTCTCCGGCGTCGGTGGCGGTGAAGCGCCGCGATCGCTGGCCGAACCTGGTCGAGGTTCATCGGCATTTTGCGAAGAAGCCGATGTTCGCGCGCTGGCATCCGGCTGTGCTCGACGACTACATCCACTTCGGCACCGAACAGGACCCCGCGGACAGTGCCGGTACAGGTCGTCGCCTGAAGTTTCGCCCCGAGATCGAGGCGGAAATCTATTCGACGGTTCCGCATCGCCTGGTGTCCTATTTGCGGCTGCATCCGCCGGGCGGTCCGGTGGCTTTCGTCGGCGGCACACGTTCGCGCGAGATTCGCCAGGTCGGGCTCGCCGCCACGCAGCGCCTGACACAAGGGCGTATCAGTTGGCTCGAAGGCTCGCACCTGTTTCCCTTCGAGCATCCCGAGGAAACCGTGCGCGAAGTTCTGGCGTGGATGGAACGGCTGGAGGCGGTCGCGGCTGCGCGCGAGTAGGCTCAGTCGCATCGCGCAGAAAGCAAAAAAGCCCGGCTTGTACCGGGCTTTTTTGCGAGGACTACAGCAACGTACTCAGCCGCAGGAACCCACCGCGCCGCAGGCGGAACAGAAGTCGCAGCCGTCCTTGCGGATCACCGTGTAGTTGCCGCATTCGCCGCACAGCGAGCCCTGCATCACCTTGACGCCGCCGCTCTTCTGCTCGGGCACTTCGAGGATGCCCATTTCGCGGGTCGGGTAGCCGTTCTCGTCGAGGATGCCGAGCATGGCATAGCGATGCATGATCAGGCGCGCGATGTAGGCCACGGTCGAAGGCCAGTTCTGCTGCTTGCTGGAACCGGGGACGCGGGCCATGAAATCGCCCAGCGGCTCGGCGTAGTTGAGAAGTTTGCGCAGCTTCATGCCGATCCAGGCCGGGTCGAGCACGCGCATGTCGAGCGAGAGCAGGCGCGTCAAGCCGTCCAGGGCGCGCGGGTAGTGGCCGGAGAGCCACACCGAGTAGGGCCGCGTGACGCCGTCGGGCAGGGTGATTTCCTTGAGGCCGATGACGAACTCCTCGCCGGCCGCCGGATTGACCACATCGACTGTCCACGACAGCGTGCCGTCGGTGCCGGTCTTGGGTTCGTCGCGGCTGAACATGCAATCGATCACCGGCGTGGCTTCGGTGCCTTCCAGCGCGCCGAGCTTCTCGCAGCGGTAACGCACCACTTGGGCCAGCGCCGAGACTACGCCCGGAACGAGTTTTCGCTCGCCGTTGGGCGGCAGGGGCAGTTCGAAGGAGTCGTCATCCTGGGTCTTGGCCAGGGCGTCGAGTTTGAGCTTGAGCCAAGCCTTGTCGTTGGCGCGCATGTCCATCGACAGGGTCTTCGCCACTGCGCCGATGCCGCGCGGCTGCTCGGCGCCATTGACCCAGACTTCGAAGGGCACGTTGCGTCCCGAATCGTTCTCGATCTGGCCGACGAACAGGGCGAACTCGCCGTGCGGCGCTTCGACCATGTAGGTCCATGCCGCGTTGCCGTCGGTCATGCGCGGGCGGCCCGGCCAGCGCAGGCTTGCGAGCACCGGGGCGGGCAGGGCGCCGATCGAGAGCCGGCGGTTGGCGTGGTCGATGGTGACGTCCTGCGGCTGCTTCTGGGTGCTTTCTGCCTGCGTGCTGCTGCCTACCGAAAGCACGCTGCCCAGCACCGAGTTGGGCCGGTAGGTGGCGAGCCCCTTGAGGCCGGATTTCCAGGCCACCATGTAGAGGTCCTCGAACTCCGAGTAGGGATAGTCGGCGGGAACGTTCACCGTTTTCGAGATCGAGGTGTCGACGTAGGGTGCGACCGCGGCGACCATCTGCTCGTGGGCCTGGGCCGAGATTTCCAGCGCGGTAACGAAGTAGTCCGGCAGCTTGGAAACATCGCCG
>JBAZOF010000272.1:0-3597 GCA_041648855.1 Sulfuritalea sp. | reverse complement strand
TGCAAGCTTCTGCATCGCCTGGCTCTGCTCCACCTGATCCTTGGCCTTGATCGAAAGATTGATCGAACGCGTCTTGCGATCCACGTTGATGATCATGGTTTCGATCGTTTCGCCGACCTTCAGATGCTGGGTCAGATCCTCGATGCGATCGCGCGAGAACTCGGAGACGCGCAGGTAGCCCTCGACTTCGGAACCCAGATCGATCACCGCACCACGCTGATCGACGCTGGTCACCGTGCCGGATACCAGGCTGTTCTTGTCGTGAGTGGCAACGAAGCTGGTGAAAGGATCGCCATCGAGTTGCTTGACGCCGAGCGAAATGCGCTCTTTCTCGACATCGATGGAAAGCACCATGGCCTCGACTTCATCGCCCTTCTTGAAGTTCTGCTTGGCTTCTTCGCCGGTGGCAGACCAGGACAGGTCGGACAGATGCACCAGGCCATCGATACCGCCGGGCAGGCCGATGAAGATGCCGAAGTCGGTGATCGACTTGATGGCACCGCGGACCTTGTCGCCCTTCTTGTGGTTCATCGCAAAATCGTCCCACGGGTTCGCCATGCACTGCTTCATGCCCAGCGAAATGCGGCGACGGTCTTCGTCGATTTCGAGGATCATCACTTCGACTTCGTCGCCCAGCTGGACAACCTTGGTCGGGTGGATGTTCTTGTTGGTCCAGTCCATTTCCGAAACGTGGACCAAGCCTTCGATGCCCTGCTCGATCTCGACGAACGAACCGTAATCGGTCAGGTTGGTGACCTTGCCGAACAGGCGCGTGCCTTGCGGGTAACGGCGGGCGATTCCCACCCACGGATCTTCGCCCAGCTGCTTCATGCCGAGGCTGACGCGATTCTTTTCCTGGTCGAACTTGAGCACCTTGGCGGTGACCTCGTCGCCGACGTTGAGCACTTCCGACGGGTGACGCACGCGGCGCCAGGCCAGGTCGGTGATGTGCAGCAGGCCGTCGATGCCGCCGAGGTCGACGAATGCGCCGTAGTCGGTGATGTTCTTGACGATGCCCTTGATGACGGTGCCTTCCTGCAGGTTTTCCAGCAGCTTCTGGCGCTCTTCGCCCATGCTGGCCTCGAGCACGGCGCGGCGCGAAACCACCACGTTGTTGCGCTTGCGGTCGAGCTTGATGACCTTGAATTCGTATTCCTTGCCTTCGAACGGCGTGGTGTCCTTGACCGGACGCGTATCGACCAGCGAGCCGGGCAGGAACGCGCGGATGCCATTGACCATGACGGTCAGGCCGCCCTTGACCTTGCCGGTGATCAGACCCTTGACCAGGGCGCCATCGACCATGGCCTTGTCGAGATCGTTCCAGGCGGCGATGCGCTTGGCTTTTTCACGCGAGAGGCGCGTCGCGCCGTAACCGTCTTCGAGCATTTCGATCGCGACCAGGACGAAATCGCCCGGCTTGGCTTCGAGTTCGCCACGTTCATTGTGGAATTCCTCGACGGGGATCATGCTTTCGGACTTGAGACCCGCATTGACGACCACGAAATTCTGGTCGATGCGAACAACTTCGGCCGTGATGACTTCACCGGCACGCATTTCCTGGCGCTGGAGGCTTTCCTCGAACAGGGCGGCAAAGCTCTCCATGGGTGAAGCTTCGGCAATAGCAGCAGTAGACATTGAGTTAGGGACCTTACGGATGTTTGTCACCGGGGTGACGGGTTGGTTGCTGTTCGCCGCAGCAGCCGGGCGGCCGCTGCGACACCTTTGATGCAATGCTTCCTTGAAACCTTCCTTATTCCCGATTTACAGTCGCTGCCGCCCGACGATGCTCATCACGGCCGCCACTGCTGCTTCGATGTTCATTTCGGTGGTATCCACCAAGTCTGCATCGTCGCAATGCCGGAGAGGTGCCACGCTGCGCTGGGCGTCGCGCGCATCCCTTTCCTGCAAATCCTGTAAAAGGGCGTGCATGTTAGCAGGCATCCCCTTTCCGATCAACTGTTTATAGCGTCTTTCTGCACGCGCTTCGGCCGACGCCGTAAGGAACACCTTGGCCCCCGCGGCAGGGAAGACCACCGAGCCCATGTCGCGCCCGTCCGCGACCAGCCCCGGGAAGCGCCGATAGGCGCGCTGCCGGGCCAGCAGCGCGGCGCGCACGGCCGGCAATGCCGCAACTTTCGAGGCGCCCGCCGAGACTTCTTCGGTGCGGATCGCGTCGGTCACGTCGTCACCGGCGAGCAGCACCCGGCCGCCCTCGAAACTCGCCGGCAGGGTGGCGGCCAACGCCGCCACGCCGGTTTCGTCATCCAGCGCCACGCCGGCCCGCAGCGCCGCCAGTGCGGTCAGGCGATACAGCGAGCCGCTGTCAAGATAGTGGTAACCGAGGGCCTCGGCCACACGCTCGGCCACGGTGCCCTTGCCGGACGCCGAAGGACCGTCGATGGCGATCACCGGCGCGGTAATCTCGGCGAAGGCGTCGAAGTAATCGGGAAAGGTCTTGTTCACGCATTGCGGGTCGTTGATCGTGACCGGCACGCCGCCGAGCGCCGCCAGCGAGAAGCACATCGCCATGCGGTGATCGTCGTAGGTGTCGATCGCAGCGCCCGCCTTGAAAGTCGGCGCGGCTCCGCTCTGCGTACCTGCGCCTTGCATGACGGGAATTCCGCTTCGCGGGCCGTCAATTCCGCTTCGCGGGCAGGTAACGGCGATGTAATCAGCGCCCTCCTCCACCACCGCGCCGAGCTTCCTCAATTCGGTCGCCATCGCCGCGATGCGGTCGGTTTCCTTCACGCGCCACGAGGCAATATTGCGCAAGACACAGCGGCCGTCGGCGAACAGGGCGGCCACCGCCAGCGTCATCGCCGCATCGGGAATGTGATTGAGGTCGAGATCGAAAGCCTTGAGCTTGCCCGATTCGGGCGCCCGCGCCTCGATATGCTGCTCGCCCCATTCGATGCCTGCGCCCATCGCCGCCAGCGCTTCGGCGAAACGTACATCGCCCTGAATGCTGTCGCGACCGACGCCTTCGACCCGCACCGGGCCGCCGCCGATCGCGCCGGCGGCGAGAAAATAAGATGCCGCCGAGGCATCGCCTTCGACATGCAGCACGCCGGGGCTGCGATAGTGCTGGCCCGCCGCAATCGTGAAACGCTGCCAGCCTTCGCGCTCGACTGTGACGCCGAAGCGTGCCATCAGGTTCAGCGTGATCTCGATGTAGGGCCGCGAGATCAGTTCGGTCGTCATCTCGATCACTGCCGCCTGACCCGTGAGCGGCAGGGCCATCAGCAGCGCGGTGAGGAACTGCGAAGACACATCGCCCCGCAGCCGGATCGGAGTCGTCAGCTTGACGCTGGCCGGGTGGATGGCCAGCGGCGGGAAACCGGGATTGCCCGTGTAGCGCACGTCGGCACCGATCTGCAGCAGCCCATCGACCAGATCGCCGATCGGCCGCTCGTGCATGCGCGGCACGCCGGACAGCCGATAGTGGCCGCCCGACACGGCCAGTGCTGCCGTCAGCGGACGGATCGCCGTGCCGGCGTTGCCCATGAAAAGATCGGCGTCCTTGACCGGAAAAACGCCGCCGCAGCCTTCGACACGCCAGGCATTGCCGCCAAGCGCCGTTCCCTGCCCGCGAAGCGG
>JBAZOF010000271.1:0-3604 GCA_041648855.1 Sulfuritalea sp. | reverse complement strand
TGCATTTTGGGTGGCCTCCACGGATTTTCCTGACTGCTTGGCGGACTGTCGGCGCAGTTTCCTGCGCTCGATCCAGGAGAAGAACAGCAGCCAGGCGCCGAGCACGAAGAAGCCGCCGGGCGGCAGCACCATGATCACCCAGGGCTGGAAGCCGGCGCCGAACAGCGAAATGCCGAACAAGGTGCCGGCGCCGAGAATCTCGCGCACCACGCCGAGCGCAAGGAGGCCGATGGTGAAGCCGATGCCCATGCCTGCGGCATTGATCATCGCCGGCAGCGGCCCATGCTTCGAGGCGTGCGCCTCGGCGCGGCCGAGGATGATGCAATTCACCACGATCAGCTGGATGAAGGCGCCCAGCGCATCGTAGAGCGCCAGGCTGATGGCCTGGATCGCGTAATCCACCACCGTGACGAAGGTGGCGATGATCACGATATACACGGCGATGCGCACCTCCTTGGGCGTGAAACTGCGCATCAGCGATACCAGCGCGCAGGAACAGACCAGCACGAAGGTGGTGGCCGCGCCCATCGACAACGCATTGATGCCGGAGACGGTCACCGCCAGCGTCGGGCACATGCCGAGCACCATGACGAACACCGGGTTCTGGCGCCAGACGCCCTCCATGAACTCGTCCCAGGTTTTTGCCGCGGACGGATTCATGATTTGCTCCTGAGCTTTTCGAGGTTGGGAACCAGGCGCGGCAGCAGCGCCTGCGCTGCATCGTTGATGCTCTTGCCGACGGCGCGCGAGGTGATGGTGGCGCCGGCGATGGCGTCGATCTGCCAGGGATTGGTCTTGGTGCCGTGCTTCACCGCCTTGACTTCGTTGGCCAGCATCGAGAGGTCGCCCTTCAACTTGGCATCGAGCGCATTGAAGTTGGCGAGGAAGTCCCTGTCGGTGAGGATCTTGTCGCCGATGCCCGGGGTTTCGCGCATGGAGACGACGCCGATGCCGATCACGCACTGGCATTCGGGCGAATAGCCGAACATGATGCGTACCGTGTCGGCGTAGCCCTTGGCACCACCCTCGGCCGCGATGCCGGCCAGCTTGCCGCCTGCGTCGTAGGCGGCGAAAAACTTGACGGCGCCCGGCGCAACAGGCGTATCGCCAGCGCCGACTTTCGGCTCGATGCCGCCGGCGGGCAGCGCGACGTACTCGGCGATCGACTTCGCCGCAGGGATCACCTTGAACACCGCACGCTCTGTGGCGATGCGCTTGTTGGCGGCCACCGCGTCGTAGGTGCCCTCATAGGCACCGACGATGATCAGGCCGCAGATGGACGAGACGAGGCCCAGCGTGCGTATCATCGCGGCGGTCGGCGAAGCCGGCGGCGTGACCTCGGGCTGGGCGACCGCGATGGGAATCACGCGCGAGTCGGCCCCGCCGCCGGGCCGCCCCAAGGCGGGGCCAGCCACCAACCCGGAAGCCGCGCCAGCGGCTGAACCGTCGTCACCCCCTTTCGTGGAAAGGGGGCCGGGGGGATTGTTGTCCGTGTTCATTTCTTCGGCTTCTTGGGCAGAAAGCGCTTCTTCGGCGTTACCGCGCTGGCTTCCTCGCGCGAGATGTAACCCGGGTTCAGCGGATAGGTGGCGCGCTTGCGGCGGTTGAGCACGCCGCGGCCGAAAGGCACCGGCTGGGTGATCTTCTCGATCAGGGGCGATGCCGCATTGGCGATCAGGATGGCGTACATGACGCCTTCCGGCAGCCCGCTGTAGTAGCGAATCACCACCGTCAGCAGGCCGATCAGCGCGCCATACACCCACATGCCCTTGGGCGTCACCGGCGAGGTCGCCATGTCGGTCGCCATGTACACCGCGCCGAGGATCAGGCCGCCGGAGAAGAGCATGAAGAAGGGATTCGGATAGCGCACCGGATCGAAGGCGAACAGCAGCCAGGCGGTCAGCGCCGCGCTGCCGAGGATGGCGAGCGGAATGCGCCAGTCCATGAAGCGGCGCGATGCCAGATAGGCGCCGCAGAGCAGGATCAGCAGCGGCGAGGGGCCGACCGCCATGTGGCCGGAAAGCGAGGTCAGCAGTTCGTCGGCATTGGCCATCACACCGTCGAACTTCCATTTCGCCAGCGGCGTTGCGCCGGCCAGGGCATCGAGGCTTTTCGCCTTCAGCCATGCCGCGGGATCGGCCGGAATCATCAGCGGCAGGGCCAGCGAGGACGGAATGAACTCGGTGAAGCGCCCGCCGATGAAGGACGGCGTATACGTGGCGATGGCGGTCGGGAAGGCTGCCTGGACGAAGGCACGGCCGACCAGCGCCGGGTTGAAGACATTGAAGCCGATGCCGCCGAACAGGGCCTTGCCGAGGGCGATCGCAACGACACCGGCGACCGCGCCCATCCACAGCGGGAATCCCGGCGGCAGGGTCAGCGCCAACAGCAGGCCGGTGATCACGGCCGAATAGTCCGAGAGCCTGCCGGCTTGCGTCCCGGTGCCGACGAAGAAGCGCTCGGTCAGCAGGCAGGCCGCCGTGACGACAAGAATCGAGGCCAGCGCCGAGATGCCGTACTGAAAAACATAGAAGGCGCAGATCGGCAGCAGCGAATACACCACATGCCGCATGATGGTCTCGACGGTCTTCGGCCCCTGCACATGCGGGGCGGAACGGATTTCGATGAGAGGAGTCATTGGCCCACCCCCCGGCCCCCGCCCCACGGGCGGGGGTGACGGCGGTTCGCCGCTACGCGGCTCCGTGTCGTTGGCTGCGCCGCCCTTGGGGCGGCCCTGCGGACGGCGCTCATGCCGCCTTCTCCCGCAATATCTGCTTGGCGACGCGGAACTGCTGCACCAGCGGGATGTTGGACGGGCAGACATAGGTGCAGCAACCGCACTCGAAGCAGTCGCCGAGGAAATACTGCTCCCCCATCAGGTCGTATTCGCGCTTGGCGGCGAGCATGCCGAGGGTCGACGGGTTGAGCCCCATCGGACAGGACTCGACGCATTCGCCGCACTTGATGCAGGGATAGGTCTGGTGCGCTTCGCGGGCCTGCATGTCTTCGCGACGAAACACCAGCACGCCGGAGACGCCCTTGGTGATCGGCACGTCGAGCGAGGCGATGGCCTGGCCCATCATCGGCCCGCCGAGAATCACCTGGCGCGCATCCATCTCGTCGACCGCCGGCGCACCGGCATAGTCGAGCACGAACTTCAGCGGCGTGCCGAGCACCACGCGATAGTCGCCCGGCCGCGCCACACCCGGGCCGGTGATGGTCACCACGCGCTCGGTCAGGCCCCGGCCCGCCGGCAGCAAAGCCCCGAGTGCCGCGAGCGTGCCGACGTTGCTGACCACCATGCCGAGCGCGATGGGCAGGCCTCCGGCAGGCATCTCGGTGCCGAACAGCGCCATGATCAGCATTTTCTCGGCGCCTTGCGGATACTTGGTCGGCACCGCTTCGACGTGGATCTCACCTTCGGTGAAGCTGCCGCTCGCGATGGCGCGCGCGATGGCCTGGCGCAGTGTCGTCACCGCGTCCGGCTTGTTGTCCTCGACGCCGATGATGGCGCGCACTGCGCCGGTCGCGCGCATGCCATAGCGGATGCCGGTCAACAGGTCGTCGGCCTGCTCGACCATGACGCGATGGTCGCAGGTGAGAT
>JBAZOF010000270.1:0-3635 GCA_041648855.1 Sulfuritalea sp. | reverse complement strand
GCCACAACCCCACCGGCGCCGACCTCAGCGCCGCCCAATGGGCCGAAGTGGTCGCCGCGGTCAAGGAGCGCGATCTCGTCGCCTTCATCGACATGGCCTACCAGGGCTTCGCCGACGGCATCAAGCCCGACGCCATCGCGCTCGACCTGTTCGCCGCCTCCGGCCTGCAGTTCGTGGTTTCCAGCAGTTTCAGCAAGTCCTTCTCGCTCTACGGCGAGCGCGTCGGCGCGCTGACCATCGTCACTGCCGGCAAGGACGAATCGGCCCGCGTGCTTTCGCAAGTCAAGCGCGTGATCCGCACCAACTATTCGAACCCGCCCACCCATGGCGGCGCCGTGGTGGCCGCCGTGCTCGCCAGCCCGGAGCTGCGCCAGCAATGGGAAGACGAACTGGCCGGCATGCGCGACCGCATCCGCGCCATGCGCAACAGCCTGGTCGACAAGCTCACCGCCGCCGGCGCCACGGGCTTCGACTTCATCAAGGTCCAGCGCGGCATGTTCAGCTACACCGGGCTCACTGCCGAGCAAGTGGAAAGGCTGCGCGCCGAATTCGGCATCTACGCCGTCAGCACCGGCCGCATCTGCGTTGCCGCGCTCAATACGCGCAACATCGATTACGTCGCCAAGGCCATCGCCACGGTCCTGAAAAAGTAACAAGACTATTGCGAGCACCAAGGGGTGCGGCTATAATCCGCGCCTCTTGATATTCCTCGATAGCTCAGTTGGTAGAGCGCCGGACTGTTAATCCGTAGGTCCCTGGTTCGAGCCCAGGTCGAGGAGCCAGACCCAGCAAGGCCCCGGAGGCTGTAGACCTTTCGGGGCCTTGCCCATTTGCGGCCCGTAGTCGAGCCAGGCCGCAAATGGCCGCCAAAAAGGAAGCCGCGCATGAGCGTTTTGCCCAAGTGTCCGCAATGCAATTCGGAATTGACTTACGAAGACGGCGAGATGTACGTCTGCCCGGAATGCGCCCATGAGTGGCCGCAGCAGGCCGCGGCGAGCGCCGATGAAAAGCGCGTCGTGAAGGATTCCAACGGAAACGTGCTGCAGGACGGCGACACCGTGACCGTGATCAAGGACCTGAAGATCAAGGGCTCGTCGTCGGTAGTCAAGGTCGGCACCAAGGTAAAGAACATCCGCCTGGTCGAAGGCGATCACGACATCGACTGCAAGATAGACGGCATCGGTGCGATGTCGCTGAAATCGGAGTTCGTCAAGAAGATCTAGACGCCTGAAAGCAGATTTCCCGGCTTTGCCGTTTTTTCAAACCCTCATTTTTCGAGCACCGTCATGTCCTCTACCGAGACCATTTACTGCTATCACTGCACCCGCCATCATCCCAAGGGTGAAATGCGCCAGATCGAAACCAAGGGCGGCAAGCGGTGGCGCTGCATCAAGTCCATCGAGGCCACCAAGAAGAGCAGCAGCCAGCGCGATGCCTTCGGCAAGACCGTCACCACGATCAACAAGTCCGAGAATCAGGCGCGCATCAAGGCCCGGCTCAATGCCGAGCGATTGCTGACCGCGGGATAGGATCAGCCAGCCGCCCTCCCGGGGACGGAAGCAAGCCCGAGTCCCCGGCGCATTACCTCTCCGGCATCAGCGGCGGATGATGCTGCCGTTGCTGGCCTTCACAGCAGTACCGGCGGTAAAGCCCGGATCCTTGTCGAAGCTGAAGGTTTTTTCCTCTCCGTTGTCGAAGCGCACCGCGACCTGCCACTTCTTGACGGACTTTATTTTCTGTTCGATCTTGTGCCCGGCATAAGCTCCACCGGCAGCGCCTGCAACCGTAGCGACACTCCGCCCGGTGCCCGACCCTATCTGGTTTCCGAGCAAGGCACCCGCGACTCCGCCGGCGACCATGCCAACGGGGCTGCTCTCGCCCTCCTTCTCCACCACCTTCACCGACAGCACCTTGCCGCAGCCTGTGCAGGCCTTGTCGCTGCTGGTCGAGGTGCGGGCGTGCTCCTTGCTGGCTTTGGCCAGCGCCGCATCGTATTCGGCCCTGGCATCGCGCAGGCATTGCATGCGGGTGCCGGAGGAAGACTCCTCGGCACATAGTTTCTTGTCCTCGGCATAGCGGCTGGAAGCCGCCTTCTTCGCTGCGTCAACACCCGCTTTCGACGCTGTGTCCGAACCAAAAGCGGAACCGGCCAGGAAAGTGCTTGCGACTATCAATGCAAAATGGATTTTCATATTTCTCTCTGAGGATGATGAACAGCCGCCAGCATCGCCGAATTCCTTGCCAAAATCCATGTCAAATCTCACGGACGGAAGACGGCAGGCCCGCCAGATGTCGGCGTGCCGCCAGGCCGACCGCAAGAGTGCCGATGCCGCAGACGAACAGCACGGGCTGCACGCCGACCAGATGCGCAAGATGGCCGACCGCAAAGCTCCCCAGCGGCGCGATGCCGAGGAAAGCCATGGAGAAAATGGCCATCACCCGGCCCCGGTAGGCATCTTGGACCAGCATCTGGATCAGGGTGTTGTTGCCGGCGATGATGGTGATGACGGCGAAGCCCAGCACCATAACGATGGGAAAGGCGAACGCCAGCCAGTGATTGACGGCGAACACCGACAAGGCCGCGCCGGCTAGCAGCACGGCGCCCGCCACGCGGCGCGGCAGCCGTTCCGTGTCCTGGCGGCTCGCCAGGTAAAGGCCGGCCAGCAGCGAGCCCACGCCGGCGCTGGCGATCAGCAGGCCGTAGGTGCGCGCATCGCCGCCAAAGATTTCGCTGGCGAAGAGCGGCATCAGCACCGCATACGGGGTCACCAGAAAGCTGACGGCCGCCACCATCAGCAGGCGCGGTCGAATCTCGCGATGGCCCATGACGTAGCCGACGCCTTCGCGAAAGGCGCGCCAGGCCGGCGTGCGATCCGCCCGGTGCGGTTTTGCGTCGATTGCCAGCAACGCGAGCAGCACCGCGAAATACGACGCCGCGTTGATCGCGAAGCACCAAGCCTCGCCGATGGTGGCGACGGCGAAGCCGGCCAGCGCCGGACCGACGAAGCGGGCCGAATTCATCAGCATCGAATTGAGGGCGATCGCGTTCGGCAAGTCCTCGCGCTTGTCCACGAGCTGCGCCGAGAACGCCTGCCGCGCCGGCAGATCGAGCGCATTGATGGTGCCGAGGACGAAGGCCAGACCGATCAGCCACTCCGTCGACGCCAGGCCCTGCCAGGTCAGCGCAGTCAACACCACGGCCTGCAGCATGGCGAGCACCTGGGTCACGAGCAGGATGCGCCGCCGGTCGAAGCGGTCGGTCAGCACCCCGGCGAAGGGGCCGAGCAGGAGTATCGGGATCTGGCTGGCGAAGCCGACCATGCCGAGCACCGCCGCCGAATTGGACAGACGCCAGGCCAGCCAGATCATGGCGATCTGCTGCATCCACGTACCGGCGAGCGAGATCAGTTGGCCGGCGAAGTAGAGCCGGTAATTGCGGGAGGCGAGCGCCCGCGTGAAGACAGCGGAGAAGAAGCTCATCGACGCGGCGGGAAGGCTTTCCTGTCGGGCTGGCAGGGGGTGTGCATGGTGTGTTCCGGGATTCGAAAATGACGGGGCAGACCCGATTATCGCCGAAGCAAAACACCCGCCGGCGGCTACCTCGCAGCAGGACTTCCGACCGAAGGCAAAAAAAC
>JBAZOF010000269.1:0-3667 GCA_041648855.1 Sulfuritalea sp. | reverse complement strand
ACCGAAGCCCTTGAGCAGGTCCAGCATCGGCTGGTTGTCGTACATCACGTCGCCGCTGAATATCCGGATGCCGCGCTCGCGGGAATAATCGATCATCTTGCGCAGCAGGCCGGACCCGATGCCCTGACCCTTCATGTCGGAGCGGATGATGATGGCGAATTCGGCGGTATGGTTGTCCGGTGTGGTGACGATGCGCACGACGCCGAGGGTTTCTGCTTCGCCTTCCTCGGCTTGGGCGCTGGCGATGAAGGCCATCTCGCGGTCGTAGTCGATTTGCGTCAGCCGCGCCATGTCGCGGCGCGGGATCTGCTTGACGTAATGGAAGAAGCGGTAGACCAGGTCCTGCTCGCTCATGTGCGAGAGGAAGACATAGTGCGCGGCTTCGTCTTCCGGGCGGATCGGGCGGAACAGCACCGGGCGGCCGTTGCGCAGCGCCGCCGTTTGCTCCAGCGCCTTCGGGTAAGGCTGGATCGCGAAACGATGCGGATTGAACGGCGCCGCCGATAGCTGAATGTGCGCATCGACGACCCTCACACCCTTGTCGTCTGCGAACAGCGGATTGATGTCGAGTTCGACGATCTCCGGCAGGTCGATCAGCAGTTGCGAGACCTTCGTCAGCATCAGGGCAATCGCGTCGCGATCCGCCGCGGGATCGCCGCGGTGGGTTTCGAGCAGCGTCGCGGCGCGGCTGCGACCGATCAAATCATGTGCCAGCGGCAGGTTCAGCGGCGGCAATCCCACGGACATGTCGCGGTAGATTCCCGCCGCGCGTCCGCCTTCGCCGAAGATGATCAGCGGACCAAATAGCGGATCGGTAGCGACGCCGACCAGCAGTTGCCGCGCATGGCCGCGCGGCAGCATGGACTGAAGGTTGAAGCCGCTGATGGTCATTTCCGGGTACTTGATCCGGGCCCGCTCGATCATGCCGCGGGCGGCGGCTTCCACAGCTTCCGCAGTTTCCAGATTGATGGCGACGCCGCCGATATCCCACTTGCGTCGCAGGTCGCGCGACATGACGGCCAGCGCCACCGGCAAGCCGATGCGTTGTGCGACTTGCGCCGCTTCCTTCGGATCCGCCGCGGCGTGGGTCGCCACGACCGGAATGCCGTAGGCGGACAGAATCGCTTTCGACTCCGCCTCGGTGAGCTGGGTTCTCTGCGCGCTCAGCGCCTCGCGGACGACCTTGCGCGCGCCATCGACATCGGGCGTGAAGCTGCTCGAAATCGATGGCGGCACCTGCATCAGCAGTTCGCGCGCCAGGCGATGGTTGTCCATGTGGAGGAAAGCGCGGGCGCCATGTCCCGGCGTCGTGAACGTCGGAATGCCGGCGTCGACGAATCGCGCGCGCTCGGCGGCGACGCTTTCGTCGCCGATCCAGCAGGTCAGCAGGTTGCAGGTAATGGATTTCGCAGCCTTGATCACGGTCTCCGCAATCTCGTCGCTGCTGCTCAGCGCGTTCGGCGTGTGCATCACGAGTATCGCGTTCGCCGCGCGCTCCTCGCAAAGCACCTTCAGCACCGCCTCGTAGCGCGCGGCGCTGGCATCGACCCGGACATCGATCGGATTGCAGCCGTCCCAAGTCGGCGGCAGGATCCGCCGCAGCTTCGCCACCGTTTGTTCGTCGAGCGCCGGCATCGCATAGCCGCCGAGATGCAGGCTGTCCTCGGCCATGATGCCGCCGCCGCCGCCGTTGCTGATTGCCACCAGGCGGCTGCCGGTCATCGGCCGCGAGCGCACCACGGTCTCCACGGCGCCGAACAGTTCGTCGAGATGCTCGACGCGCAGGATGCCGGCACGGCGCAGCACGGCATCGAAGACGTCGTCGCTGCTGATGAGGTCGGACATGCCCAGAGACAGGGCTTCCGCGCTTCCCGCGATGCGGTGGTGCGGCGCACGGCCGGCCTTGATCGCCACCACCGGTTTGTTCCGCGCCGCCGCGCGCGCCGCCGCCATGAAGCTGCGCCGGTCGCGTATCGATTCGATGTAGAGCAGGATCGCCTGCGTATCCGGATCGCTGGCAAGAAAGTCGAGGACTTCGCCGAAGCCGATATCCAGTGCGTCGCCCAGCGAAACGAAGTGCGAGAAGCCCACCTTCTTCGGCAGCGCCCAGTCGAGCACCATCGTTCCCACCGCATCGGACTGCGAAACGAAAGCGAGCTTGCCCGGTTCCACCCTCATCTGGGAAAACGTGGCGTTGATTCCCGCTTTCGGCACCAGGATTCCCAGCGTGCTGCCGCCAAGCAGGCGTATGCCATGGCGCCGCGCCACTTCGAGAATCACCTCCTCGAGCGGCCGCCCGTCGGGGCCGAGCGTGGTCGCCAGGTAACCCGCCATGATGATGGCGGCGCGGGTGCCGCGACGGCCGAGGTCTTCGAGCAGGGAGGGAATCGTCGCCGCCGGCGTGCAGATGATCGCCAGGTCCGGCGTCTGCGGCAGCGCGGCGACATTCGGGTAGGTCAGCACCCCGGCCACGGCCTCGCGCTTCGGGTTCACCGGCATGATGACGCCGCCGAATCCGCCGGCGAGCAGGTTGCGCATCAGCACGTTGCCGATCCGCTGCGGCCGCGCGCTGGCGCCGATGACGGCGATGCTTTGCGGATTGAACAGGCTTTGCAGGAAGTGGAAACTCATGGCGAAACCGTCATGCCGATAGGGAATGGCATCTTGCCAAGTTGTACATGCTAAGCCATTGTGCCCGCTTCTGTCCCGCCGGCATTGCGCCCCGGCTAGCTTGCCGCGGTCGCAGGCGACCGGCTTTCGAGCAGCTTGACCAGCGTATGCAACACACGATTGACCGGCGTGGCGATGCCCAGTGCCGCACCGCGCCGCAGTACATATCCGTTCAGGTGGTCGATCTCGCTCGGCTTGTGGCGCGCCACATCGTGGGCGGTCGAGGAGAGTTGGCCGGCCATGGTGGTCGCGATGCGCTGCACGGCCTCCCGGATGTTGCCCGGCACGGTCACGCCGTCGGCGTGCGCCACGGCGAGGCATTCGTCCACCACGTCGCGCATCACCTCCTCCATGCCCTGGCCCTGCACCATGCGCCCGTAGGGCATCTGCGTGATGGCGGAGAGAGCGTTGTAGGCGCAGTTGATGATCAGCTTGGCCCACAGCGCGCCGGCCACGTTGTCGGAAATCTCCAGCGGCACGCCGGCCGCGCCGAACGACTTCACCAGCTCCCCGCTGACGGCCGACGGCCCGATCACCAGTTCGCCGCGGCCGTGGTGCCTGACGTGGCCCGGCCCGGCCATTTCGGTGGCGACGTAGACGACCGCGGGCTGGACTTCGTGGCCCAGCACCGCCTGCAGCCGCCCGGCATTGTCATAGCCGTTCTGCAGGCTCAGCACCACGGCGCCGGGCGCGAGATGCGGCTTCATCTGCGCCCCGGCGATTTCGGTGTCGGTCGACTTGACGCAGCACAGCACCACTTCCGCTCCCGCGATGCCGCTGGCATCGGTGACAGCCTGCAGCCGAACGTGCTCGCGAAACGACTGCGTGTCGAGCAGCAGGCCGTCGCGCCGGATTGCCGCCACATGCTGCGGCCGTCCGATCAGCACCACCTCATGCCCGCCGCGCGCCAGCATGCCGCCGTAGTAGCAGCCGACCGCGCCGGCGCCCATCACCGCAATTTTCATCGTGCTTCCTCTTCCGGGATCACTTCAGGGCG
>JBAZOF010000268.1:0-3699 GCA_041648855.1 Sulfuritalea sp. | reverse complement strand
CACCGTGGACTTCAAGAACACGGTCATCGTGATGACATCCAACCTCGGCAGCCAGATGATCCAGCAGATGGCCGGCTCGGACTACCAGGTGGTGAAGATGGCCGTGATGGGCGAGGTGAAGACGCATTTCCGCCCCGAGTTCGTGAACCGCATCGACGAGATCGTGGTGTTCCATGCGCTGGACGAAAAGAACATCGCCGGCATCGCGCGCATCCAGCTGAAGTACCTGGAAAAGCGCATGGCAAAACTGGACATGACGCTCGCCGTTTCCGACGCCGCCGTGGCGCTGCTCGCGGAGGCCGGCTTCGATCCGGTGTTCGGCGCGCGGCCGCTGAAGCGTGCGATTCAGGAGCGCATCGAGAACCCGCTGTCGAGGCTGATCCTCGAAGGCAAGTTCGGACCGAAGGACAGCGTCAAGGTGGGCGCCAGCAAGGGTCAGCTCACGTTCGACAAGGCTTGATCAGGCTGCGGTGGCTGCCTTCCAGGCGGCCACCCGCGGGTCCATCAGCCGCCGCCACAGTGGCGGCACCAGCGCCAGCAGCACCAGCGAGGCATAGCCCGTGGGCAACTGCGGCGCATCCTCGTGGTGGCGCAGGATCTGGTAGCGCCGCGCGGCATGGGCGTGGTGGTCCGAATGCCGCTGCAGGTTGAGCAGCACGAGGTTGGACAGGCGGTGGCTGTCGTTCCATGAGTGGCGCGGCGTCACCCGCTCGTAGCTGCCGTCCGGGCGCCGGTCGCGCAGCAGGCCGTAGTGCTCGATGTAGTTCACCAGTTCCAGCAGAGTGATGGCGACCAGGGCCTGCATGACGAAGAACACCAGGCCGGCGATGCCCAGCCAGGCGCTCATGGCGGCGGCGAACAGCAGTGTCAGGCCGTGCCAGAGATACATCTCGTTGCGCCAGTGCCAGGCCGGCAGGCCGCGCGCCCGCAGGCGCTCGCCGGCGAGCTGCCAGGCGCGCAGCGGATTGACCACCATCGCCCGCAGCAAAAAGGCATAGGCCGACTGCCCCAGCCGCGCCGTCGAGGTATCGCGCGGCGTGGCGACATCGACGTGGTGGCCGAACACATGTTCCACCTTGAAGCCGCCGTAGGCGACCAGCGCCAGCAGCACGCCGCCGGCATTGCGTTCCACAGGTGTCGGCTTGTGGACCAGCTCATGCGCATAGGTGATGCCGATCGCGCCGCCGACGATGCCGATCGACAGGCCGAGGCCGGCGGCGGCCACCACGCTCTCGCCGGCGAGCGCGACGAAGGCCGGCCCGCCCCAGAGCAGCAACAGGGCATGGGCGGGCAGGGCCGCCAAAGCCAGCAGGCGGCAGCCCGGCTCGACGGCGAGGACGGCTTCGAGCGCCGGAGGCGGATTGCGGGTGTCGAGCCCGATCCGCGTGTCGATCAGCGGGAAGACGACGAAGACCCAGACCGGCGTCAACAGGTTGCACAGCCACGGCATGCCGGTGGCAACGCCGAGGGCATAACCGACCAGCGGCAGGCTGAGGAACTGCAGCAGGACGAACCAGGCGAGGCGGAGGTTGAAAGTGGTGGCGGTCATGTCGCGAAATTTAACATCAGGACAGGGCGATGCCGGTAACGAATACTTACAAAACCCGCCGCGCTTGCAGAGATTCGCTTACACGCGTGGAGTCGAATAGGCATCGTCGGAACACAAGGACGGATGCCATGAACAAGATCAAACTGATAATCGCGCTTCTGCTGCTGGGAGCGGGCGGCGTCGGCAACGCATGGGCGGACCGCGGGCATGGACATGGCCACGGTCGCGATCATGGCAACGTGCGCTTCGGCATCATGATCGGCCCCTATTGGGGCGCGCCGTGGCACTATCCGCCGCCCTACTATCCTCGCTACTACCCGCAGATAGTGGTGCAGCCGCAGGCTCCGCAGGTGTATATCGAACAGCCGCAGGCGCCTGTCGCACCGCTTCCGCCCGCACCCGTGGCCGCGGCGCCGGCCAACTACTGGTACTACTGCGCGGCCGCGAGGGGCTATTACCCGTACGTCAAGGAATGTCCGAGCGGATGGCAGAAGGTATTGCCGCAACCGCCCGGTCAGCCCTGAGTCGAACCGGGAGCCCATCATGAGGAAATCGCCATCCCTTTCCATCGCCGCCGCGTCTGTGGTGCTGCTGCTCGCTGGATGTGCCGTGGTGCCGACAGGACCCAGCGTGATGGCGCTGCCCGGCAGCGGCAAGAACTTTGAGCAGTTCCGCAGCGACGATGTCGAATGCCGCCAGTATGCCCAGCATCAGGTCGGCGGCGTGGATGCGAACCGGGCCGCGGCCGATGCCGGCGTGCGCAGTGCCGCAGTCGGCACCGTGGTGGGCGCCGTGGCCGGTGCGGCCATCGGCGGACGCGACAGCGCCGGTGTCGGCGCCGGCACCGGACTGCTGGTCGGCAGCATGGCCGGTACCGGTGCGGCCCAGAGTTCCGCCTACGCAAGCCAGCGCAACTACGACAACGCCTACGTCCAGTGCATGTATGCCAAGGGACAGCAGGTTCCGGTGTCGGGTGCCGTGGCGCGCAGCCGCGTCCAGGCGCCCGTCGATCGTGCGGGCGCTTCCTACCCGCCGCCGGGAAATATACCGCCGCCGCCCTCGGGCTATCCGCCTCCACCTCCCCCGGGCTATGGTCCGCCGGGGTCATCACCACGTTGATCAATTACTCAGGATATTCAGAAAATGGAAACCACTCTCCCCGCTCCTTCGTCTTCATCGCTGCATCCCGTGTTGTGGATCGCCGGCATTTCGGTGACGCTGCTGTCTCTGGCAGGCGTCGCTGCGCTGACCGGATTCCTGCCCGCGAAGACGGCTCCGGTTTCGGAGCCGCCCGCCATTGTCGCCGCGGCGCCAGTGGCCGAACCTGTACCCGCTGCGGCCCCGACGGCACCTGTCGCCGTCGCGCCGGCGCCGGCAATTGCGGCCAGCAAGACGGCGGCCGTGAGCCATCAGAAGACTGCAAAACGAAAAGTCGAAGAGACGATTCTTGCGACTCCCGCGCCGGCGCCGTATCCCGTCGCCGGCGGCGTTCCGCCCGACTATGTGCCGGCTCCGGTTGCCGCATCCATTTCCACTGCGCCGCCCTGCCTCGATTGCGGCGTCGTCGCCAACGTGCGTCAGGTCACCAATGAAGCCAAGCCAAGCGGCGCGGGTGCCGTGATCGGCGGCCTTGCCGGCGCCGTATTGGGAAGCAATATCGGACGCGGCAACACGCGTACCGTGGCGAGCATCGCCGGTGCGATCGGCGGCGGACTTCTCGGCAACACCATCGAGAAATCGCGAAGCCAGACCACCAGCTATGAGGTCAGCCTGCGCATGGACGACGGCAGCACCCGCACCATCGCCGCCGACACCCTGCCGTCGTGGCGAATCGGCGACAAGGTCAGGCTGGACAGCGGCGCCATCGTTTCGCGCTGACCCGCTCCGCCCGGTAGCCGGCAATAACACTGCTGCGGGTGGCGGTTTTTTCGGCGGTGCATTTCGGTTAGCATCATGGCATGACCCCGAATACGACTGTTCGCGCCGATGCCGCGGTGATTGCGCTGGTCGGTGTCGCCCACGCCACCTCGCATCTGTTTCATCTTTTGTTGCCGCCGCTGTTTCCGCTCCTGATGCCGGCCTTCGGTTTCAGCTACACGGAGGCCGGCTTCCTGATGACCGTGTTTTTCGCCATCTCCGGTCTTGGCCAG
>JBAZOF010000267.1:0-3709 GCA_041648855.1 Sulfuritalea sp. | reverse complement strand
CGCACGATCACCGTATCGCCGATCCGCACATCCTTGCGTCGCGCCTCGCCTTCGTTGTGCAGCGTGGCATTGGTCACCGTCACGCCGCCGACGAAAACCGGCACCAGCCGCGCCACCGGCGTGATGGCCCCGGTGCGGCCGACCTGCAGCTCGATCGCCTCGACCGTGGTCAGCGCCTCCTCGGCCGGATACTTGTGCGCTACGGCCCAGCGCGGCTCACGGCTTACGAATCCAAGCTGCTGCTGCAGCGCCAGCGAATTCACCTTGTACACGACGCCGTCGATATCGAATGGCAGTGCGTCGCGCATCTGGCGGATACGGGCGTGGAAATCGATCAGGCCGTCCGCGCCCTGCACCACCGCGCGATGTTCGCAGACCGGCAGGCCGCAGGCCGCCAGCGCATCGAGTACAGCGCTATGCGTAGCCGGCAATTCCCAGCCACGAGTTTCGCCCAGACCATAGGCATAGAAGGACAATGGCCGCTCAGCCGCCATGGCGGGATCGAGCTGGCGGATGCTGCCCGCCGCCCCGTTGCGCGGGTTGACCAGCGTCGCCCGCCCCAGCGCTCGCTGCTTCTCGTTGTAGCGCTCGAAATCCGGTCGGCTCATGAACACCTCGCCGCGCACTTCCAGCACCGGCGGCGCGCAGTCATGCAGTCGCAGGGGAATGCGATGCACGGTGCGAATATTCTGCGTCACGTCCTCCCCGGTCTCGCCGTCCCCGCGCGTGGCGGCCTGCACCAGCACGCCATGTTCATAGCGCAGGTTGATGGCGAGGCCGTCGAACTTGAGTTCGACCCCATAGTCGACGGTGGTATCGGCATCAGTCAGGCCCAGCTCGCGCCGCACCCGGGAGTCGAAGGCGCGCGCGCCCGTCGGCTCGGTGTCGGTTTCGGTACGGATCGACAGCATCGGCACGGCATGACGCACCGGCGAAAATTCCGGCAGCGGCTTGGCGCCGACCCGCTGCGTCGGTGAATCGGGGCCGATCAGTTGCGGATGCTCAGCCTCCAGCGCCTGCAGTTCGCGGAACAGCTTGTCGTACTCGGCGTCGGGAATGGTCGGCGCGTCGAGCACATAGTAGGCGTGGTTGTGTCTTTCGATTTCGCGGCGCAGGATTTCGGCCCGCGCCGCTGCCTGCTGCAGGTGCATCAGGAGAAGAGGCGCAGCGCCCGGGTACTGCCGGGGACGATGCTGCCGTCGCGCATGCGTTGCTGCAGTTCGGCCGTCTTGGCGCGAATCGCGTCGATCATGGCGTCGGATAGCGGTGCGCGCTGCGCATCGACCAACACTCCGCCCAGCGCCGTCCCGAGCTGCCGCGCCACCGCCAGCATGCGGTCGAAGGCCAGCGCCCCATCGGTCACGCGCGGCACATCCAGGCTCAGGGTCAGGCCATGGGTTGCCAGCGACTTGATCGACTCGGCTTCGAGTCGCTCGGCGCCGAGATTGGCCACCGTAAACAGTTCGCCGCCGGCCTCGTCGCGGGCGCGGAACACGCCATCGGCTTCCAGGGCCAGGCCAGCCGCTTCGGCCACGCCGCGCAGCTTGGTGCCGGCGAACACGCCTCCGGTGGATTCGACGACATGCAGCACGAACTGAATGTCCACCGCGGCACAGAATTCATCGAGCGATGCTGCGCGCATCACGATTTCACCGCGCGAAGGCAGTTCCAGGTTCGCCGCGGTCTGCTGCGCGACCTGCTGCACGCCGTCGAAGAAGCGCGCCAGTTCGCCGTCCGAAACCGGCCCGCGGCGATCGACCAGCTGCAGCGCGACCGCCCATTCGCGGTAACGTCCCGTGTCGTGGACATCGACCTGCTTCCATGCACCATCACCATCGGCATCGTCCCTGGCCAGCCAGTGGATTGGCTTGCTCAGATCCACCGCCCAAGCGGTCTGCATGGCCTGGACGGCAGGCGCGGGCAGCGGCTCGGCCGCGGCCAGCCGCAGCACGCAATCCACCACCGGATCCGCGCATTCGGCGGGCAAGGGCGGGCCGGATTCCTCCTGCGCCGACGGCAGGTCGACGACTGGCTCCGCAGCATCGGCTTCGCCGAGTTCCTCCGGCAAGGCATCAGCGGCTTCGCCAAAGTGCGGCTCGCGCCATTCTCCAGCTTCTCCGGGGAAAGCCGCCGTCGGCGCAGCGGCCGCGTCTGCTTCCTCCCCATCCAGCAGGGCATCACCCTGACCACCCTTGAATATCCGGTCGGCGGTCTTGCGGTGCTGGCGGTCCTGCCAGACGTTGTAGCCCCAGACCAGGGCCACTCCCGCCGCGCCAGCGCCGATCAAGGCGATTTGCAGTTCGCTGATTGCCATGTTCAGGCCACTTTCTGATCGTCGGCGAGGCGCAGCGCCTCTTCGATGTCGACTTCCACCACGCGCGACACGCCCTGTTCCTGCATGGTCACTCCGATCAGCTGCTGGGCCATTTCCATGGCGATCTTGTTGTGCGAAATGAAGATGAACTGGGTTTGTGCCGACATGCGCTTGACCATGTCGCAGAAGCGCACGGTATTCGAGTCGTCGAGCGGTGCATCGACTTCGTCGAGCATGCAGAACGGCGCCGGATTCAACTGGAACAGCCCGAACACCAGGGCAATCGCGGTCAGCGCCTTTTCGCCGCCCGAGAGCAGATGGATCGTGGTGTTCTTCTTGCCCGGCGGCTGCGCCATGATCTGGATGCCGGCATCGAGAATCTCGTCGCCGGTCAGTATCAGCCGCGCTTCGCCGCCACCGAAGAGCTGCGGGAACAGCGTGCCGAAATGCGTGTTGACCGTGTTGTAGGTCTCCTGCAACTGCTCGCGCGTTTCGCGGTCGATGCGGCGGATGGCGTCTTCCAGCGTGCCGATCGCCTCGGCCAGGTCGGTCGATTGCGCATCGAGAAAGCCCTTGCGCTCGGAGGCCGTGGCCAGCTCTTCCAGTGCCGCGAGATTGACCGGACCTAGCGTTTCGATTTCGGCCGTGAGCCGCGCAATTTCTCCCTGCAGGACGCTGTCCTTGAGCTTGTCGGCGCCGCCCGCCGCGAGCTCCTCGGCGAAGGGCGCTTCGTCTTCCTCGCTGAGGACATGCACCTCGGCCAGCCGTTCGCGGAATTGCTCTTCGTTGAGCTGGGCCGCCTGCGCCTTGAGCCGGAGGTCGTTGATCTTGTCGCGCAGCGGAACGATGCCCTGCTCCAGCTTCATGCGCTGCTCGTCGAGGCTTCGCAGTTCGCCGGCGGCCGTTTCGAGCACATTTCGCCGTTCCGCCAGCGCCGACTCCTTGCCCTGCTTGGCGTCCAGCGCGGCGTGCAACTGCTCCTGCAACACCGTATCGCTGATGCCGGCCACTTCGGTGCGCGCGGCGCGGGTCTCGCCCTCGATGCGCTGCAGCTGGCTGGTCGCCGTCGCCGCGGCGCGGGCGTTGTCTTCCAGCTTCGACAGGCATTCGCGCTCGGAGAAGCCGGCCTCCTGGGCTTCGCGCCCGAGCTGGATTTCGAGCGCCCTGGCTTCGCGCAGCGCCGCATCCTTCAGCCGATGGATTTCCAGGGACTGTTCGAGGCGCTCGCGCACCTCGCCGAGACGCTCGCGCTGCAATTCGCCCTCCCCCTCGGCGCGCTCGCGACGGGCCTGCTCGGTTTCATCCTGGCGCTGCAGTTCGGCCAGATCGCGATCGATTTGCGCCGAGCGTTCTTCGAAGCGGGCCTGTGCCTGGGCAAGCTTCAGCGCCTCGACC
>JBAZOF010000266.1:0-3716 GCA_041648855.1 Sulfuritalea sp. | reverse complement strand
GATCGTTGCCGCCGTGGCGGGCACCTTCGTCTGCATCTGCGACGCCTCGAAGCGGGTGCCGGTGATGGGCCGCTTTCCGCTGCCGGTGGAGGTGATACCGATGGCGCGCGCCTATGTCAGCCGCGAGCTGGAAAAGCTGGGCGGCAAGCCGAAACTGCGCAAGGACCTGGTGACCGACAACGGCAACCTGATCCTGGACGTGCATGGCCTGTCGATCACCGATCCGCTCGGTCTCGAGGAGCGCATCAACCAGATCGTCGGCGTCGTCACCAATGGCCTGTTCGCGCAGCGCGGAGCGGATGTGCTGCTGCTGGCCGGCAAGGACGGCGTGCAGACTTACACGCGCTGAAACAATTCCTTCACACGTCACAGTTATAGTGTCGGGAATACACACAGGAGTGGCGGCATGAACCAGGAACACATCGTCAAACAGTTCGACGCCGATCTCGAGGGTTTGCGCACGCGCGTGCTGGCGATGGGCGGTCTCGTCGAACAGCAGGTGATTCGGGCCATGGACGGCCTCGAGTCAGGCGATATCGCCCTCATCGAACAAGTGATTGCCACCGATCGAATGGTCAATCGGCATGAAGTCGAGCTCGATGAAGCCTGCAATCACGTCATCGCCAAGCGGCAACCGGCGGCGGTCGACCTGCGCATGATCATGACGGTGGTGAAGACCATCACCGACCTCGAGCGCATCGGCGACGAAGCCAAGAAGATAGCGAAAATGGCGCGCGCCATACATGGCGGCGATACGCGCGTGGTGCCCAGCGTGGACTTGCGCGCACCGGCCGAGATCGCCGTTGCCATGTTGCGCAAGGCGCTCGATGCCTTCGCCCGGCTCGACGTCAATGCCTCGGCCGAGGTGGTGCGTCAGGATCGCGAGGTGGATGCCGGTTTCAAGGCCGCGATGCGTCAGCTCATCACTTTCATGATGGAAGACCCACGCACCATTTCAAGCTCGCTCGATCTGCTGTTCGTCGCCCGTTCCATCGAGCGCATCGGCGATCACGCGAAGAACATTTCCGAATACGTCGTTTATCTGGTCAAGGGGCGCGACGTGCGCCATATCGGGCTGGAGGCGATGGAAAAGGAAGTCGCCCGCCAGCTCGGAAATCTCTGACCCGCGCCGCGGTCAGGCCTTCGGTGGAACGTAGCCGCCGACCTGATCTGCCCCGTCGCCGAAGAAGTGTTTCTGCACCTGCTCGGCCAGATATTTGCGATGCTGGGCGTCGGCCAGGCTCAGACGGTTTTCGTTGATCATCATCGTCTGCAGCTTGATCCATTGCTGCCACGCCTCCTTGGAGACGTTCTCATACAGCTTCCTGCCCATTTCGCCCGGCATGGGAGGCTGGTCGAGGCCTTCGGCCTCGCGTCCGAGCTTGATGCAATTGACCATGCGTGCCACGGTGTTTCCTTTCGCTAAGACTACAAGAAGGCGCCCAGTTTACATCGAGTTCAGGTGAGTTCTACAGCGACTTCACCAGTACTTTCGAGCGGCGCTGCAAGTTGTAGAGTTCGCGCCGCGTTTCCGGCAGCGCATCGACACCCGCTTCGGCGAAGCCGCGTTCGATGAACCAGTGCGCGGTGCGCGTGGTCAGCACGAACAGGCGCTTCAGCTTCATCTTTTTGGCGCGGGCCTCGATGTGGCTGCGCAACTGATCGCCGTAGCCGCTGCGACGAAAATCCGGCATCACGGCGAGGCAGGCCAGTTCGGCCGATTTCTCGGTCGAGAACGGATAGAGCGCCGCGCAGCCGACGATCACGCCGTCGCGTTCGACCACCGAGAAGCGGGGAATTTCGATTTCGAGTCGCTCGCGACCGCGCTTGACGAGGGTGCCGTCTGCCTCGAGCGGTTCGATCAGGCTGAGGATGGCGCCGACGTCGTCGATCGTGGCTTCGCGCAGCAGAGCCAGCGGTGCGCTGGTCATGACCGTGCCGACGCCGTCGCGGGTAAAGAATTCCATGAGCATCGCGCCGTCGGCCTGGCGGTCGAGAAAGTGCACGCGGCCGATCCCGGCGCGGCAGGCACGAATCGCGCTTGGCAGCACCCGGGCGGCTTCGGGCGCCTGCACCGACAGATGCCGGCTGACCAGCTTCTGCGCCTCGTCCGCGGTGAGCGCGTCGATCAACGCGCCCTTGGCGTTGACCAGTCCGGGCCCGTCGCAAAGATAGATCAGCTTGTCGGCCTTGATCGCCACCGCAACAGCCTCGGCCGCTTCCTCCCAGGCGAGGTTGAAGATTTCGCCGGTCGGTGAGGCGCCGATCGGAGTGATCAGCACCACGTTCTCCTGGGCGAGGTCGGCCTGTATTTCCTCGGCGATGACCTTGCGTATTGCGCCGGTGTATTGGAAGTCGATGCCATCCACCACGCCGACCGGGCGTGCGGTGATGAAATTGCCGCCCGTCACCCGCAGGAAGGCGCCGGCCATCGGCGTGTTGGGCAGGCCCTGCGACAGCAGCGCCTCGATCTCGATGCGGGTGACGCCCATGGCGCGCTTGACGCATTCCAGCGCCGCCGCGTCGGTGACGCGCAAGCCCTTGTGGAACTTCGGCGTGAGGCCGCGCGCGTGCATCTCGGCATCGATCTGCGGGCGCGCCCCATGCACCAGCACCAGGCGGATGCCCATGCTGTCGAGCAGCGCGATGTCATGAATCAGCGCCTGCGCGGCCCCTGCCTCGAGCACTTCGCCGCCGAAGGCGATGACGAAGGTGCGGCCGCGAAAGGCATGGATGTAGGGCGCCGCCTGACGCACCCAGGCGACCAGGCGGGCGTCGGTGTCCGGCTGACTGCTACGGGTATCAAGGGTCATGTAGCGGTCTTGCCTTTCGTCGGTTTCACTGTTCTTGCAGCGACGGGTGCCTTGGGCCTGGCGGGTCTCGGCGGAACTCTGGAGACCTTCGGTTTTGCTACTGGCTTCGCTTCGGCTTTCACTTCGGCCTTCGCTTCGGCCTTCACTTCCTTCCGGCCCTCTGGCTCCTTCTTGCCCTTCTTCTTGTCCTTTTTGTCCTTCGGCTCCTTGTCGGCCTTTTTCTCGTCGTCCTTCTCGGTCGGCACGGGTTTGCCTTCCAGTTCGGCTTCGAGCCTCTGGCAGATGGTGCGCATGATCTTCACCCGGGCGTAGTTCTTGTCGTTGGCCTCGACCAGCGTCCACGGTGCCGAACCGGTGCTGGTGCGATCCACCATGTCGCAAATCGCTTCCTGGTAGGCGTCCCATTTCTCGCGATTGCGCCAGTCTTCTTCTGTGATCTTGAAGCGCTTGAACTGGATCTTCTCGCGCTCCTTGAAGCGTTTCAGCTGCTCCTCCTGGCTGACCTGGAGCCAGAATTTGCAGACGATGATGCCGGCTTCGGACAAATCGTGTTCGAAGTCGTTGATCTCGGAATAGGCGCGCAGCCAGTCAGCCTCGGCACAGTAGCCCTCGACGCGCTCGACCAGCACCCGGCCGTACCAGGTGCGGTCGACGATCGTGACCCGGCCGTTGCGCGGGATGTGCCGCCAGAAACGCCACATGTAGGGTTGGGCGCGCTCTTCCTCGGTCGGCGCGGCGATCGGCACGATCTGGTAGTCGCGCGCATCCATCGACGCGGCGATGCGGCGGATGGCGCCGCCCTTGCCGGCCGCGTCCGCGCCCTCGAAGGCACAGACCAGCGAACGCCCCTTGAAGCGCGGGTCGCGCACCAGTTCCGACAGCTTGCCCTGCCACTGCGCCAGT
>JBAZOF010000265.1:0-3716 GCA_041648855.1 Sulfuritalea sp. | reverse complement strand
CGGCCCGGTGCATGCGGCAACGCCGATCCTGCAGCGCCACGGTCTCGGCCTCAACGACCTCGACGCCTGGGAAATCAACGAAGCCTTCGCCGCTCAGGTGCAGGGCTGCCTGCGGGCATGGAATGACGACGCCTATTGCCGCGAAGAGCTCGGGCTGGATCGTGCACTCGGCGAGCTCGACACGAGCAAGCTGAACGTCGACGGCGGCGCCATCGCGCTGGGCCATCCGGTCGGCGCCTCGGGCGCGCGCATCGTGCTGCATCTGCTGCATGTACTGCGGCGCAACCATGATGGCAAACGCGGCAAGCGTGGCATCGCCACCATCTGCATCGGCGGCGGGCAGGGCGGCGCTGTGCTGGTCGAAACGGTTTAGCAAGGGTCGCGATGCGCACGCCGGTCCGGCTCGAGTATCGCGCCAAGCCATCCGTCATGGGCTTCATGTCGAATGTCTGGCGCCCGTCACGCGGCTTTGCAGACGACGGACAACTGCCCGATATCCAGGCGCGGTGGTCCGGCCATCGAACTTCGCCACGCGATCTCGCCGATTTCCTCGACCTGTCGGGCATGCCGACGGGTGAGTCTCTGTCGATCCTTTATCCCCATACCGCTAGCTTCCCCATGCTTATGGCGGTGCTCAGCCATCCGGCGTTTCCCCTGCCGATCTGGAAGCTGCTGCAGGTGCGCAACCGACTGGTGCAGCACGAGCCGGTCGCGCCGGATGCGGTGCTGGATTTCACTGTGCGCACGGGCGCGCGGCGCGTGCTCGACAAGGGCGTCGAGATGGACTTGCAGGTCGAGGCGAAGGCCGGCGGCCGCATCGTGTGGGAAGCCGAGAGTACCTTTTACGCGCGCGGACGCTACGGTCCTGCGGGTGCCGCACAAGCCGAACCCAGCGCCAGCCCGGGCGTGGGCGGGGCGATCGCCACCGAGTGGCAAATGTCGGATCATGGCCGCTGGCGTTACGGCCGTCTCTCGGGCGACTTGAATCCCCTGCACATGAACAACTGGTACGCGCGCCGCTCGGGCTACGCCGGCGCCTTCGCCCATCCGCAGCGGGTCATCGGCCAGTGTCTCGGACATCTCGGCGCGGCGCACCATGCCCCGATGCAACTCGAGACATGGATCAAGGGCCCGGTCTTCTACGGTGCTCGCGTCATACTGCGCAGCGAGCCGCGGCCGGCGGAACAGCTTTTCGCACTTCATTTGGAGGGCGATGCGCGGCCGGCCATCGTCGGTCGTTTCGTCGTCCCCAACGAACATCAGGAAATTTCGACATGAGCAACTTCAAGCACTGGCGCCTCGAACGCGAAGCCGGCGACGCCGGTGTGGCCTGGGCGGTCCTCGACACCGCCGATTCCTCGACCAACACGCTGGGCGCCGACGTCATGGCCGAGCTCGGCCTGATCCTCGACGAATGTGCGAAGAATCCGCCCAGGGGACTGATCTTCAAATCGGCCAAGGAGGCCGGCTTCATCGCCGGCGCCAACATCGAGGAATTCGTCGCGTCCGACACGCCGGAGAAGGCGCGAGCCCTGGTCAAGCGCGGCTGGGACTTGTACAACCGGCTCGCCGCCGTGAGCTACCCGACGCTGGCGCTGGTGCGCGGCCACTGCATGGGCGGAGGCACCGAGCTGGCGCTGGCCTGCCGCTATCGCATCGCGATCGATGAACCGGGCACCAAGTTTGCGCTGCCCGAAGTCATGCTCGGCATCGTGCCCGGTTGGGGTGGAATGTTGCGTTTGCCGCAGATCGTTGGCCCGGCGGCGGCGCTGGACATGATGCTGACCGGCAAGAACATCGATGCGAAGCGGGCGAAGAAAATGGGCCTCGCCGACGCCTGCGTGCCGCCGCGCGTCATGGAAAACGCTGCGCGCATGATGGTGCTCTCGGGCAAACCGCCGCGTCAGGCGCTCTTGCCGTTTATGCAGAAGCTCATGAACGGTCCGCTCAAGGCCTTCGTTGCCAGCGGCGCGCGCAAGCAGGTGGCGAAACGCGCGCGGCAGGAACACTATCCGGCGCCTTGGGCGATCATCGACCAGTGGCAGAACTACGGCGGCAACACGCTGGCGGTCTCCGCCGACAAGCCGACCTCGCTCGATGCGCTGGTGACGCACCCGACCACGCGCAATTTGATCCGCATCTTCTTCCTGCAGGACCGGCTCAAGGGCTTCGGCAAGCTCAGTGGCCAAACCGGGAAGGATTTCGCGCCTCGCCATGTGCATGTCGTCGGCGCCGGCGTCATGGGCGGCGACATCGCGGCCTGGTGCGTGCTGCGCGGCATGACGGTGACGCTGCAGGATCAGTCGGTGGAGCGCATCGCACCGGCCGTCGGCCGCGCCGCGAAGTTCTTCGAACGAAAGCTGCGCGACAAGAAGCTGGCGCGCTTTGCGCTCGACCGGCTGATTGCCGATCCGCAGGGTGACGGCGTGCGCCAGGCCGACGTGATCATCGAAGCGATTTTCGAGAACCTCGACGCCAAGCAGGCGCTGTTCGCCGATATCGAGATGCGCGCCAAGCCCGATGCGCTGATCGCGTCCAACACCTCGTCGCTGAAGCTCGCCGACATCGCGGCGAAGTTCAAGAATCCTTCGCGCCTGGTCGGCATCCACTTCTTCAATCCGGTGGCGATGATGCCGCTGGTCGAAGTCGTCGCCGGCGACATCACCGCGCCGGAAGTCGCGCAGAAGGCCGCCGCTTTCGTGCGCGGCATCGACAAGCTGCCGCTACCGGTGAAGGATGCGCCGGGCTTCCTGGTCAATGCCGTGCTCGCGCCCTACATGCACGAGGCGATGCGCTGCATCGACGAAGGCATCGCGCCCGAAACCATCGATGCCGCGATGCTGGCCTTCGGCATGCCGATGGGACCGATCGAACTGGCCGATACGGTCGGTCTCGATGTCGCCGTCGCGGCGGGCCGTCAACTGGTCGGCGAATCCGATCCGCCGCAGAAGCTGGTGGAGCTGGTGGAAGGCAAGAACCTCGGCAAGAAGTCGGGCAAGGGCTTCTACACGTGGGTGGATGGCAGGGCGCAGAAGTCGAAAGTCGGCGCTGGCGATACGGCGGCCTTGGCGCAGCGCCTGATCAAGCCGCTGCTCGCTGCCACGCAACGGCTGGTATCGGCCGGCGTCGTCGCCGATGCCGAACTGGCCGACGCCGGCGTGATTTTCGGCACCGGCTTTGCGCCCTATACTGGCGGCCCGATGAACTATTTGCAGAGCGGAGAACGCTGATGGGCCACGAAGGCGTAAAGATTCCGGGGCGCGAGCCCGTGCTGCGCGTGATGCCGATGCCGGCCGACATGAACGGCAACGGCGACATTTTCGGCGGCTGGGTCATGGCGCAATGCGACATCGCCGCCGCAATTCCGGCAATGCGCCGCGCGCGCGGCCGCATCGCCACCGTCGCGGTGCAGTCCTTCCTGTTCAAGCAGCCGATCTCGGTCGGCGACATCGTCAGCTTCTATGCCGACGTGGTCAAGGTCGGCAGGACTTCGATCACGGTGGATGTGCAGGTTTATGCCGAGCGCCATCCGGCCAATCCGGTGGTGGTCAAGGTTACCGAAGCGCAATTCACCTACGTTGCCATCAACGATGACGGCAGCAAGCGCGAGGTGCCGGCGGTCGCCTAGGACGCAGCGTCAGCCGGGCCACCCGCGCCGAAGCAGCGACAAGCTCACCGACAGGCCTGCTTCACTTCTGCAGCCACTGCCGGCGTTC
>JBAZOF010000264.1:0-3725 GCA_041648855.1 Sulfuritalea sp. | reverse complement strand
GTTGTTGATGTAGTAGCTGGAATTGCCCTCGCGGTCGAGCAGGCGCTTGACCGTGATTTCGGTGAATTGGCTCCACTGGCCGGCGGCGCGGCCCTCGGCGTTGTCGAAGTACAGCTCGACGCTGGCACGGCTGACTTCCTTGCGGTTGCCCGAGCCCTTGAAGATGACGTCCTGGATCGACTCGCCGCGCAGTTCGGAGGCTTTGGATTCGCCCAGCACCCAGCGCACCGCGTCGATGATGTTCGACTTGCCGCAGCCGTTGGGGCCGACCACGCCCGCCAGCTGGCCGGGAAACAGCACGGTAGTGGGCTCAACAAAAGACTTGAAGCCCGAAAGTTTCAGCTTGTTTAGACGCACAGGGATGAACCGGAAAGATGATGGCGAAGGTACGGCTCTGAAGCCGGGCCATTATAATCTGTCCCGACCCTTTACCCGCAGCCCCACAGCATGCCGAAACCCGCCAGTCCGACCCGCGCCAAGGCGCTGGAAACCTTCCCCAATCCGGCGCCGCACCGGGATTACCAGATCCACATGGAAATCCCCGAATTCACCTGCCTCTGTCCCAAGACCGGGCAGCCGGATTTCGCCGTGCTGACGCTCGATTACATCGCCGACAAGGTCTGCGTCGAGCTGAAAAGCCTCAAGCTCTACATCTGGAGCTTCCGCGACGAAGGGCATTTCCACGAGGATGTCACCAACCGCATCCTCGACGACCTGGTCAAGGCCACCCGGCCGCGCTTCATGCGCCTGACCGCGCGCTTTTATGTGCGCGGCGGAATCTTCACCAACGTGGTCGCGGAACACCGCAAGAAGGGCTGGAAGCCCGCGGCGAAGATAGAACTCGCGGAGTTTTCCCCGCAGTCGAACACGCGCGGCTGATTGCCCGAAAGTTCCCGTAGGGACGCACCGCGCTGGCGCCGGCGACACGGCTGGATTCCGGCAGGAAGAAGGATGGCCGGCCGCATTGTGGCAAGATTTGAACCCCGTTCCGCCCATGATTTAGAGCGCCTGAAACTCATATGAAATGGCTCAAGCGCGTACTGATTGCGTTCGCGGTGCTGCTGGTGATCGCGGCGGCACTGCCGTTTTTCATCTCGCTCGACGACTACATTCCGCGCATCGAGGAGGCGATCTCCGCAAAGCTCAAGGAGCCGGTATCGATCAAGAGCATCAGGTTCGCGGCCCTGCCCTTGCCGCGTGTCACGGTCGACGGCATTACGGTCGGCAAGACCGAAGACATCAAACTCGGGAAAGTGACGCTGATCCCCGATCTCTTCTCGTTGCTTCAATCGACGCGGATCCTCAAGAGCATCGAGATCGACTCTCTGGTCCTGACGAGAGCGGCGATCGACAAAATTCCGGGATGGGCGAAGTCGAATGTTCCCGAGTCGCCGCAACAGCCGCCGACAGTCCTGGTCGAAAGCATCCGTTTCGTCAATGTCGTGGTGAAGCTCGGCGAGGGGAACTTCGGCCCGTTCGATGCGCGTGTGCGGCTCAACAGCAGGAACGAACCCGAAGACGCGTCGATTGCCACGCAGGACGGCCACCTCAAGGCCTTGATCAAGCCGGACGGTGCAAAGTACCTGATCGATGCCACCGCAAAATCGTGGACCTTGCCGATCGGACCCGCGCTCGTATTCGACGAACTGATCATCAAGGGCGTGGCAACGCACAACGATGCCAGCCTGGACCAGGTGACAGCCAGGCTTTATGGCGGGACGGTCGTGGGCAAAACGAACATCAACTGGCGGAAAGGCCTGCGACTCGATGGCAGTCTCGATGTCAGCGAGCTGGAACTGCAGCAAGTCGCTTCCATGCTGTCACCCGGCACCCACGTCAGCGGACGACTGACAGCCAAGCCGGTTTTCTCCGCCTCGGCGCCATCCGCCGACCAACTCATGAAAGCCTTGCGGCTGGAAACGCCGTTCAACATTAAACAGGGCACCCTGCACGGTGTTGACATCCAGAAAGCTGCCACCAATCTGATCAAGCAGGGAACGACGGGCGGCGAAACTCGTTTCGAGCACTTGTCCGGGCATCTCGTCGTGGAGCATGGCAGCCACCATTTCACCCAACTCAGGATCGCCTCGGGCGCCCTGGGTGCCGACGGCAAGGTGAGCGTCTCACCCGGGAAGGAACTGTCTGGGCGCATCAATGCCCAGGTCAAGGCGGTGGGCACCAGCGCCAACGTTCCGCTCAACGTCGGCGGAACCGTTGGCTCGCCGTTGCTCTATCCCACCGGTGCCACCATGGCCGGCGCGGCGGTGGGGACGGTCATTCTGGGCCCGGGGCTCGGAACTTCGGTCGGCGCGAAGGTCGGCGGTTGGGCCGCCGACCTGTTCGACAAGCAGGAAGCCAGGAAGCCGAACAAATAGGCAGCGCGTCTCGCAGGATACTGGCCATAGCGCCGCATCGGCAGCACCAGGGCCACGATCTCGCGGCAAGATCGCAAACTCGTGCCTGGTTGATTCCTCAAAAGTCGGCGCCGGTGGTACGGCGGCTGTCAGCGCGCCGTCGCCAGATGCAGTGCCAGGCCGATGAATATGGCTGCGGCGCAGCGGTCGAGCCAGACGGCGAGCCGCGGCTGGCGCTGCAGGCGTGCGCCGATGCTGCCGGCGAACCAGCCGAGGCTGCCGAAAATCACCACGGTCTGCGCCGCGAACAGGGCGCCCAGCAGCAGCATCTGCGGCCACACCGCGCCGCGCGTCTGATCGACGAACTGCGGCAGGAAGGCGATGAAGAACAGCGCCACCTTGGGATTGATGACATTGGCGATGAAGCCGCGCCGCAGGTGCACGCTGATTGGTTCCGCGGCGCCCGCATCGATCTGTACCAGCGCCATCTTTCCGGCATGCCGCCAGGCCATCAGGCCGATATAGACGAGGTAGGCCGCGCCGGCCATTTTCAGCGTGGTGAAGGTGGCCTCCGAGGCCAGCACCACGGCGCCGATGCCCAGCGTCGCCCACAGCGTATGCGTGAAGCAGCCGAGTGCGCAGCCGAGGCCGAAGCCGATGCCTGCGGTGCGGCCGCGGCTGATGCCCACCGACAACACCATCAGGTTGTCCGGTCCCGGTGCGATGGTGACCAGCGCGGAGGCGGCAAGGAAGGCGAGCAGGATTTCCGGCGAGATCATGTTGGGTGAGTTACCGATTGGCGCAGGCGTCCGGCACGCAGCAGCAGCCAGACGCAAAGGGCGAGCAGTATCGCAGATTCGCCGAGCAGCGTCGCGGGAGCTCCGGCCAGCGCGGCGATGCTGCCGGCGAGCAGGCCGCCGACGGCATCGAGGCCGAAACGGATGCTGGAAAAGAATGAAACCACCCGGCCGCGCAGGCGATCGGGCGCGATGGTCTGCATCACCGTGTTGATGCCGACGTTGGCGCCAGAGATGCCGAAGCCCAGCGCCGCCAACGCCGGCAAGGCGATCGCAAGCTGTGCTGTGAGCGGAAACACGACCAGCGCGAGTGCCGCCAGCACCACGCAGGAAATCGCCACATTCAGGCTGCCGCGCACCGACGTGCGCGTTGCCAGCATCAGCGTCGCGACGAAGGCGCCGCAACCGGCGGCACCCCACAGCAAGCCCAGGGTGCGCGCGTCGCCATGGAACACCTCCTTGGCGAACACCGGCAGCAGCACGGCATAGGCCGAGGTGGTGAAATTCAGCAGCGCCAGCACGATCAGCAGCGTGCGTATCGGCCAGGTGTCGAAAGCATAGCGCACGCCTTCCT
>JBAZOF010000263.1:0-3734 GCA_041648855.1 Sulfuritalea sp. | reverse complement strand
CGAGGACTTCGAAAAGTACCCGCGAACCTTCGACGCCGATTGCGAAAAACTGGCGGCCGCCGGCGTCGAGCATCTTTTTGCGCCGGACGAAGCGCAAATGTATCCGCAGCCGCAGACCTACCAGATCGACCCGCCGCCGGAGCAGGCGAACATTCTCGACGGCGAGTTCCGTCCCGGGCATTTCCGCGGCGTTGCCACCGTGGTCATGAAGCTGTTCCAGATCGCCCAGCCCGATGTGGCGCTGTTCGGCAAGAAGGATTACCAGCAACTGATGGTTATTCGCAACATGGTCCGCGAGTTCAATCTGCCCATCGAAATCGTCGGCGGCGAGACGGTCAGGGCCGCCGACGGCCTGGCGTTGTCCTCGCGCAACGGCTATCTGTCGGCCGCCGAAAGGGCCGAAGCGCCGCGTTTGTACCGGGTATTGACGAAAGTAATAGAGGCGGTGCGTGCCGGAGCCCGGGACCGGACCACGCTGGAACAGGAGGCAATGTCCGAATTGCATGCCAGTGGCTGGGCTCCGGATTATGTTGCATTGCGTAAAAAACTTGATCTACAATTGCCATCCGCTCACGATTCCGGATTGGTGGTGTTGGCGGCGGCGCGTTTGGGAAGCACGCGCCTCATCGACAATCTGGAAGTTTAGGTCACTGCGATGCGCTCATGCCGGCGGTGTGCCAGAAGCGAAACAGGTGGGAGTCCCGTTCCCTTTGGAACGAGATCCCGGTTTATTGCCGCCTTTGCATGAGAAAGGTCAGACAATGCAACGCATGATGCTCAAATCCAAACTCCACCGCGTGACGGTGACGCACGCCGAACTTCACTACGAAGGTTCCTGTGCCATTGATGAAGCTCTGCTCGAAGCGGCCGACATCAAGGAATACCAGCAGATCGACATCTACAACGTGAATAATGGCGAGCGTTTCACGACCTATGCCATTCGCGCCGAGCGCGGCAGCGGCACCATTTCGGTGAACGGCGCCGCGGCACGCAAGGCCGCCACCGGCGACCTGCTGATCATCGCCACCTACGTCATGATGAACGAGATCGAACTGCAGAAGTTCGAGCCCGATCTGGTGTATGTCGATGCCAGAAACCGCATCACCCATTACAGCCGGCAGATCCCGGCGCAAGCAGCCGCCTGATCGACCCGATCCGGCGAGATCCGAGCCCACCCTTGCGGTGGGCTTTTCTTTTGGCGCGCTCGACGGCGCCAGCGCGGGCGGTATGGCCCAAGGCCCCGCCGCAGTGTATTCTTTCGGGCAGAACAAGAAGAACCACACGAAGGAGGGGGTGCATGGCCAAGAAGATTCTGATCGCCGACGACGAGCCGAATATCGTCATTTCGCTTGAATTCCTGCTCAAGCGAGAAGGTTACGAAGTGGTCGTCGCGCACAACGGCGCCGAGGCGCTCGACCAGGTCCGCGCCGAGCGGCCCGACCTGGCGATTCTCGACGTCATGATGCCGCTGCGAAACGGTTTTGAAGTCTGCCAGGATCTGCGCCAGGATCCCGAGTTCAAGGGCTTGCGGATCATGATGCTGACCGCCAAGGGCCGCGACACCGAGGTTTCCAAGGGCCTCGCCCTGGGCGCCGACGTCTATATGACGAAGCCGTTTTCGACCAGGGAGCTTCTGGCCAAGGTCAAGGCCCTGATCGACAGGGCATGAGCGGCCGGCGCCCCACTGATTGAGTCGATGCTGTCGTGAGTTCCCGAGCCAAGCTGATCGCCGCCGCCGCAGTCGCCTGCCTCTACCTGCTGGCGGTCCTGCTGGCGGCCGGCTTCGTCCTCGGCTCGGGGCTCGAAGGGGAGGAACAGGCACTGTTCTCCGCCGTGCTCGAGCGCCGCTTGGGCGTCCTGCTGATGATTGCCCTGTTCGCCTGCGTGTTCCTGTTTCTCATGCTGCGCGCGGTGCACGAATTTCTGGTCCTGGTGCCGGCACGAGCGGCCGAAGAGGCGAACGCAATGCTCGAAGAGCCGGCGACCCGCCTGACGGTGCAGGGCAGCAGCGAACTGCAGGCTCTGATTGTTGCCGTCAATCGCGTTGCCGAGCAACGCCACGAGCTGGACGAAGATATCGAAGCGCGAATCCGCGCTGCCAACGCAGCGGCCGACGCCGACCGGAACCGCTTCGCCGTACTCATGTCGGAACTCGCGCAGGGCGTCATCGTCTGCAATCCCGACGGGCTGGTGCTGCTCTACAACCGTCGCGCCCGCGCCCTGTTCGCCGGCTCGTCGGGCCAGGGCATGGCGGCGCTCGGCCTGGGTCGTTCGATCTACGGCCTGTTCGACCGCCACCTGATTGCCTATGCGCTCGAGAACATCGATGTGCGGCGGCGCAACCACCGTCACTTCGTCACGGCGACCGAGTCGGGTCGTTTGCTGCGCGTTCTCGTGGCGCCGATCCCGGAAGCGGGGGCTGGGGCCGCGGGCGGCGCGGAAGCCGGTGCAGCACATGGAATCTCCGGCTACATGACCATGATCGAGGACATGACCGAGGCATTCGACAGCGAGTCCACGCGCGACCAGATGTTGCAGGAGCTCACCGAAAGCAGCCGGGGGCCCGTGGGAAATCTGCGGGCCGCCGCCGAGACGCTGCATGACTATGCCGACATGAGCGCGGAGGATCACCAGCGCTTCCTCGGCGTCGTCCGCGCCGAGGCCGAAGGCCTCGCCGACCGCATCGAAGCGGCGGCGCGCAAGTATGCCGCCGTGCTCAAGGCGCGCTGGCCGCTGGAGGAAATGCTCGGCTCCGACCTGTTGATGGCGGCCCGACACCGGATGTCCGCCCGCCATCCGGTGGAGGTGAGCCTGGAGGACGTCGATCCCGAGGTATGGATCAAGGTCGACGGCTTCTCCCTGCTGCAGGCGCTGAACTATTTCGCCGCCCGACTGCACGACGAGTACCAGATCAGGGAACTGAGTTTGCGGCTGACCCGGGATGGCGAGATGGCGCAGATCGACCTGATCTGGTCGGGGGGATTCATGAGCACCGAGACGGTAATGACCTGGGAGCTCGATCCGATGACCGTGGCGGGGGAGTCGTCGCCGCTGACGGTCCGCGACGTCGTTGCGCGCAACCGGGCCGAGGTATGGTTTCAGCGCGACCACGCCTCCTACCGTGCCTTCTTCCGCTTCCTGCTGCCGGCCGTCAGCGCGCAGGTGGAGACAGCCTCCAGCGCGGTTACGGCGATGGTGGACAGCCGTCCCGAGTTCTATGACTTCGACCTGTTCAAGACCGAAGAGACGGGCCTGGCGCTCGACGACCGGCTCTTGGTGCAGTTGAGCTACACCGTGTTCGATACCGAAACCACCGGCCTCGAACCCTCGGCAGGCGACGAGATCATCCAGATCGGCGCGGTGCGCATCGTCAATCGACGCCTGCTCAGCCACGAAACCTACGAACAGCTTATCGATCCACAGCGCAGCCTGCCGGCGGCATCGGTGAAGATCCATGGCATCACGGCAGAGATGCTCGCCGGGCAGCCGCCGATCGCGCAGGTGCTGCCGATCTTCCGCGCCTTCGTCGCCGATACGGTGCTGGTGGCACACAACGCGGCCTTCGACATGCGCTTTCTCGAATTGAAGGAAGCCCGCACGGGCATCCGCTTCGATCGTCCGGTGCTCGATACCTTCCTGCTTTCTGCCGTGCTGTTTCCGAATCAGGAATCGCATCGCCTGGAGGCGATCGCCGAGCGGCTCGGAGTTTCGGTGCTCGGGCGCCACACGGCGGT